>DASPXE010000260.1:0-2916 GCA_035637455.1 Gemmatimonadales bacterium
CCCGCCGAGCTGGCGTGGATCCGCAGCGATCCGGTCGAGCCCGGTGGGGCGGACGCCGTTCCCTGGCGCAGCCTGCTGCGGCGCCGCCAGGCGTGGGTGTTCATCGTCGGAAAGGCCCTGACCGATCCGGTGTGGCTGTTCTATCTGTTCTGGCTTCCCAAGTTTCTCGCGGCGAATTTCGGCGTGCGCCTCGCCGGCCTCGCGGCCCCGCTGGTCGTCATCTACGTGGCCGCGGACGTGGGCTCGGTCACCGGCGGCTGGATCTCCGGTGCGCTGATCAAGCGCGGCTGGAGCGTGAACCTGGGCCGCAAAACGGCGCTGCTCGTCGCGGCGCTGTCCATCGTCCCGACGATGTTCGCGCCGGCGGCCGGCGCCATGTGGGTGGCGGTGAGCATCGTCGCGGTGGCGGCCGGTGCGCACCAGTGGTGGTCGGCCAACCTGTTCACGACGGTGAGCGACATGTTCCCGCGGCACGCCGTCGCGTCCGTGGTCGGCCTGGGCGGGTTCGCCGGGATGTGCAGCGCCTTCGCGTTTCAGCGACTGACCGGCGCCGTGCTCCAGGCGACTGGCGGTAGCTACACGCCGCTCTTCGCCGTGCTGGGGCTCGCCTATGTCAGCGCCCTGGTGTTCATGCACCTCCTCGCTCCGCGCCTCGAGCCCATCCGCGTGCCGGCAGAGTGACCCGCTTGCCGCGGGCCAGTCATCAGGTCAGTTTATCACCGTGCTCCCATGAAGATCACCGACATTCGGGCCACGCCGGTCTCGGTTCCCCTCGAGGCGCCGCTCCGTCACGCCAACGGGTGTCACTGGGGCCGCTTTGTGCGCACCATCGTCGAGGTCGAAACCGACAGCGGCCTCGTCGGCCTCGGTGAGCTGGGGGGCGGCGGCGAGAGCGCCAGCGCCGCCGTGCACGGGCTGAAGTCGTATCTCGTCGGACGCGACCCGACGCGAATCGAAGAACTGCGCTTCCTCATCGCGAACCCGACCGCCTCGCTGTACAACCTGCGGACCCAGATGCTCGCCGCCGTCGAGTTCGCGTGCCTGGACCTGATGGGGCAGCACTGGCGTGTGCCGGTGTGTGAGATCCTCGGTGGCCGGCTGCGCGATCACGTGCCGTTCGCCTCCTACCTGTTCTTCCGCTACGCGAACGCCGCGGACGGGTGCGGCGAAGTGCGCACAGCGGACCAGCTCGTGGCGGAGGCCCGCGCTCTCAAGGCGCAGTGGGGATTCACTACGCACAAGCTCAAGGGCGGCGTGTTCCCGCCTCGGTACGAGCTGGAGTGCTACCGTGCCCTCGCCGCGGCGCTGCCGCGCGACAGCTTGCGCTTCGATCCCAATGGCGTCTGGTCCACGGAGCAGGCCGTCTGGTTCGCGCGCCAGATCGAGGATCTGAACAACGACTACCTCGAAGACCCGGTCTTCGGCCTGCACGGCATGCGCCGCGCGCGCGAGCGGATCCGGATGCCGCTGGCCACCAACACCGTGGTCGTCGGCTTCGAGCAGCTGGCCGCCAACGTGCTCCAGACCGCCGTGGACGTTATCCTCCTCGACACGACGTTCTGGGGCGGAATCCGCCCCTGCGTCAAGGCGGCCGGAATCTGCGAGGCGTTCCAGTTCGGCGTGGCGGTACACTCTTCGGGCGAGCTGGGCATCCAGTTGGCGACCATGCTGCACTTGGGCGCCGTCCTTCCGAACCTGACGTTCGCCGCGGACGCGCACTACCATCACCTCGTGGACGATGTGATCGAGGGTGGGAAGCGGCCCTACTGCAGCGGCGGGATGGCGGTGCCGACCGCTCCGGGGCTTGGCGTGACGCTGGACCGCGAGCGCGTGGCCCGCTATCACGAGGCGTTCCTGCGGCTCGGGACATACGCGTATGACCAGGATCCGCTGCGCCCGGGCTGGGCGCCGCTCATCCCCAACTCCCGCTGGGCCGACCCGGCTGACGCGCGCGTTCCGCACGTGCCCGCCTGAGGCCGCGCACCCGTGTGCTCGTCCGCGCGGCTCACCCCCTCCGTATCGTGGTTCGCCCTGTGCGTCGCCGTCCTCCCCCGAACGCTCGTCGCCGAGGACGGCTACGACCTGTGGCTGCGTTATCGCCTGGTCGCGGACGCCGCCCGCCTCGCCGAGTACCGTGCCACCATCACGCAGCTGGTCGTGGCGGCCGACGGAGCGACGCTGCGAGCCGCGCGGGATGAGCTGGTCAGCGGGCTGCGCGGCCTGCTGGGGCGGGACATCCCGGTCGCGCGCGCCGCGAGCCGGGACGGCGCGCTCGTCGTGGGGACGCCCGCGAATTCGCCCGTAGTCGCCGCCCTGCCGCTCGCCGATGCGCTGCGCGAGGCTGGCCCGGAGGGGTTTGTCATCCGCGCGATGGCAATCCACGGCCGGCGCGCCATCGTCATCGCCGCCAACCAGGACGTCGGCGCCCTGTACGGGGTGTTCCAGCTGCTGCGCCTGCTCCAGACCGAGCGGCCCCTCGCCGGGCTCGACCTGATGAGCGCCCCGCGCCTGCGCCTTCGCCTGCTCGATCATTGGGACAACCTGAACGGCACGCTGGAGCGCGGCTACGCGGGGGCGTCGTTATGGGAATGGGCGCGGCTGCCGGATTCGATCAACCCACGGTACACAGACTACGCGCGGGCCAACGCGTCGGTCGGGATCAACGGGGTGGTGCTGACCAACGTCAATGCCGACGCCCGGATCCTGACGGCGGCATACCTCGTCAAAGTCGCGGCCCTGGCACGCGTGTTTCGCCCCTGGGGCCTCAAGGTCTATCTCACCGCCCGCTTCAGCGCTCCGATCGAGATCGGCGGGCTCGCCACGGCCGATCCCCTCGACGCGGGCGTCCGCAGCTGGTGGGCCGCGAAGGCGGACGAGATCTACCGCGCGATCCCCGACTTCGGGGGCTTCCTGGTG
>DASPXE010000261.1:0-30326 GCA_035637455.1 Gemmatimonadales bacterium
CGCAGCTCGGCCACCGGGTCGCCGCCGCGCGTCCACACGCCGAGACTCGCGGGATAGTCCTCGGCGGCGAGCGGCGACCGGAGCCAGACGGTGTACAGGTCCCCCGCGCTGTGCGGCTCAGGCGCCGGCAGCTCGCGCCCCAGGCGCTCGAGCAGCGCGACCGCCGGCGGGTCATCCGCGCGACCCAACCCCGCGGCGTCACGCTCGGCGAGACCGAGGCGACCTTCGACCGCCGCGCCCCATGTGACGAGCGCGGCGGCCGTGCCGGCGACGGTGGCGATGCCGCACACCGCCCAGCGACTCGGCGCCGGCACCACCACACCCACCAGGGCCGGGAGCCAGACGAACGTGTACCACTCAGGCCAGGCGCCATAGGGCTGCCACAACCACAGGCCGACGAGCGCCGCGAGCACCGCCCACGCGCAGGCGGCGGGGAGAGTCCACGGGACGCCGCGCGGCTCCGCGGTGCCGCGCACCAAGGCCGCCGCCCAAAACACCAGCGCCATGCTGGCCGCCGCCACCGCGAGTTGCCACGAGATCCACAAGCCGAAGCTCACGCCGCCGGCGGGCGGCGCGATGCCGCGACCGAAATAGCGTACCACGTACGGAGCGGCGAGCACGAGGACCGCCGCCGCGGACGTCGTCCACCAGCGTCGCGGCACGCCGCGACGCCACAGCACCGACGCCGCGAGCAGCAGCACGAGCCCGAGCACCGCCAGCGATCCTGCGGACGCGCTGAACACGCCCAGCATCGAGCGATAGAACAGCGCGGGTGAGAACAAGCTCGCGCGCCCGAGCGACGGCCCGAGCGGGGCGCGCAGCAGGCACCAGGCCGCGGCCAGCATGACGACCGAGCGCGACCGCCTGGGAGGCGCCGCGACAAAGAGGAAGAGGAGCGTGGCGGCGAGCGCCGCGCCCGCGCGCCCGGCGGCGTTGTGCAGCGCGTCGAGCTTCGCGTCGCCCTGGGATGGCGGAATGGGCTGCACGCTGAACAGCGTACGGCCGTCGGGCGTGGCGTAGTCGAAGACGTCGGAGTCGGCCGGGGCGACGCGCGCCGCGTAGAACCGCAGCGACACGCCGTGCCGGCGCTCGAACAGCGCGCTCACCGCGCCTTCTCGGTCGGGCGCCGCGGGCGCGGCGTCGACCAGCACCGAGCCCACCGCCATGCCGCTGGCCTGCGTCTGGCGCCGGGCCTCGAGCGACACGTAGAATGGGGTGATGACGGCACGCAATTCCGCCGTGTCCCGGGCGGGAACGAAGCGGTGGCGGCCCGCCCACGCGAGCGGCTCCCCGTCGGCACCGAGGATCACCACGCCCCGCTCGACTCCTGGGGCCCGCCCCCGGGCCTGCATCGCCTCAGCGAGCTGCGCGAAGGCCCGCGCGCGCGGCAGCAGGGCGGCGGTCATCCCGCGCTCGGCGAGGCGCCGGGCTTCCGCCACGGCCGCTGCGAGCACGCTCTTCAGGTCGGTAGAGTCCCGCGGGATCCGCCCCGCACGAACCTCGGGCCAGCAGCACTCGATGCGGCGCATCTGCAGCGTCCCGGTCACGAGCACCACGCCGAGTGCAACGCTTAGGAGCGTGGCCAATCCCGCGGCGACGCCCCGGGGAGGCCGCATCACCCAGGCGACCGCGCTCGCAAGCGCTGCCCCCCCGGCTCCCCAAGCCCAGCCAGCGCCGCCGCCGTGCTGCAGCCACTCCGCGGCGGCCACGGCGGCGACGCAGCCC
Source organism: Gemmatimonadales bacterium (assembly GCA_035637455.1). Classification (GTDB taxonomy): domain Bacteria; phylum Gemmatimonadota; class Gemmatimonadetes; order Gemmatimonadales; family GWC2-71-9; genus 20CM-4-69-16. Next base: position 1,726 of record DASPXE010000261.1, read on the forward strand.
GCGATCAGGACATGAGGGCGCCGCGCCATCTCAAGACTCTGGTTACGGACGAGGTCCGCTTCATCCTCGAGCGCGATTCCCGCCTCCTGGTGCCCGTGGGCACCTGCGAGCAACACGGCCCGCATTTGCCGCTGGGATGCGACACCATCATCGTCGAGCGCCTGGCCGATGATCTCTCGGCCGCCTTCGACATCCTGCGCGCGCCCACGATCGAGTACGGTGTGAACACCGCCACCGAGCGACCGTACGCCGGCAACGCGACCGTGCGCCGCAAGACCCTGCACCGTTGGATGAACGACCTGCTCGGCTCCTGGGAACAGGCCGGCGTCGACGCGTTCATCATCCTCACGGCGCACGGCCACGACCCGCACCAGGAGGCGCTTTCGACCCTGCGCACGCGACGAGCTCGAGTCTTCACGGTGGACGTGTTCGCCCTCGACTTCGCCGGCCACCTCGCCGACCCGGAGGGCCCGATGCACGGCAGCGAGCTCGACACGTCGCTGCTGCTCTACCTCGCGCCGCAGCTCGTGCGGATGGAGCGCGCCCAGGATTTCGTCCTGCCGCCGCGCCAGAGCGCGCGGTACCGCCGCGCCATTGGGTCGCTCCCCGAGCTCTCCCCCGGCTCGCTCGGCCGGCCCACGCTCGCCACCCGGGAGAAGGGCCAGCGCCTGTATAAGATGATTTACGAGCGGATCGCGACGCGAGTGCTCGGGGGCCCCCCCCCGGCGCCCCCGATTCCATGAGTGCTCTGCTGCTCGCGCTGCTGGCGCTCCAGGCGCCGCTCGACGAGGGCACGCTCCTCGTCCGTCAAGATACCGCGGAGATCGGCCGCGAGGCGTTTCGGTTGTCGGGGGCTCGTGGCGGGTCGGGCTGGACGCTCGCCTCCACCGTGCGCTACGACCGCAACCGGCCCATCGTGGTGCTCAATCCCATCCTTGAGATCGGCGCCGACTCGCTGCCAGCGAGCCTGGAGTTCTCGGTAGCCGACCCCCGCGACCCGCTCCGCATCCTGGGCCAGCTGGCGCGCGGCCGATTCACGGTGCGGCTGCTGGGACGTCGCACCGAGCGCGCGCGCGAATTCCCCGCCTCGGGACACGTCGTGGTGCTCGACGACTCCGTGTTCGCACTGTACCTGCTCGCCGCCTGGCACGCCGGTCCGAGCCCCGTGCCGGTGACCGCGATCTTTGCCCGGTCCGGGCGGCGTGAGCTGCTCGTCGTGCAGGACCAGGGCGTCGAGGCCACGACCGTGAATCGCGACCCCGCGTCGCTCCACCACGTCACGGTGAGGGGCGGCGCCAATCAGTTGGTACATTTGTGGCTGGACCGGGCGGGCCGGCTGCTCAAGGTCGAGGTGCCCGCAAGCCGTCTCACGGCGGAGCGCGCGCCGGCCTCCTGAGCCCTTCGACGGGGGGCGCCTCCAGGGTTAGATTCCCGCCCAGTGCGGAGTCGTTAGTCACAAGTCGAAACCCGTAACGTGCGGCCCGCGTATGAGGTGACGACCTCACGACCGGTCCCAGGGAACCCTATGAAGCACCTGCTGTTGTCCGTCGGGCTCGCCGTCTGTCCGGCCCTCTCCGTCACCCAGCAACCCGCCACCGCGAACCTCTCTCTCGCCGACGCCCTGGCGCTGGCGCGCGCGCACAACCCGCTCTACCGGCAGGCGCTGCACGACCGGGCTCCGGCCGGCTGGGGGGCTCGCAACGCGTGGTCCAGCACCTTTCTGCCGACACTCACCGCCTCGGGCGGCCTCGGCTACGCGGGGTCCGGCCAGCAGCGGTTCCTGACGGCCAACTTCTCGCAGAACGTGTCGACGCTGTCGTCGAGCTACGGCCTGTTCCTCGACTGGGCGCTGAACGGGCAAACGCTCACGCAGATCCCGCTCAAGCACGCCCAGCTCAGCGCCGCCGACGCGGACGTGGCGGGCGCCGAGTCGAACCTGATCACCGGCGTGACCCAGCAGTACCTGAGCGTGCTCCAGGCCCGCGACAATGCCGACGTGGCGCGCAGGGAGCTCGACCGCAACGAACAGTTCCTCAAGCTCGCGCAGGCGCGCTACGACGTAGGCCGCTCATCGTTGATCGACGTCCGCCAGGCGCAGGTCGCGCGCGGGCAGGCGGAGGTCGCGTTGCTGCGGTCGCAGACCGGGCTCCAGCTCGAGAAGCTGCGGCTGTTCCAGCAAATCGGCGTCACGCCGCCCGTCGACGTCGCCACGGTGCAGCTCACCGATACCTTTGCCGTGCAGACGCCGGCGTGGCAGCTCGGCGACCTACTGACGATGGCCGAGGCCCAGAACCCCGCGCTCAAGGCGCTGCGGGCGCGCGAGGGCGCCGCCCGCTGGGGTGTCCGTGCGGCCACGGGCGCGTACACGCCGAGCGTCTCGGTGTCGGCCAGCTGGTCGGGGTTCACGCAGAAACTTTCCGACATCAACCCGACGATCGCGGCCGAGTCGGCGAGCGCAGCCGCCAACATCGCGGCGTGCCAGTACGAGAACACCGCCTGGTTGAATGCCGGGCAGTCGCCGCTCCTTTGCAACGCGCTCGCGTTCACGCCCGCGCAGGCGCAGGCGATCCGCGACCAGAACGCGGCGTACCCCTTCAACTTCACGCCGCAGCCGTTCCAGGCGCGCCTGACGATCAGCATCCCGCTGTGGAGCAACTTCTCCCAGCCGCTTCAGGTGTCGCAGGCGAAGGCGCAGCAGCAGGACCTGGAGGAATCGGTGCGGGCGCGCGGCCTGCAGGTGCACACGGACGTGAGCCAAGGGTACCTCACGGTCACGACCGCGTACCGCACCATCGCGATCCAGGACACGAACCGCACGGCGGCCCGCGAGCAGCTGCAGCTCGCCACCGAGCGCTACCGGGTTGGCTCGGGAACGTTCTTCGAGCTGCTGGATGCGCAGGTCGCGCAGCTGCGGGCGGAGAGCGACTATGTGAACGCCGTCTACGACTATCACAAGGCGGTCGCCGCGCTCGAGGCAGCGGTGGGCCGGCCGCTGCGGTAACGAGAGGACCCGACAGAAATGTCCAAGCGTAATAAAGTGCTGGTGGGAGCCGGGGCGGCGGTGCTGATCGTGGGGCTGGTCGTGATCAGCGCCGGCGCCCGGCGCGAACGCGGCGTGGAAGTGCGGTTCGAGAAGGCGGGCCGCCGCGACCTCGTCGCCGCCGTCACCGCGAGCGGCAAGATTCAGCCGAAGAAAAAGGTCGACATCTCGGCGGACATCACCGGGCGCATCACCAAGATCGCGGTGCACGAGGGCGACCTGGTCACCAAGGGGCAGTTCCTGCTCCAGATCGATCCGACCATCTACCAGGCGAACCTGCAGCAGGCCGAGGCGACCTACGCGTCGTCGCAGGCGGCGGCGGTACAGGCGAAGGCCAACCGCGACCAAGCCGACCGCGCGCTGGGGCGCACCAAGGAGCTGCACACGCAGAACCCCAACCTGGTCTCACAGGAGCAGCTGGAGCAGGCCCAGACGGCGTTCGAGATCGCCGAGGCAAACCTGACCGCCGCGCAGCACCAAGTGGACCAGGCCCGCGCCGCGGTGCGCTCCGCCAGTGACAACCTCCGCAAGACGACACTCATCGCGCCGATGGCGGGCCGCGTGACCCGGCTCTCCGTCGAAGAAGGGGAGGTCGCCGTCCCGGGGACGTTCTCGAAGGACGTTGGCCTGCTGCTGACGGTCTCCGATCTGTCCGTGATCCAGGCGAAGGTGAAGGTGGATGAGACCGACGTGGTGCGCATCCATCTCGGGGACTCGGTGGATGTCTCGATCGATGCGTTCCCGGATACCTCGTTCACCGGACAGGTGACCAAGCTGTCCAACTCGAGCATCCTCACGGCGGCCTCGAGCGCCACTGGGCAGAACGACCGCGCGGTGGACTACGAGGTCGAAGTGACGCTCAACCACCCCCCGGCCGACGTGCGCCCGGACCTCTCGGCCACCGCGCGGATCATCACCGACACGCGGAAACAGGCGCTGTCGATCCCGATCATCGCGCTCACGGTGCGCGAGAACAAGCCGCTGTCCACGGAGAACCGGCCGGTGGACACTGCGACCGCGCGCAAGAAGAAGGAAGCCGAGGGGGTCTTCGTGGTGGACAAGGGGACGGCGACGTTTCGGGTGGTCAAGGTCGGGATCGCTGGAGACGAGTACTTCGAAGTGCTCGACGGCTTGAAGGAGGGCGAGACGATCGTCGCCGGGCCCTACCAAGCGATCCGCGACTTGAAGGATGGCGCCCGCGTGCGCGCGTTGAAGCAGTCCGCGGACACCACGAAGAAGAACGTGAAGAAGACGGCATGACGGCCCTCCAGTCGTTCCGGACGGGCGACACCCCGCTGCCCGACATCGTGATCCTGACGCACAAGCTCGCCCGGGATTACGACATGGGCGGCGAAGTGGTGCGCGCCCTGCGCGGCGTGAGCCTGCAGATCCGCAAGAATGAGTACGTCGCCGTCATGGGACCGTCGGGCTCGGGGAAGTCGACCTTGATGAACCTGATCGGCTGCCTGGATACACCGACGGCGGGTGAGTACTGGCTGAACGGCCAGAAAGTGAGCGACTTGTCGGACGACGAGCTCGCGCGGATCCGCAACAAGGAGATCGGGTTCGTCTTCCAGACGTTCAACCTGCTGCCGCGGGCGACGGCGCTGCACAACGTGGAGCTGCCGCTCATCTACGCCGGGCAGCCCGCGCGCGAACGGCGCGAGCACGCCGCGCGGGCGCTCGCCAGCGTGGGGCTGGGCGACCGCATGGATCACCGGCCGAACGAGCTGTCGGGCGGCCAGCGGCAGCGGGTGGCGATCGCGCGCGCCCTGGTGAACGTGCCGTCCATCCTGCTCGCCGACGAGCCCACCGGGAACCTCGACTCGACGACCAGCGCAGAGCTCATGCAGGTGTTCGGCGACCTGCACCGCCAGGGTCAGACGATCGTCATGGTCACGCACGAGCACGATATCGCGGCTCACGCGGCGCGCGTAGTCACGCTGCGGGACGGCGTCATCGCCACCGACCAGCAGCAGGCCGCCTGAGTGCATTTCTTCGAAGCGATCCGGCTGGCGCTCCAGACGATCCGCGCGCAGAAGCTGAAGAGCGGGTTCTCCCTGCTCGGCGTGTTCATCGGCGTCGCCTCCCTGATCGGCGCGTGGTCGATCGTGAACGGCGTGAACCGCTACATGACCGAGAAGTTCGCCCAGACCCTGTATGGCGTGAACACGTTCCAGCTGCGGCGCCGGCCGATGTTCACGCCCAACGTGCCCGACTCGGTGTGGCGATCGTGGGCGCGGCGCCCCCGCATCCGCTTCAGCGACGCGGAAGCGTTGAGCGCCGGCCTCACCGTGCCCGTCATCACCGCCTGGCAGTCGAGTGACAACGTCACGGTCTCGTACCGCGACAAGCAGGCGCGGGACATCGAGCTGACCGCAGCGAGCGAGCGCTATTTCGACATCAAGAACTTCCGCCTCGCCATGGGGCGGGCGTTCACCGCGCAGGAGAACCGCGCCGGGGCGGCGGTGGCCGTGCTGGGCGACGCGGTGGCGCAGCGCTTGTTCGTGGATCGCTCGCCGCTCGACCGCAGCGTGCGCATCGGCGGCATCGCCTATCGCGTGATCGGCGTGGTGGAGAGGCAGGGCAGCATCCTCGGCTTCCCGCTCGACCGCTTCATCGTCGTGCCGGCCCTGTCGCCCGCGCAGAATCTGGTCAACCCGCCCGGCATCCTCGACGCCTTCCTCGTGAAGGCGCAAACCGAACCCGAGATGCGGGTGGCGATAGACCAGGCCGAGGGGATCATGCGCAGCCGCCGCCATCTGCGGCCGCGCCAGGACGATAACTTCGCGCTGGACACGTCCGAGGGCGTGCAACGTTTCTGGGCGGGCATCAGCCGGATCCTCGTCGTGGTCCTGCCGGGCGTGGTGGTCGTGTCGTTGGTGATCGGCGGCATCGTGATCATGAACATCATGCTCATGTCGGTGGCGGAGCGGACTCGGGAGATCGGGCTCCGGAAGTCGCTGGGCGCTCGGCGTCGGGACGTGCTACGGCAGTTTCTCGCCGAATCGGCCGCGATCGCGACCGTCGGCGCGGCGTTCGGCGTCGTCGCCGGCATCGGGCTCACGTTCCTCATCGCGGCGACCTCTCCCCTCCCCGCCCGTGTGTCGCCCGCGTCGATCCTGTTGGGCGTCGTCATGGGCGCGAGCGTCGGCGTGATCGCGGGCGTCTATCCCGCCAGCCGCGCGGCGCGGCTCGACCCGATCGCCGCACTGCGCCAGGAGTAGCCGTGACGGGCCTGTTCGAAGGCGTCGGCATCGCCCTCGCGTCGCTGCGGGCTCACAAGATGCGCGCCGCCCTCACGATCCTGGGCGTCGCCATCGGCGTCACGGTCGTGATGGTCATCGGCGCGTTGATCAGCGGGTTCAACAAGGGCATCTCCGACATGCTCGCGTCGCTCGGCCCGAAGACGTTCTGGGTCGGGCGGTATTGGGGTGGGCAGGGCGACGTGGATCCGGAAGACCCGGATCCGTGGCGACGGCGCCCGCCGCTCACGATGACGGAGGCCACCCGCCTCGAGCAGCTGCCCTCCATCGCCTTCGTAGTCGTCGACGAGAACACCTCGGCGGACATCGACTTCGAAGGCCACCGCATGTCGGCCATCAACATCCGGGGCCGCAACGCCGACTGGCCGAAGATCGAGGGCGGGATCATCCACCCTGGCCGCTCCTTTACCCGCGTCGAAGACGCCGCCAATAGCCACGTCGCGGTGGTCAACACGAAGCTCGCGGAGAACCTGTTCGGCCAACGGGACCCGATGGCGCGGCGCATCAAGATCAGCGGCGTGCCGTACGACGTGATCGGTGTGTACGACCCCCCGCCCCGCCTGTTCGGCGGGGACGACCGGCCCCAAGCCATGATCCCGCACGGGACCTTCATGAAGGACCTGCAGTATTGGCGCGGCTGGATGGACATGTTCGTCGTTCCCCAAGACTCGGTGTCCCTCGAGCGAGCGATGGACGACGTCACCATGGCCCTGCGCACGATGCGCGCGCTCCGGCCGGGGCAGCGGAACAACTTCGATGCGGTCACGCAGGAAGTCTACGTGAAGGCCATCAACAGCTTCACTCTGGTGGCCCGGGTCCTGATGATCGCGCTCTCGATGGTGGGCCTGCTCGTCGGGGGCATCGGCGTCGTCGCGATCATGATGATTTCGGTCACGGAGCGTACCCGGGAGATCGGCGTGCGCAAGGCGCTCGGCGCCACCCGGCGGGAAATCCTGTGGCAGTTCCTGGTCGAGGCGGCGACCCTGACGCTCGTGGGCGGGATCGTCGGCATGGTCGTCGGCTGGCTCGTGTCGCTGATCCTCGCCGGCGCCACACCGGTCCCCGCCTACGTGCCGCTCGGCTCCGTCGTCCTCGCGCTGGCCGCGGCCGCGGTCACCGGGCTGCTGTTCGGCATCTACCCCGCGAGCAAGGCCTCCCGGCTCGATCCGGTCGAGGCGCTGCGATACGAATAGGTGCCCTTCTTCGAGGCCGTCCGCCTCGCTTTACAGACCATCCGGGCGCAGAAACTGAAGAGCGCCTTCTCCATCATCGGCGTGTTCATCGGCGTGATGTTTCTCATCGCCGTCGTGTCCGTCGTGCAGGGGATGAACCGCTACATGACGGACAAGTTCGCCGGCACGATCCTCGGCGTGAACACGTTTCGGCTCCGGCAATTCCCCGACGTGCAGCTCGGCAACGTCACCGACTCGACGTGGCGGGTGTGGCGCCGGCGCCCGCGGGTGACCTACGACGACGCGCAGGCCGTGGTGCGCGGCGTGACGATCCCGGTGCTCGCGGCGTGGGAGTCGAACACCCGTGCGACGCTCACCGCCGGCCGGAAGCAGGCGAAGGATGTGCAGGTCACGGCGGCAACGGAGCTGTATCTCGACATCCGCTCACTCCTGGTCGAACAGGGCCGCGCCTTTACCGCTCAGGAGGTGGAGGCCGGCGTGCCGGTCCTCGTGCTGGGACACGAGCTGGCCGACAAGCTGTTCGAGGGTCAGGACCCCATCGGCCGGGAAGTGAAGCTCTTCGACCTTCCGTACCGGGTGATCGGGGTCGTGGAGAAGCAGGGTAACCTGTTCGGCCTGTCGCTCGACAAGTTCGCGGTGGCGCCGGCGAGCGCGCCGCTCAAGCGCTACATCAACCCGCCGCGCGTGGTGGACGCGCTGGCGATGAAGGCCAACTCGCAGTCCGAGATGCGGGAAGCGATGGCGCAGGCCGAAGCGATGATGCGGAGCCGCCGCCACTTGCGGCCGCGCGAGCCGGACGACTTCGCGCTGGAAACCGCGGACGAGGTGCTCGATTTCTGGGGCAAGATCAGCCGCGTGCTGTTCGTCGCGCTCCCGGGCCTCGTCGCGATCTCGCTGGTCGTGGGCGGAATCGTGATCATGAACATCATGTTGATGGCGGTGGCCGAGCGCACGCGCGAGATCGGGATCCGGAAGTCGCTCGGTGCCCGGCGGCGCGACATCCTGCGACAGTTCCTGGTCGAGGCCACCACGCTCGCCACCGCGGGCGCCGCCGGCGGCGTCGCGCTGGGACTGGGGCTCGCCGGCGCCGTGGCGGCCACGACGCCGCTCCCCGCCGCGGTCGCGCCCTGGTCGATCGTGGTCGGCGTCGTGCTCGGCGCCGGCGTGGGCATCATCGCCGGCGTGTACCCGGCGAGCCGCGCGGCGCGCCTCGACCCGATCGCCGCCCTGCGGCACGAGACATGACCAGCCTGTTCGAAGGGGTCGGCATCGCGCTGGACTCGCTGCGCAGCAACAAGGGACGGGCCGCGCTGACCATCCTCGGCGTCGCGATCGGCGTGATGGTCGTGATGGTGATGGCCGCGATGATCAGCGGCATCAACAAGAGCGTCTCGGGCATCTTCGAGTCGATCGCGCCGCGCACGTTCCTCGTGTGGCGCTTCTTCCGGGCCGGGGTCAACGTCTCGGACGGCTCCGACGAATCGAGCCCCTGGCGCCGCAACCCGCCGATCAACGAGATCGAGGCCGACCGCATCGCCCTGCTTCCATCGGTGCGCTACGTGACTCGCCGAGACGAGAGCTCCGCGACCGTGGAGTTCGCCGACCTGCGGCTCGAGTCGGTCAACGTGTCGGGGTTGTCCGCCCAGTGGGTGGAGGTGAACGGCGGCGACGTCTACCCAGGGCGCACCTTCACGCGGCTCGAGGACCTCGCCAACAGCCCCGTCGCGGTCATCAACCGCAAGCTGGAAGACCAGCTGTTCCGCGGCCGCGACCCGATCGGTCAGACGATCCACGTCGCCGGCGCGCCCTTCACCGTGATCGGCGTGTACACGCCGCCCCCCAGCCTGTTCAGCGGCAGCACGCCGCCTTTCGTCGGGATCCCGCACGGCGCGTTCGCCAAGCACGTGCCCTACTTCAAAGGGTGGATGCGGCTGGCGGTCGCCCCGGCGCCCGGCTACAGCCAGCAGCAGGCGATGGACGAAGTGGTCGCGACGCTGCGCTCGCTCCGCGGCATGAAGCCCGGCCAGGAGAACACCTTCTCGATCGTAACGCAGGACAAGTTGCTCGATTCCTGGAACCAGGTCACGGGAATGTTCTTCCTCGTGATGCTCGTGCTCTCGTCGATCGGGCTGATGGTGGGAGGCGTGGGTGTCGTCGCGATCATGATGATCTCGGTCACCGAGCGCACCCGCGAGATCGGGGTCCGCAAGGCACTCGGGGCGACGCGGCGCGCCATCCTGTGGCAGTTCCTCGTCGAGGCGTCGACCCTGACGCTGGTGGGCGGCGCGGCCGGGATGCTGGTGGGCGGCTGCCTCGCGTTCGCCATCTCCCGTGTCACGCCGATTCCCGCCAACGTGCCCTTGTGGTCGATCGTCGTCGCGCTCGGCGTCTCGGCCCTGACCGGGGTGGGCTTCGGCCTCTACCCCGCCAGTCGGGCCGCCCGGCTCGATCCGGTGGAAGCGTTGCGATACGAATAGACATCGTGCGGAGTGCGGAATGCGGAATGCGGAATTGAAGGGGAAGGTCCGATGCTCGATGCCCGCACCAGGGCTCGACGATTGCGCGATCCATTCCGCATTCCGCACTCCGCATTCCGCACTTCCCGCTTAAGTTTGCAATCTGATGCAGCTCACCGAAGCCATCCTCCAGGCGCTGCGGACCCTGTGGGGCCACAAGCTGCGGTCGTTCTTCACGCTGCTCGGGATCATCGTGTCGGTGGCGTTCCTCATCGCCGTGGTGGCGGTGATTCAGGGCATGAACGCGTACGTGCGGGAGCGGCTCGCCGGAGCGATCGTGGGCGTGAACGCGTTCCAGATCCGGCGCGACCCGATACAGGTAGGGTTCATCGACGACGAAGAGTGGAGGCGGATCCAGCGCCGGCCCATCATCGCGCCCGAAGACGTGCCCTACGTGGAGCGCGCCGTCCCTGAGGCGCAAGCGATCGCTCTGCAGTCGGGGTGGCCCACCCCCACGGCCGACGTCGCGTGGCGTAACCGGACCGTGGGCGACGCGTTCGTGTTCGGTGTCACCGCCCCATATCAGATCGTGCAGGACTACCAGATCGCGGCGGGCGATCCGCTCACCGACGTGGACGTGCGCGAGCGCCGCCTCGTGGCGGTCCTCGGGTTCGATGTCGCCGAGAAGCTGTTCGACGACGTCGCGCGGGCCGTCGGCAAGCGCGTGCGCGTGCGGGGCTGGGCGTTCACGATCAAGGGTGTGATCGCGAAGAAGGGCACGGTGCTCGGTCAGTCGTGGGACGGGTTCGTGATGCTCCCGCTCACGACTTTCGAGGCCCTGTATGGGCGGCGCCAGACGACGGTGATCTCCGTCAAGATGCCGGCGGCCGATCAGGTGTCCGACGCGATGCTCCGGGCCGAGGAGGCGATGCGTATCGCGCACCGGCTACGTCCGGGTCAAGACGACGACTTCACCGTGGACACGGCCGAGGGGCTCATTGCCTTCTGGCAGAGCCTCACGCGCGTCATTTTCACGGTCGTGCCGGCGGTGGTGGCCATCGGCATCGTCGTCGGGGGTATCGTGATCATGAACATCATGCTCATGAGCGTGAACGAGCGCACCCGGGAGATCGGGATTCGCAAGTCGCTCGGCGCCACGCGGCGCGCGATCCGCCGCCAGTTCTTGGCCGAATCCGTCACCCTCTCTCTGGCGGGGGGACTGCTGGGCCTCGCCGCGGGCACGGCCCTCGCCGGGCTGGTGGGGACGCTCTCCCCGTTGCCCGCACGGGTGACCCTGTGGTCGGTGGGCGTCGCCCTGGCGCTGGGGCTCACCGTGGGGGTGCTGTTCGGCGTGTATCCCGCGACCCGAGCGGCGCGGCTCGACCCCATTGCCGCGCTGCGGGCCGAATGAGACTGCACTCCGTCAGCGAGGGCTGGCTCATCGCCCTCGAGCAGGTACGGGCCAACAAGGCCCGCTCGGCGCTCACGGTGTTGGGCGTCGTGATCGGGATCGCGACCGTCATGGCCATGGCCTCGATCGTGACGGGGTTCCGCCAGCAGATCGTGCAGACCCTGGAGGTCGTCGGCCCGACGACGTTCCGCGTGCTGCGGTACTTCACACAAACCCCCGTCAATCCCGATGCCCTTCCTCGGGAGATCCGGCTGCGACCGGTGCTCAAACCACAAGAGGCCGAAGCGATCGCGCGGCTGCCGGAGATCCACTACGCCGCAATCTGGACCCAGCTGTTCCATCGCTTCGAGTACGGGGGGATCCGTACCCAGACGCTCGCCCTGTTCGGCGCAGACGACCGCTTCATGGAGATCCTGGGCGGGGGCATCTCCCGCGGACGCGTGTTCACCCCGGCCGAGCGCCGCACCGGGGCACCCGTGATCATAGTGGAGCAGCGCACGGTGGACCGCCTGTTCGGGCCGATCGACCCCGTGAGCCGGCTGATCAAGGTCGGTGGCCGCCCCTTCAGAGTGATCGGCGTGTACCAGCGCCCCACCAACATTTTCGAGCTCCCGGGCACGCCGGAGATCGCGGGCGTGGTGCCGTTCGAGACGGCGCGACGCAACTTCAAGTTCGACGAGGTGAACGGGCTGATCATCCTCGTCAAGCCGGTGGACGGCGTCGGAGTACCGCGGGCGATGGACGCGGTCACGCTGCAGCTGCGCCGCATGCGGGGCATCCGCGTGGGCGAGCCCAACAGCTTCGACATGCTCACGTCAGACCAGGTGCTGAGCGTCTTCGACGGCCTCACCGCCGCGTTCTTCCTCGTCATGCTCGTGCTCTCGAGCATCGCCCTGATGGTGGGCGGCATCGGCGTCATGGCGATCATGATGGTGTCCGTCACCGACCGGACGCGCGAGATCGGACTCCGCAAAGCGGTGGGGGCGACGCGTCGGGAAATCCTGTGGCAGTTTCTCGTCGAGGCGGCCACGCTCACGCTCATGGGCGGCGTCATCGGCATCGTGCTCGGTCTCGCCGCGGGCGAATTCCTCAAGTTCCTGCTGCGCTTCTCGACCACCGTCCCGCTGTGGAGCGCCGCCGTGGCGACCCTCGTCTCGATCATGGTCGGGGTGATCTTCGGCATCGTGCCCGCCAACCGGGCGGCGCGGCTGGATCCGGTGGAGGCGTTGAGATACGAATGAACAAGAGTGCGGAATGCGGAGTGCGGAATGCGGAATGGCGCGAGCGACCGTCGACCCCGACTGCTAGCATTGTGGATCGAACTCGCCACTTCCATTCCGCATTCCGCATTCCGCACTCCGCACTGTCGAGGCGCCGAGGATAGCAATGACGCAACATGTCGACCTTCTCGCCATCGCCGCCCATCGCGACGACGTGGAGTTGACGTGTGGCGGCACGCTCGCGAAAGCCGTGCGCGCCGGCCACCGCGTCGGCATCCTCGATCTGACACAGGGCGAAACCGGCACGCGGGGAGATGCCGCTACGCGTGCCGCCGAGGCCGAGCGGGCGGCGAAGGCGCTGGGCGTGCACGTGCGGCTCAACGCGGGGCTGCCCGATGCGCACCTGCAAAACGACGAGCCGTCCCGCGCCCGGCTCGTGGAGCTGGTGCGGGCGACGCGTCCGCGCGTGGTGATTCTCCCCTTCCCCGTCGGCCGCCATCCGGACCATCGGATCGCCTCCGAGCTGGGCCGCGACGCGTGCTACCTCGCCGGACTCGCCAAGTACGGCGGCGCGGGCGCCCCCCACCGGCCGTTCAAGATCCTGCACGCTCTCGCGTACCGCGAAGATCCGGTGAAGCCGACGTTCGTGGTGGACATCTCGGACAGCTTCGATGCGAAGCTGCAGGCGATCCGCTGCTACGCGTCGCAGTTCGACGGGGCGAAGGCGGCGGGAGAGATCTTCCCGACCGGGCAGGACCTGTACGAGCTGATCCGGGTGCAGTCGGCCCACTACGGCTCGCTCATTCGGCGGCCCTACGGCGAGCCGTTCTTCTGCCACGAGACGCTGGAAGTGCAGGATGTGCTGCAGCTTGGCGTGCGGTCCCTGTAGCCTGTAGATTTTCCGGACATGGCCAAGCGCCTGGTGTATCTCGACAACGCCGCCACCACGCCGGTGCGGCCCGAAGTGCTGGAGGCGATGCTCCCCTACCTCGGGAAGGCCGCCTTCGGCAACCCGTCATCGGCCCATCGGTTCGGGCGGACGGCCCGGGCCGGCGTCGAGGAGGCGAAGCGCTCGGTCGCTGCGGCGTTGGGGGGAGGGGTCGAGCCCGGCCAGGTGATCTTCACCTCGGGCGGCACGGAGGCGGACAACCTGGCGGTCATCGGGTCCGCGCTCGCGGCGCGCGACCGCGGCGGGCCGTTCCGCGTGGCGGTGACCGCCACCGAGCACAAGGCAGTGCTCGCCGCCGCGCACGCGGTGCGGCACTTGGGCGGTGAGGAGATCATCCTGCCCGTCAGCGCGACCGGCGTGGTAGAGGAAGCGGCGGTCGAAGCCGCGGTGGCGCGCGGCGTGGCCGTGGTGAGCGTGATGTGGGTCAACAACGAGGTCGGCACGATCCAGCCGGTGGCGGCGCTGGCCGAGCGATGTCGCGCGGCGCGCGTCTGTTTCCATTCGGACGCCGTCCAGGCGTTCGGCAAGGTCCCCGTATCGCTCACGGACGTCGGCTGCACCCTCGTCACCATCTCCGGTCATAAGATCGGCGCCCCGAAGGGGATCGGCGCCCTGATCGTGCGCGACCGTCACGCCGTCGAGGCGATCATCCATGGGGGTGGTCAGCAGTTCGGGCTACGGCCGGGTACGGAGAACGTGCCGGGCATCATCGCCCTCGGGAAGGCGGTGGAGCTCGCCGCGCAGGAGCAGGCGGACTTGGCTCGTAGGGTGCGCGCGTTGCGGGACGACCTGGAGCGGCGGCTCCTCGAGCTCGTGCCCGACGCCGTGATCCACGGCTCGCAAATGGAGCGCGCGCCGCACGTGACGAACGTCTCGATTCCGGGGACCGACTCCGAGGCCCTGCTTATGCACTTCGACCTCGACGGCATCGCCTGCTCGTCGGGCTCCGCCTGCTCGACCGGGGCGGTGGAGCCCTCGCACGTGCTCACGGCGATGGGCGTGCCGCGCGAGCTCGGCGTGGCAGCGCTGCGGTTCTCGTTCGGGCGGGACAACGCCCCGGAGGACGTGGACGCGGTGGTCGCGGTGCTCCCACGGATTGTCGAGAAGGTGAGGGCCCTGTCCGCAGTCCTGCACCGGTGAACCAAATGCGGAATGCGGAGTGCGGAATGCGGAATGGAGCGCGCGGGCCTCGAGCCTTGCGGCGGCTCCTGAGGATCGAGCTCTGCCCATCAATTCCGCATTCCGCATTCCGCATTCCGCATTGGGGAAGGGGGGTCTAGGGGTGGGAGAGCGCGTCCTCGTCGCCATGTCCGGTGGCGTCGACAGCTCCGTGGCGGCCGCGGTGTTGGTGGAGGCGGGGTACGACGTCGTGGGCGCCACGATGAAGCTGTTCTGCTACGGCGACCAAGTCCCCGACCGCCCATGTTGCTCGCTCGACTCGATCACCGACGCGCGGCTCGTCGCCCACAAGCTCGGCATCCCGCACTACGTGCTGAACCTGGAAGACCGGTTCGGCCGCGACGTGATCGAGAACTTCGTGGCGGAGTACGCCCGCGGCAGGACGCCGATCCCCTGCGTGCGCTGCAATTCCTTCACCAAGTTCCGCGACTTCCTGCACCACGCCGACGCGCTGGACTGCGCCTACATCGCGACGGGACATTATGCGATCGCCCGCGGCGGCGCCTTGTACCGCGGGCGCGACCCGCAGAAGGACCAGTCCTACTTCCTGTGGGGAATCGATCGCTCGGTCGTGGCGCGCATGCTCACGCCCGTGGGCGAGCTGACCAAGCCCGAGACGCGCGCCGTGGCGCGTCGGCTCGGCCTGGTCACCGCCGAAAAGCCCGAGTCGGTCGAGATCTGCTTCGTCCCGGACGATGACTATGTCGGCGTGCTCGAGCGGCGGCTCCCTGCGGACGCCCCCGCGCTCTCTCCTGGCCCGCTCGTCACAGTGGGGGGAGAGGTGGTGGGCGAGCACGCCGGGTTCGCCCGCTATACCATCGGTCAGCGGCGCGGCCTCCCGGGCGGCTTTGGCGAGCCGATGTACGTGCTCGCCATCCGGCCCGAGACCCGCGAGGTCGTGATCGGCCGCAGGGACGAGCTGTTCGGCCACGGCGTCACCCTGGAGGAGTTGAACTGGCTGGTCGATCCTCCGGCGCCCGGCGACGCGGTCCTCGTGCAGTGCCGCTATCGCGCCGGGGCCGTCCCGGCACGCGTGCGCGATAGCGTCGCGGGCACCTTGGTGCTCGATCTCGCCCAGCCGGTGCGCGCCATCACCCCCGGTCAGTCAGGCGCGCTGTACGACGCTGCCGAGCGCCTGCTCGGCGGCGGCGTGATCACCTAACCCTCGTCTCCGCAAGAGCATCCCCCGGAAGGCGCGGCGGGTGCGCCGGGTCACAGTCCGACCAGACGCCCGCCGGGTACTTTGTGCGTCCCAGTGACTTCCCCGCAACACCCGGAGGACGCAGCATGTCGCCATATCGTGGGACCTGGTGGGCCGTCGCCGCCGCCGCGCTCGTCGTCAACGCGTGCAAGGACAGCACCGCCCCGCAGCTCTCCAATCCTCAGCAGCTCGGCTCCGACCTGCAGACCGTCTCGAGCGTCTTCGATTCCCCGGCGTTCCAGAGCTTCGGCGCGCTGGATAGCGCGGCAGGCTCGCCGCTCACCGCGTCGGCCCCCGCCGGCGCGTTGTTGAGCGCGACGCGCGTCGCGGCCCCGCAGACGCCGTCGCAGCCGTACGCCGACGCCCCGGCGCGCCTGCAGGCGCTGCGGACGGCAGCGTTCGCGCTCGGTTCGCCGTTGTCGGCGCAGGTCATCCCATCCGCCGTGTGGGGCAAGACCTACGTGTGGGACGCGAGCACGCACCAGTATGTCGAGGATGCGAGCCAGTTCGACGCCAGCCGGCACGGGGTCCGGGTCATTCTCTACGCCATCGACCCGTTCACCCGACACGTGGTCGAGCCCGCCGTGGCCGTCGGATTCCTCGACCTGCTCGACGAAAGCGCCGGGAACACCAACCAGCTGCACGTCATCGCGAAGGGTGGGACGCCGGCGAGCCCCGGCACCACCTACGTCGACTACACCATCAGCGCCACCGTGATCGGCAGCCCAGCCTCGGCCTTCAGCGGGACAGCGGTCGGGTACGTGAGCGACGGCACGCGCCGGCTCGACTTCAACGCCACGTTCTCGGCGACAAACCTGACGACCGACAATCCGGATGCCCAGGTCGACGTGCACTGGGCGCTCAACAGTCCAGCGGTGACGGTCGACTTACACGAGACGCTCGCCACGCCGGATGCGAACCACGCGAACCTGTCGATCGATTTCAGCGTCACGCGGGGCGCGGAGACCGTGTCGTTCTCGGGCACCATCGCGGTTGTGGGCTTGCCCCCGTCGGTGACCGCCGATCTGACGGTGTCCATCAACGGCCAGGCGTTCGCGCACGTCAGCGGCACGAACGACGCCACGCACAACGGGATCACGATCCGTCACATGGACGGGAGCCAGCTCTCGCAGGCCGAGCAGCAGGCGCTGGCGCAGCTGTTCGAGCTGCCGGACCGGCTCGAGGAAGCGATCCAGCACCTGTTCCACCCGGCCGAGCATTTCCTGGGCGCCTGAGCCGCGCTCCCAGGTTACACCGCTCCCCCGTCGGGCTCTGGCCCGGCGGGGGATTCGGCTGTATAAGGGAGGCTTGAAGATGGGCTACCGCCTCCTCGCCGACGCGGTCGTGTTGACGCACGCGGCATTCGTGGGCTTCGTCGTGCTGGGCGGGTTCCTCGCCTGGCGCTGGAGCTGGGTAGCGTGGCCGCATGTGCCGTGCGCCGTGTGGGGCGCGATGATCGAATACCAGGGGTGGGTCTGCCCGCTCACCCCGCTCGAGAACGACTTCCGACGGCGGGCCGGCCTCGAGGGGTATCCTGGGGGGTTCGTCGAACACTACGTCCTGCCGGCGTTGTATCCCGCCGGACTGACGCGCCCGACGCAGGTGGTGCTGGGAACGTTGGTGGTGGTCGTGAACCTGATTGCCTACGGAGTGCTGCTGCGCCGCGCACTCCGGGGAGGGTGACCCGATGCAGACGCGCCGGCACTTTCTAGGATCGATGGTCACCGCAGGGACCGCCATCCCCGTCCTCAGGAACGACGGCCTCGACCAGCTGCGCCGTCTGGCGCGGCGCGTGGACGACCGCCCGCCCGCCGCCGTCGCGCAAGACGAGGATTTCTGGCGCGAGGTCCAGCAGTCGTTCACGCTCGACCGCACGATCATCAACCTGAACAACGGCGGAGTGAGCCCGAGCCCGCGCGTCGTGCAGGAAGCGATGCGGCGCTATCTCGACTATTCCAATACGGCGCCGGCGTACACGATGTGGCAGATCCTCGAGCCCGAGATCGAGTCGGTGCGGCGTCGCCTCGCGGCGAGCTTTGGCTGCGACCCCGAGGAGATGGCCATCACCCGCAACGCGAGCGAAGCGCTCGAAATCGTGCAGCTCGGCATCCCGCTGGAGCGTGGTGACGAGGTGCTCACGACGACCCAGGACTACCCGCGCATGCTCGCGACGTGGCACCAGCGGGAGCGGCGCGACGGGATCGTTCTCAAAGAAATCAGCTTCCCGGTCCCACCACCCTCCCAGGACGACCTCGCCGAGCGGGTGGAGCGCGCCATCACAGCGAAGACGAAGGTCATCCACATCTGTCACATCACCAACCTCACCGGCCAGATCTTCCCGATCCGGAAGATCGTCCAGCTCGCCCGCGCTCGAAGGATTGACGTCATCGTGGACGGCGCGCATGCGTACGCGCATTTCCCGTTCACGCGCGACGAGCTCGACTGCGACTATTACGGGACGAGCCTGCACAAGTGGCTGCTCGCCCCCCACGGCACGGGCTTTCTGTACGTGCGCAAATCAAAGATCGACAAGATCTGGCCGCTCATGGCCGCGCCGCCCGAGATGAACGGCAACGTCCGCAAGTTCGAGGAGATCGGGACGCACCCGGCCGCGAACCACAACGCCATCGCCGAGGCGTTGAGCTTCCACGAAGGGATCGGCGCCGAGCGCAAGGCCAGCCGGCTGCGCTTCCTGTTTCAGCGCTGGGCGAAGCGGCTCGACAAGCTGCCGCGGATCAAGATCCTGACGCCCTACGATCCGGCGCAGTCGTGCGGCCTCGCAAGCGTGGCGATCGAGGGGATGGACCCGAACAAGCTCGTGGCGCATTTGTGGGACACGCACCGCATCCTCGTCACGCCGATCGTGCACAAGGAGTTCAACTGCGTGCGGGTGACGCCGAACGTGTACACGACGCTCGCGGAGATCGACCGGTTCGGGGATGTCATGGAGGAGGTCCTCCGGAAGGGACTTCCCGCGTGAGTGTAGGGGCGCAGCATGCTGCGCCCCTACATCGTCGGACCAACCCCCTGCGGCAGCACCGCCACTATCCGAAGCGGCCCGCCACTCCCCCCTCTGATCTTCATTGGCAGTCCGATCACGAACGCCCCCGTCGCGGGCACGGCCGAGAGGTGCGCCACGTTCTCGAACGCCGGGATGTCCGCCGCGAACAGCGCCCGGTGCGTGTCGAACGTGGTCGACTGCCCGTAGTCGATGCTCGGCGTGTCGATGCCGACCGCCCGGACCCTGCGTCCCACGAGCCAGCGGGCCGCATCGGGATGGATGCCCGGGAAGTGAAGCTCCGGCACCGCCGCCGCGCCCGCCTTCGTGGTGCCGAGGTAGCGCGCCCGGTCGGGCCAGCGACTCCCCCACCCCGTGCGAAACAGCACGATCGCTCCTTCCGGAATCCGGCCGTGCGCCTGCTCCCACCCTTCCAGATCGCCGGGGGCAATGCGGTAGTCGCGATCCGCGTCGGCCTGCCGGCTGACGTCGATCACATACGCGGGGCCGACGAGCTGGGCGACGGGAATCTGATCGGTGGTGTGCTTCCCTTCGGCGAAATGGACGGGCGAGTCGAGGTGGGTGCCGCCGTGCTCGGCCGCCGCGAAGTTGTTGGCGGCGTAGTAATACCCCGCAGGAGTGCGTTGCGCCGACACTACCTCGAGCCGGAACGACTGCGCCGTGGGCCAGTAGATCGTCGTCGAGTCGAAGGCGTAGGTGAGATCGATCCAGCTGGCATGCGCCAGCTGGTCAGTGAGGGAGGGGCGCGCGCAGGCGGCGAGCAGGAGAGTCAATAGGAAAGGCGGGACCGGTCTCATAAGTGGCTCCGTGTGTCCACACGCTGAAGCGTGGGCTCGGCGAGACGTTGTGCTTAAGCACAATGCCGCGCTGAGCCCCATCCTTCAGGACGGGGACTCATATGTTGGCAACCCGTATGCCTGGACGCTAGAATGACCCCATGAAAACCTTGGTACCCGTCACTCTCGCATTGCTCGCCGCCTGCGCCGGCCAATCCGGCAAGTCCCGCACCGCCGTCGGCGACTCGCTCACCGAGCGCCAGCGCGACAGCATCCTCGCCCAATCGAAGATTCCGGGCGCGCGCGCCGTGGGCAAGGCGATGCGTGTCGCGGACTCGACGAGCGCGGGGATTCGCGCGGCCGACAGCGTCACACCGTGAGTTACGTTGATCCCCGGGCCGAGCGCGCCCTCTCAGGGCGCGTCCCCCCAGTCCGAGCCCTGCTGGGGATGGGTTTACCAATCCTCGTTTCCGCCTGCGGGCCGTCGGATCCCTGCCGATCCTCCGAGATGCACCTGCGCAGCCGCTACGCGGAGCGCTACGCCGGCCATTGGGTGGTGGCGCACGGGGACACCCTCACCCTCCCCCAGATGGGCGACCGGTTCAAGCTGACCGCCGTGGTGCTCGACACCGCCCGGAGCGTGGTGGACCGGACGTGCCGCTTCAGAGGTGCCCTCCTGTTCCAGGCGCCGCGCGCCGAGACGCTGGCGGTGACGTGGTTGGGCCAGCCGGAGCAGGCCCTCATCTACGGCTGGCCGGCCGAGCTCGGCCCGTTTGCCGGGATCGGCGCCGTGCGGGTGGGCGACTCGCTCGCGGGGGCGATCCTGTTCGACGAGCGGCTCGGCGTGCGAGTGCCGCCCGGCGTGACGGCGCGTTTCGTCGCCGGCCGGGCGCGCTGAGTATCTTTTACCTCACCCCCTGACCCCCCTCGCCACGTCGCGGAGCGGGGGAACGGCGGCAAGCCAGGAGATCCCGATGCCCTTCACCACCGCCGAGCGCGCCTCGATGATCGAGCGCTACGCCCACGGCCCGACGCTACTCAAGCGGGCGCTCGCCAAGGTCCCCGCCGACGCGCTCAAGTGGAAGCCCGCTCCCGGAAAGTGGTCCGCGCACGAGATCGTGGTCCATTGCGCGGACAGCGAGACCAACGCACACATGCGCCTGCGCTATTTGCTCGCCGAGCCGGAGCCCGTGATCGTGGGCTACGACCAAGACCGGTGGGCCATGGCCTTCGACTATCATGCCCACCCGCTCGAGCCCGCGCTGGCGACAGTGGAGGCGGTGCGGGCGAACACCCTCCCACTCCTCACGCGCATGACGGACAAGGACTGGCAGAAGACGGGCCGGCACACAGAATCCGGACGCTACGCAACGGAGGACTGGCTCGCCATCTACGCCGAGCACCTCGAGAAGCACTCGCGCCAGATCGAGCGCAACCTTTCCGAATGGAAGAGCCGATGACAGGGTTCTTCTTCCGCCTCGTCATCACGGCGCTCGGCCTCTGGGCCGCCGCGACGATCGTGCCCGGCGTCCAGATCGACGACTGGCGCACGCTGATCATCGGAGCGCTGCTCCTAGGGATCGTCAACGCCGTGATCCGCCCGATCATCCTGATCCTCACGCTGCCGCTCACCGTGCTTACGCTCGGACTTTTCATCCTGGTGGTGAACGGTATCTCGCTGTCACTGGTGGCCTGGGTGCTGCCGGGGTTCCACGTCGCGGGGCTCGTGCCGGCGATGCTCGGCTCGATCGTCGTCGGGCTCACCGGCTGGCTCGCGTCCACGTTCGTCGGCAGCTCGGGTCGCATCGAGCACATCCGCCGCATCGAAGTGACGGGGCGCCGACTCGACTGATGGACCGCCCCGTGGCCGCCGCGCGGTTGACGCCGCGCGAGCGGCGGACGCTCGTGGTCTTGGGCGTCCTCTACGCGGCGGTCGTGATCCCGATCGGCATCCGCAAAGGCGGCGACTTCACTCAGGAGCTGGGCCAGAGCGAGCGGCTGTTGCGCGGCCTGCCGCTCTACGCGGCGAACCCGGAGGGGGGCATCTGGTGGCCGCCTTTCACGGCCCTCGGGCTCGCGCCGTTCGCGCTGGTGGCGCGCTGGAGCCTCGCGCTGGCGAAGGCCTGTTGGGCGATCCTCAATGTCGGCTGCCTCGGCTGGAGCCTGGCGCTCGCGCGACGCTGGACCGCGGGGTGGACGCCCCTGGTGCTGGCGGTCGCCGCGGTGGGGAAACCGCTCCAGAGCAACTTCGAGCACCTGAATCTCACCCCGATGCTGCTCGCGCTGGTCGTCGCCGCCGCGGCCGATCTCGCGGGACGGCGCGACGGGCGTGCGGGAGCGTGGATCGGCCTCGCCGGCGCGATCAAGGGATTCCCCGCGCTGCTGCTCGTGTACCTCGCGTACCGGCGGCGCTGGCGCGGGCTCGCAGCCGGAATGGCAGTGGGCGGGGCCCTCACCCTGGGCGCCATGCTGCCGTACGGTCCAGTGAGCGCAGTGCGCGCCGTGTTCGACTGGCTGCGACTCTCGAGCGCCGCCACGTCCATCGGGCAGTTGGGCACTCAGTCGCTGCCCGGGTTCACGTTCTTCCTCGGCTGGCCCCCGGTTACCGTCGTGGCACTCGAGCTCGCGTGCGTCGCCGCGGCGGTGGTGGCCCTGCGGCGGAGCGACCCTGAGCGGGACGCGGTCTACGAAGTCGGGCTGGCCGCCGTGATCGCCGTGCTCGTGACACCCGTCGCGTGGCTCTACTACTACACGCTGGCGTTTCCGGCCTGGGTGGCCGTGCTGGCGCGCCCCGCGCCCCTCCCCCCACGGCTCAGAGCGGTGCTGCTCGTCGCCGCCGCCCTGACGTCGGGACTGTTGACGTTCGGGCTCTATCCGCAATTCTTATGGTTCATCCGCGAGGCGAACTACACGTGGGGCGGCCTGCTGCTCGTCGCCGCGCTCGTGGCGTATCGTGTCACCCAACCTCAACGGACACTGCAACCGACATGACCCTGGCTGCCTGCCTTCTCGCATCGCTGCTGGTGCAGCTACCTGCCGGCAAGCTCACGGCCACGCCCACGCGCCCGCTCGGCACGCTGCGCGAGCAGGCCGCGATCCAGCAGCAATGGCTGCGCTATCGACTCGACTCGGTGCTCCCCGGACTGATGCGAAAACACGGCGTCTCGATGTGGGTGATTCCGATGCGGGAGTACAACGAGGATCCGGTGTTCTGGGCCCTCGTCTCCCCGACCACGTTCTTCGCGCGCCGCCGCACCATCTACGTCTTTTCCGATCGCGGTGCCGACCGGGGTGTTGAGCGGCTGGCGCTGGGCGGCACCTCACAGGGCGGCGTGTACGAGGCCTACCACGCACGCGAAACGATCGACCCGTCGATCGGCCGGCGGCCCGAGCTCGTGGGCCAGGCACAGTGGGACTTGATGCGTCGGGTGATCGAGGAGCGCGACCCTCCGACGATCGCCCTCGACATCTCGCACACACACGCTTTCTCGGACGGGCTGTCCGCCGGCGAATGGGAACAGCTCCAGGCCGCGCTTCCCGAGCGGCACCGCCCGCGCGTCGTTCGGGCGGAGGATCTGGCGCTCGAGTATCAGGAGATCCGCGCCCCAGGCATGCTGCCCGTGTATCGCCGGATGATGGAAATCGTGTGGGGGATCATCGATACGGCGTTCTCGAACCGGGTCATCACCCCGGGAAAGACCTCGACCGACGACGTGGCCTGGTGGATGCGCCAGCGCGTCAACGACCTCGGCTTCGGCACCTGGTTTCATACCGACGTAGACGTGCAGCGGCCGGGGATCGATCTCTCGGATTCCTCCGGCGTTGTGATCCAACGGGGCGACGTGCTGCACTGCGACTTCGGTCTCACGGCGTTGGGCTTGAATACCGACACCCAGCACATGGGGTACGTGCTGCGCCGCGGCGAGCGGAGCGTGCCCGAGGGCCTGCAACGGGCCCTGCGGAACTCGAACCGGCTGCAGGATCTGCTGCTTGCGGAGATGCAGCCGGGGCGGACCGGCAATGCCGTGCTCGCGGCAGCGCTGGCCCAGATGCGCGCGGCTGGCTTGAACGGCACGATCTACACGCATCCGATCGGGGACCGGGGTCACGGCGCCGGGCCGCTGATCGGGCTGTGGGACCACCAGGAAGGCGTCCCAGGGCGGGGCGACGTGCAACTCGTGCCCAACAGCTGGTTCTCCATCGAGCTCCAGGCCACGACGCCGGTTCCCGAATGGCACGAGCAGCCGGTCCGCTCGGCTCAGGAAGAGGACGCCGAGCTGGGTGCGGACGGGCAGATGCGCTGGATTTTGCGTCGTCAGACCGAGTTTCACGTGGTGCGGTAGCAAGGGAGAGGGAGATGTACGAGCTGGAGACGCCCGCGTTGCTGCTCCACCTAGACGTGGTGGAGCGAAACGTGAAGCACATGGCCGAGCGGGCGAAGCGGCTGGGAGTGAAGCTCCGACCGCATGCCAAGACTCACAAATGTGTGCAGCTCGGCCGGCTCCAGCTCGAGCACGGCGCTCGCGGGCTCACGGTCGCAACGACCGTCGAGGCGGAAGTGTTCGCCCGCGCCGGCGTGAACGACGTCACGTGGGCCTTCCCACTCGACCCCGGCCACATCGCGCGGGTGCGCCGCCTCGCGCAGCAGACCGGCGCCACGCTGCGCGTCGTCGTGGATGACCTTGCCACGGCACGGGCGCTGGCGGGGTCGGGGCTGCATGCGTGGCTCAAGGTGGACTGCGGTTATCACCGCGCCGGCGTCGACCCGTCCGCGCCGTACGCACTCGAGGTCGCGCGGGAGCTGGGCCGCGAGCAGGGGCTCGTCTTCGACGGGATCCTGAGCCACTCCGGGCACGCGTACCGCACGAAGAACAAGCGGGAGGCGGCGACAGTGGCCGAAGCAGAGCGCGGTGTGATGGTGGGGTTCGCCGAGCGGCTGGGGCGGGAGGGGATTCCCGTGCGCGAGATCAGCGTGGGATCGACCCCGGCCATGGCCGCGGCCCAGACGCTCGACGGTGTCACGGAGGCGCGGCCCGGCAACTACGTGTTCTACGATCGCACCATGGTGCTGATCGGCTGTTGCGAGCCGAAAGACGTGGGGGTGACGGTGCTCGCTTCAGTGGTATCCCATCAACCCGGCGCGGCGCACTTCATCGTGGACGCCGGTGCGCTCGAGCTGTCGAAGGACGCCGGGCCCACGCACGTGGGTCCGGCCGCCATGGGCGCGGTGCGCGAAGCCCCGGAGCTGACGGTCGCGACGCTGTCACAGGAGCACGGGCTGATCCGGGCGGAGTCGCCCGGCCTCCTGGAAGGCCGTTTCAAGGTGGGCGAGCGGCTCGAGATCGTCCCCAATCATTCCTGCCTCACCGTGGCGCACTTCGATGAGTACCATGTGGTGCGCGACGGACACGTCGTGGACCGTTGGAAGATCGAGCGGGGGAGGTAGGCGCTTGGGGACGTGTGACCATCACCAGTGTGAGCGTCGTCATCGAGCGCGCGGCCAGCGCTCGCTTCTCTTCCTTGTGACTCCCCTTGAGTGATGCTCACCATGAAGATCTTCTTCCGGCATCTGGTGCTCTGCGCGCTGCCAATCCTGTTCGCAGCCGGCGCGGGCTATGGCTTCACGACGATCCAAGGCTCCTGCGGCGCCATGGTCGGCGCGTTGTTCGCGGCCAAGTGCGGCGGGCGGCAGCGCGAGTACCAGGCGAGGTTCCAGCTCGCTGGGGCGGGTTTCGGCACGGTGCTCGCGGCCACCCTGGGCACGTGGCTGGAACATCGCCGCCGTCGCGCCGTACAACGGACAACTTCTGCCGCACAACGGACCACTCTTGAAGGAGAACCATCATGAAGCACATCGGGGCGATCGTGGCGCTGTCCCTGCTCGCTGGCCGGGGTCTCGCCGCGCAAGATACGACGAAGGCGGCCCCCGCCCCCGCTCCCGCGGCCAGCCCCAGTGTCAGCGTCGATGAATCAGTCGTCGCCAAGGGTGTGGTGGATCGAGTACCGCAAGACACCGGCTCCGTGTTCCCCGTGGATGTTGGCCAGCTCGTGTTCTGGACCAAGGTGAGCGGCGCCACGCCGGGCGGAGAGACGGCGATCCACCACGTGTGGTTCCATGGCGACACCCAGGTAGGCGACGTCGAGCTGCACGTCGGCGGGTCGCCGTGGCGCACGTGGAGCAAGAAGACCGTCCCTGCGGATTGGACGGGGGCCTGGCACGTCGAAGTGCGGGACGCGGCCGGGACCGTACTGAAGAGAATCGATTTTACAGTGGGTCAGTAAAAGCTGCACGACGCCACGACGCGAAGGTAGCACCGCGCGCCGTGGCGTCGTGCTTCCCCCACCTCACCGCAGCGTCATCCACGCCGCCAGCGCGGCCGTCTTCTCATCCGCGCGCCAGGGCCCTTCGATCGCCCGGCCGAGCTCCGTCACCGCGTGTTTCAGCCGTGCTTCGGAACGGCGGAATACCGTCGCCCCTGCCGGATAGGCGTTGCGCTCGATCAGGACGGAAGACTTGAGGCCGAGCGACCGGCAGGCCTGCTCGAGCACCGTTCTGAACAGCCGGCCCTCGAGCGCATGCGCGCGGATGTGGTCGTTGGCGATTCGCGCGGGATCGATGTTACTGCCGACGACCAGCGCCACGCGACGTACCGGGTGACCCGTCTTCCGGTACTCCTGCAGCAGCTGCCGCACCGACTGCCGCGTGATTTTCGCCACTACGCTGCGGAGGCGCCTCTCGATCTTCGCCCGGTTCGCTCGCGCTGCCCCCATCACGGCATGGTACGGCTGGCGGGAGGTGGGAACCGCCGGGTCGCTCAACGCGATCACGCGCCGGTCGACCACGTGCGGCGCGCGCGCGGGACCCGCCAGCAGGACCGCCGTGGCCCAGCCAGACTTGACCCGGAACCCGACGGCTGCCTGGGTTGTCACTTCTGTGACGGCGACGGCGGCGACGGCCCGATCCGCCCCTGGAGCGCTTCGAGGCTCCAGGGACCGCCCCCGGCGGCGGCCAGATACAGGTACAGAAAGCAGAATAGTACCGGCAGCTCGCCCCGGTTCAGCAGCGGCCAGAAGCCGTGGGGAGCGTGCCGGAGGAAGTAGGCCACCGCCATTTCACCGGCGAGCAGGAAGGCGACCGGTCGGGTGAACAGACCCAACAGCAGCAGCGTGCCGCCGCCGGTCTCGAGCGTGCCCGCGACGCCCAGGAGCGAGATCAGCGGCACCGGGGCATTCGGCCCGGCGGCGGGGAAGCCGAACAGCTTCTGTGTACCGTGCGCGACGAAGAGAAAAGCCGCCACGATACGTAGCACGCTCCGCAGGCGAGGGGCCCAAGCGGCCGGAACCGGACTTGATAGCGTCACATGCCCCTCCCTAGACGCAGGGATTCACGGAGCCGACGACCGGCCGCCGCGGTGCTGCGCGAACAGCCAGCGCCACAGCTCGGGTTCGTTGTACGCAGATTCCCAGGAGTTGTGCCCTACTCCGGCGTACTCGGTATAACGCACCGGAGCGCCCGCCCGGCGCAGCGCCTCGGCCATGTTGCGCGATTCCGTGACGGGCACCGCCCGGTCCTCCCCACCGTGAAACACCCACACAGGCGTGGAGGCGAGCCGGGCAGCGACGTATGCGTAGGGATCCGGGGCATCGGAGGGAACGGGGCCCACACGGATGCTCGAGAAACCGCCGGGGGGGCGGATGCCACACACCGGCACCAGCGCGGCGAACCGGCCGGGGTACTCGAGCGCAAGCTGCCACGTGCCGTAGCCGCCCATCGAGAGACCAGTGAGATACACGCGCGCGGAATCGCCGTGGAACTCGAGCAGCGCCGCATCCAGGGCCTGCATCGCCGCGCGCGCGGGTGCGCCGCTCCAGACGCTGTCCGGAGGCGCCTGGGGCATCACGACCACAGCGGGGAACGACTCGGCCCGGCCCCTAACCACGGGCCCGAGGCCGACCATCGTCTGCAGCTGACCGTCGGTGCCGCGCTCCCCGGCCCCGTGCAGGGAGAGGATGACGGGCGGGCGCGCACCTCGGTCGCTGCCGCGCGGCACGAACACCTGGTAGCGGTACACGGTGCCGTCCACGGTCGTCGTCCGCGCGATGAACCCGGTCGCCGCGGGCGTCGTGCCGCCGGGCGGCGCGGCGTGGCAGGCGAAGGCCGCAAGCAGCATGCTCGCGACGGCAGAGGCCCGCGCGATCACGGCTGCGCGAATCGCAACTCGAGGATCGCGCCCGCCGGCAGCGCGGCCCACTGCGCGAACAGCTCGCGCCGCTTGTCGCGGATGCGCCGCAGCTCGTCGTCCGTGACGATGCAGGCGCTCGGCAGACCGCGTTGAGCGCAGAATGTCTCGGCGCTCGCATTGAAGTCAGACGCCGACCATTCCACTCCGGCTGCCCGCTCGCGATCGAGGAAGCCGACGATCAGCTCGGATGCAAGCGCCTCCACAGGGAGGGGGCCTTTCGGCCACGGCTTACCGAAGTCGGTCAGGTTCCACCCCTCGGCGACGAGGCCGTAGAAACCCCGGGGATGTCCCAGTATGGTCTCAACGGCGTAGTGGGTCAGATCGTGCCGGGGGAAGAAGCGCCCCTGTTGTCCGTCCTGGCGCTGCCAGGTGACCGAGCCGTCAGCCCGCTGGCAGCTCAGCGCCGCGGACCCGTCGGTTTTCTTCTTGAGGCGGATCAGCAGGTCACTCGGAATCATGTCGCTGGCTCGTCGGTCGCACGAGTGGAACTTTACGCGATTTGGCCGAGCCCGCCAGTTCAAGCGCTTGTTAGCGGCGCAACAGGTTCTAGAGTTCATCGCTCGAAGGTGCGAGTACTGGGGCGACCGATGAGCGCCTGCTCTCGGGCCGTCGCAATTTGCGCGGGCGTGAGCGTGCTTGGGTAAGACG
>DASPXE010000262.1:0-3086 GCA_035637455.1 Gemmatimonadales bacterium
CGCACGTTCCAGACCACCACCAAGGGCCTGTTGGCCTTGCGGGACTGGCTGGCCAGCCAGCAGGTGAGGGTGGTGGGCATGGAGTCGACTGGCGCCTACTGGAAGGCGGTGTACTACCGGCTGGAGACCACCATGGACTGCGTGCGACATGAGGGTGCATGAGTGCAAGTGGGAGGCACCGATGGAGGTTCGGCTGATGTCGAGGGTGTAGTACCCGGGCCAGTGCGCGATGGCCTGTCTCCGCCTCGACGTGCGCCGCGGGTAACTGCGGGGTGCGAAGCTCGAGGAAGAAGCCCAAGGGCTCCCGTCCCATCCGGGAGCTACCGGCAAGGAGAAGACCGCCTGGGGAGCGCGGGAGGGCTTCCCCGGCGCCGGGTAGCCGCATGGCCGCCCGGTGGGATGGGCGAACGCAAGTGAACCCCCGCTGATGCCTCGTGACGGTGACCCCCGCCGATGGGATGTGCCAGCGGGGCCGTAGGGACTGGCCGTTGGGAAGCGGCAGGTGCCGGCTGGAGAGTATTCGTCAGCCGGGAGCGCACCACCGTCCCCGGGGTCAAGGGGGCGCCCTGCCCGGTCGCGTCTTGCGCATGCGCAACATGACAACCCCGATGGGGTCCGGCACGCCCCGTGTCCGGTAGGCCGACCGTGAGGAAGGTCCAACTCCCCAGCGGGCGCAGGATGACCCAAGAAGCCAACGCCGGCAGCCGAAAGGGCAACAGGAAGCCGGGACGGCGAGTGCAGCTCCTCCGCTGCTGGTCCCGCATAACTGGCCGGATACGAGCCGATGCTCGGGCCTGAAAGGGCGCTGACGTGGGTCAGGTGAGTCTGTGACGAGACGATGATGGAGCCACCACAACCGATGGGCACGTTGGACGCCACGACGACGCAGACCCCGGCAGCGGCCACGGCCGTGCCGGCTGCGGGCGGCGGGGTGAACGGATCTGAGGGCGACCTCCTCGACTGGGACGCGATCGACTGGCGAGCCGTCGAGGACGACGTACGGCGACTCCGACAACGGATCTTCACGGCATCGCGGGCAGGGGACCTTGCCAAGGTCCGCAACCTTCAGAAGCTGATGCTGCGTTCCCGCTCCAACGCCCTGCTGAGCGTGCGACGGGTAACGGAGCAAAACGCTGGTCGCAAGACGGCAGGCATCGACGGCGAGGTCGTGCTGCTGGCCCAGGTCAAGGCCGAGTTGGCCGGCTGGATGCAGCGGCACTGGACGTCGTGGAAGCCGCGGCCAGTCAAGCGAGTGTTCATACCCAAGGCCAACGGGAAGCTCCGCGGGCTTGGCATTCCGGTGATCGTCGACAGGTGCCTGCAAGCCTTGGCGGTCAACGCGCTGGAGCCCGAGTGGGAGGCACGGTTTGAGTCGAGATCCTATGGGTTTCGGCCCGGCCGAGGCTGCCGGGACGCGATCCAGGCTGTCTATGTCACCGCCAGGGGGACGACCTGCCGGCGGGTGTGGGCGCTGGACGCGGACCTTCAGGCGGCATTTGACCAAATCGACCATGAGCATCTTCTCGGCCAGCTTGGCGGGTTCCCAGCCAGGGCGCTGGTCAGGCGATGGTTGAAGGCGGGCGTGGTCGAACGCGGTCACCTCACCCCGACCCAACAGGGCAGCCCCCAGGGCGGGGTGATCAGCCCCCTGCTGATGAACGTGGCCTTGCACGGGATGGAGCAGGCCGCTGGGGTCCGCTACCACGCCGCCGGGCATCGTGATGCCGGCAGCGCGGTGCCGGGCTCGCCGGTGCTGATCCGCTACGCCGACGACCTGCTCGCCTTGTGCCACACCCGGCAGCAGGCCGAACAGGTCAAGGCGCGGCTGGCCGCATGGCTGGCACCCAGGAGTCTGGCCTTCAACGAGGATAAGACCCGCGTGGTCCACCTCGACCAAGGCGTGGACTTCCTGGGATTCAACATCCGCCGCTACCACGGCAAGCTGCTGATCAAACCGAGCAAGGCGGCCATCAAGCGGGTCCGGGAACAGCTGTCCGCCGAGATGCGGGCACTACGCGGGGCCAACGCCCAGGCAGTCCTCATCCGGCTCACCCCGATCATCCGGGGCTGGTCGGCCTACTACCGGCACGTGGTGTCCAGCAGCGCGTTCAACGACCTGGACGACTACATGTGGAAGCTCACCTACAAGTGGGCCAAGTATCGCCACCCACACAAGTCCAAGCGGTGGATCACCGCTCGGTACTTCGGCGCATTCAACCCCTCCAGGCGAGACCGGTGGGTCTTCGGCGACCGTGACAGTGGCGCCTACCTGCTCAAGTTCGCCTGGACCAAGATCGTCCGACACACGCTGGTCAAGGGCTGGGCGTCCCCCGACGACCCAGGCCTGGCCGGCTACTGGGCGGCACGGCAACGCCGCAGCACACCCCCACTGGACAGGGCCGGGCTGCGCCTGCTGCTGGCGCAACGCGGCCGCTGCCCGCTATGCGGGGGCCTGCTGCTGCACGCCGACCGAGAGCCACAGACCCCTGCCGAATGGGAACAGTGGCTCAAGACCGTCCGCAAGGCGACCCGCCACCAGGCGATCACCGCCAAGCGGCGGGCTGCCAGGTCGGACGAACACGCCACGCTCCACCTGGTCCACACCCACTGCCGACGCCGACTCCCCAACGACACCGGCGGTGGCCCAGCACTTCTGGCTGCCAACGAGCCTGTAGGACTTGCTTGAGCCCGGTGCGCTTAACGGCGCACGCCGGGTTCTGAAGGGGCGGCGGTGCAGCAATGCGCCGCCGCTACCTGACTGGAAGCCGATCTGGTAGGTGTTGGAGGAGCGCGGGTTCCAGCTGCTGCTGGCAGGCGCCCACCACGTCAAGATCCTGCCCGGCCGCAAGACCGACGTCGGCGATGCGGCCTGGCTTGCTGAGCTGCTGGAGCATGGCCTGCTGCGCGGCAGCTTCGTGCCGCCACCGGTCATCCGCCAGCTGCGCGATCTGACCCGCTACCGCAAGCGGCTCATCCAGGCCCACAGCGGCGAGTGTCAGCGGATCCAAAAGACCCTCCAGGACGCCGGCATCAAACTGGACTCGGTCGCCGCCGACATCCTGGGCGTCTCGGGCCGGGCGATGCTC
>DASPXE010000263.1:0-9899 GCA_035637455.1 Gemmatimonadales bacterium
CGCCTCGTCCATCTTCCCCCGCTCGAGCAGGTTCAAGAAGATGTTCAACGCAGGCGGCCAAGTTCCGGTACACACCGTGGCGCCGGCCTCGGCGAGCGCCTTGGCGATGGCGAAGCCGTAGCCGGCGTCGTCGGCGACCCCGGCGACGAGCGCCCGCTTGCCGCGGAGATCGATGCTCAGCATCCACCCCTCCCCCAAGTGCGGAATGCGGAATGCGGAATGCGGAATATCAATGTAAGCGTCATCTCGGCGAGCGACCTCTCATTGAAATTCCGCATTCCCCACTCCGCATTCCGCATTGTCATACAAAGAACCTCGCCGCCACCGGAATCAGCTGCGGGTGCTTCACGAGCGCGTGCGTGAAGATCCGGCCGAGCGTGCGCCGCTCCTCGGGAATCGCGTTCACCGTCCGCGCCAGCGCGTTGAAGAACCCGTCGTCCAGATCCTCGAGCGCCCGCTTGATGCGGTAGTACTTGAGGTGGTCCAACCCGAGCAGCTCCATCCAGGCGTGGTGGTAGGCCGCGAGGCGGCGGGCGCTCGTGTCGCCGGCGCGGATCGCCGCGGCGGCGGTGCAACCGGCGAGGCGCCCGGCCTTCATCGCGTTCACGATGCCACCCCCGGAAAGGGGGTTGATCATGTGCGCCGCGTCGCCCGCCACGAGCACGCCGCCGGTGTAGGTCTGCGTGACCGTCGTGTGCGTGATCACGCCACCGACCGTGTAGCCAGTGCAGGCGCCGCGCGGGTAGCGGCGCGCCAGCCAAGCGTCCAAATACTCGCGTGCGTTGCGGCCATCGCTCTTGAGCGCCACGAGCCCGAGTCCCACGTTCGCGATTCCCACGCCCTTGGGGAAGACCCAGGCATATCCCCCCGGGGCGATGTCGTGGCCGAACTGCAAATAGATAGCGTCGGGGTCGAAGTCGATTCCCTGGACGACGTACTGTGCGCACGACTCCATGTCGCGCGCGGGGACACGGGTCTCGAGACCCGCCCAGCGGCCGACCATCGCCTCCACGCCGTCCGCTCCGATCACGACCTTCGCCTGGTAGGTCGTCTCGGCGCGCGCGCTGCGCGCGCGCACGTCCCAGCGTCCGTCCGGCCGCGACGTCATCCCCGCGGCTTCCGTGCCGACCAGCACGGCGGCGCCCAAGGCGCCGGCCTCCGCGGCGAGGGAGGCGTCGAACCGCGTACGGTCGAGAATCCACCCCACGTCCCGCTCGGTGACCCGTACCTCGCAGTCGTTCGGCGCGATGAAGATGACGCGGGAGATCTTGCGGGCCACCCAAGACGCGCCATCGGGGTTCGCGAACTCGCGCAGCCCGGCGTCCCCGACGCCCTCGGCACAGCGGACCGGCGTGCCCACTGCCCGGTCACGCTCGAGCAGCACGACGTCGAGCTCCGGCGCCGCGCGCTTGGCCCAGGCTGCGGCGACGCAGCCGGCCGGGCCCGCGCCCACGATCAGGACGTCGACGTCAGGCATCGACCATCGCGAGCGCGCCGACGGGGCAGGGTGCGACGCACTTGCGGCAGCCGGTACAAGCCCCGCGGTCCACTACCAGGTCGTTGAACTCGAGGTGGATCGCTTCGGGGGGGCACAGGGGCAGGCACAGGCCGCAGCGGTCGCACGCGGCCAGGTTCACCACGGCGACTTCGGCGGCACGGGCGCGACGCATGGGCGAACGGTAGCGGCGCCCGTAAGGGGCGTCAAGCATCAGCCTTGATTGAAGTTACGCTTTACATTACCTTGAGGCGCCGTATTCGCGCCCGCCAGACAACTTTCACTCGACGACCTTCGTGCCCCTACGCTGGCCGAATTGGAAGCTCGGTGCTTGGAGCCCGGCAAATGAGATTGCCGTCGATCTCGGCACCGCCAACACCCTGATCTACGTCAAGGGCGAGGGGATCGTCCTGAACGAGCCCTCCGTCGTCGCGATCGAGAAAGCCACCGGCAAGATCAAGGGGATCGGGCTCGAGGCGAAGCGCATGCTGGGCCGCACCCCCGATGGCATCCTCGCCGTGCGGCCGCTCAAGGACGGCGTGATCGCCGACTTCGACGTCACCGAGAAGATGCTGCGGTTCTTCCTCAAGACCATCATCGATCGCCACCTGTTCCGCGTGAAGCCCAAAGTGATCGTGTGCGTGCCGAGCGGCATCACCGAAGTCGAGAAGCGCGCCGTGCGAGACTCGGCGCAGTCGGCGGGCGCGAAGGAAGTCTACATGGTGGCCGAGCCGATGGCGGCGGCGATCGGCGTGGGCCTCCCGGTCGAAACGCCGACCGGCAATATGGTGATCGACATCGGCGGGGGCACCACGGAGATCGCCGTCATCGCACTCTCGGGCATCGTCTCGGACACCTCGATCCGGACCGGTGGCGACGAGCTGGACCAGGCGATCGTGCAGTTCATGCGCAAGAACTACAACCTCCTGATCGGCGAGCCCACCGCCGAGCAGATCAAGATCCAGATCGGATCGGCGGCCCCGGTGGGCGAGGAGCGCGAGATGGAGGTGAAGGGCCGCGACCTGGTCTCCGGCATTCCCAAGATCGTGCGCGTGCACTCGAGCGAGATCCGCGAGGCCGTGCAGGAGCCGATCCAGCAGATCGTCGACGCGGTGCGGCGCGCGCTCGAGATCACCCCCCCCGAGCTCGCGAGCGACATCGTGGACCGCGGCATCGTGATGACCGGCGGCGGCGCGCTGATTCGCGGCCTCGACGTGCTGCTGCAGCAGGAGACCGGGCTGCCGATCCACCTCGACGAAGATCCCATGACCTGCGTGGTGCGGGGAACGGGTCGGATCCTCGACGATCCCGAGAAATACCGCAACGTCCTGACCACGTAGCGCGATGGCGCTCGGAGCGGACCGCTACGCCTCACGGGCCGACACCCTCGTCTTCATCGGGTGCGTCCTGCTCTCCATCGCCGCGATGGGTCTCCCCGACCGGATGCGCGATCCGTTCGCGCGGGCGCTGCGGCAGACGGTGCTTGCCCCGCTGCTCGCGCTGCAGCAGCAGACCGAGCGGCTCTCCGCTTCGCTGGAGCGGTACGACGCGATCGTCGCGGAACGCGACTCGGTGGCGCTCGCCGCTACGTTCCTGGCGGAGCTGCGCAGCGAAAACCAGCGACTGCGCGGGCTGCTCGGGCTCGGACCCCGCCTCGGCTCCGGCTACGTCCCCGCCGAAGTGCTGCACCAGGCGGAGCCGACCAACGCCCTCACCTTCCTCGTGGCGGCGGGGCGCAAGCAGGGCGTGAAGCCGCTGTCGGCGGTCGTGAGCCCGGAGGGTCTGGTGGGCATCGTGAGCAGCGTGGACGCGCAAACGAGCGTGGTCGTCAGCTGGGCACATCCCGAATTCCGCGCCAGCGTCATGGCGGCGGACGGAAGCGTGTACGGCATTGTCGCCCCCCATGGGAGCGAGGGACCACGCGCCTGGTTGCTCGAGCTGCAGGGAGTCGCCTACAGCCAACTCGTGCCGGAGGGGGCGCTCATCCTGACGTCGGGCCTCGGCGGCGTGCTGCCGCGCGGGATTCCCGTCGGGACGGTCGTGGGCGTGGCGGGCGAGGCCGGGGGCTGGGAGCGAACCTATCTCGTGCGGCCCGCCGTGCACCCGGCCGCCGTGACGCACGTGATGATCCTGACCGGGCCGCCGGTCCGCGGCGACCTGCGCTCGTTGTTCGAATCGGGGAGTCCGGCGCCGTGAGGCGGAGCGACCGGTATCGCTTCTACATCATCCTGGTCGGGCTCGTCGTGCTGCAGTTCGCAGTCACGATCCGCCTGTGGGGCCGGCCGGTGGGCCCCGACTTCCTGCTGCTGGCGCTGTTGATGTACTCGATCCGCGCGCAGCCCGGCCGCGGCGCCGGCGCGGGGTTCCTGGTCGGGCTGCTGCGGGACGCCCTAACGCCGGCGTCGTTCGGCGCGGGCGCCCTCGCGCACACGCTCGTCGGGTATCTCTCCGCCTGGGGGAAGGCGGTGTTCTTCGCCGAAAACGTGTGGGTGAACGGCTACCTGTTCTTCGCGGGCACGTGGCTCCGCAACCTCGTCGTGGCGGTCGCCTCGGGAAAGCTCAAGGGGACGATGCTCGGGTGGGAGCTGCTGGTGTGGTCGCCGCTCCAAAGCGCCGCCACGGCGGTGGCGGGCGTGCTCGTGCTGTGGCTGTTCGGGCGCCATCTCGCCATCCGGCTGGGTGAGGCGTGAGCTCGTTCCATCCCCACCTGCTCGACCGGCGGCTGCGCGTCGCGCGCGCCGTCGTGTGGCTGGTCATCGGCGTGTTCGTGGTCGTCTTCTTCCGCACCCAGATTCTCGAGCACGGCAAGTACCGGCTCCAATCCGAGCTGAACCGCCTGCGGCCGATCCCGCTGCCCGCCCCGCGCGGCCTCATCATGGACCGCAACGGCAAGGTGCTCGCCGAGAACGTGCCCGGCTACACGGTGTCCCTGTTACCGGGCGACGAGGACTCGCTGCGCGCCACGCTGCGCCGCCTCGCGCCGCTCGTCAAGCTCGACAGCGCCGAGCTCGGGCGGGTGCTGCTGCGCCACAGCCGGGCCCCCTATCTCCCGGTGATGGTGCTCACGAACGCCAAGTTCGAGCTGGTGTCGGCGCTGCAAGAGCGGCGGGTCATCTTCCCCGGCCTGCTGATTCAGCCCGAGCCCAAACGCCATTACCCGGACTCGAGCCTCGTGGCGCACCTCGTCGGGTACGTGGGGGAAGTCACGGAGGCCGAGCGGGGGCAGCGGCGGTTCACCGGGGTCCGGCTGGGGGGCGTGGTGGGGAAGGACGGCCTCGAGCGCCAATACGACGACTCCTTGCGAGGCGCAGACGGCATGCGGTTCGTGGAGGTCAGCGCCCTGGGTCGCGTCGTACGGGAGGCGGGCGCGGCGTCGACGCTGCTGCCGGTGGCGGGCCAGCCGCTCCGGACCACGATCGATCTCGACCTGCAGCGCTACGTGGCGCAGATCTTTCCGGCAGGCCAGCGCGGCGCCGTGCTCGCCCTCAACCCCAACACGGGCGAGATCCTCGCGCTCTACAGCTCGCCCGGCTTCGATCCCAACGCCTTCGTCGGCGGCATCGATCCCGGCGTCTGGCGCCGCCTCAACGAGAGCGAGAGCCACCCGCTCTTCGACCGCTCCATCCAGGCTCGCTATCCGCCGGGCTCGACCTGGAAGCTGGCCGTGGCGGCGATCGCCCTGAAGCGGGGCCTCGTCACCTTCCGTAGTCACATGCCGATCCCCTGCCGGGGCGGGCTGCAGTACGGCACCCGCTTCTTCCGCTGCTGGTCGGCGCAGGGGCACGGCGACCTGGCCCTCGCCGACGCGATCGCCCAGAGCTGCGACGTCTTTTTCTACCAGCTCGGCCTCAAGATCGGCCTCAGCTCGTTGCTCGAGGAGGCCAACCGGATCGGGTTCCACACCCGCACGGGCGTCGACCTGCCCGGAGAAATCACACCCGAGTTCCCGGCGGGGACCGAGTACTACGACCGCGCCTACGGCCCCCGACGCTGGACGTCGGCAGTGACGCTGAACCTCGCGATCGGACAGGGCGAGAACGCGCAGACCCTCGTCAACATGGTGCGCTTCTACCAGATGCTCGCGAGCGACGGCCGGGCGCGGGCACCGTTCCTGGTGCACCCCGCGGGCAGCACCGACGTGACGCTCGGGCTCAGCCCCGATCAGCTCGCCGGCCTCCGCCAGGCGATGATCAGCGTGGTCGAGCGCGGTACCGCGCGCGGCGCCGGCCGGTTCGGCGGCACCATCACGATCGCGGGAAAGACGGGCACCGCTCAGAACCCGCACGGGCCGGCGCACGGCTGGTTCATCGCCTTCGCGCCCGCCGACAAGCCCGAAATCGTGGCGGGCGCCATCATCGAGTTCGCCCGCGAAGGGCCGTTCGTCGCCCCGCTCGTCACCCGCGTGATCGGGCACTACCTCGGCGTGGACACGACCATCGCGTCGCACATGCGCATCGTGCTCCCGACCGACACGGCGCCCCGGCCGATGCCCATCCTCCCGGGACTGCCGACCGAGGACACGACCGTCACCGATACGTTGCACGCCGACACCACCCGCACGGATACGACCGGTGCGACCCCGACTCCGCGAAATCGATAGACCGCTCGCCGGCGTGGTCGTGGTGCTCGCCGCCTATGGGCTGGCCGCGCTGTACTCGGCCGGGCAGACCGACGTGCCCACGTTCGTCGCCACGATCTGGCACAAACAGCTGATCTGGCTCGCCGTCGGCGCCGTCGCGGCGTTCCTCATGTTCGGCCTGTCGCCCCGGCTGCTCGAGTGGGCCACACCGTACGCCTACGCGATCGCCGTGCTCGTCCTGTTGCTCACGCTCGCGGTAGGGACGGGAGGCGGGACGGCCGCGAGCTCGAAGTCGTGGATCACGCTCGGCGGGCTGCGCTTGGGACAGCCGGCCGAGCTCGCCAAGCTGGCGGTGATCCTGATGCTGGCGCGCTGGCTGGCCGAGCGCCGGGAGCCGCCGGCCACGTTGCGCGACCTCGTGTACCCC
Organism: Gemmatimonadales bacterium; assembly: GCA_035637455.1. Taxonomy (GTDB): domain Bacteria; phylum Gemmatimonadota; class Gemmatimonadetes; order Gemmatimonadales; family GWC2-71-9; genus 20CM-4-69-16. The sequence goes on from DASPXE010000263.1 coordinate 6,502, forward strand.
AGCATCATCGTCGGCGTGCCGTTCGCCCTCGTCGTGCTGCAGCCGGATCTGGGGAGTGCGATCGTATTCATCGCGATTCTGTTCGGCATGCTCTTTTGGGCGGGCACCAAAGCGTCGCTGTTGCTGCTGTTCGGCTCGCCCGCCATCGGCCTCGTACTGGCGTTTTCCACGGCGGCCTGGGGCGCCTGGATCATTCTGCTGTTCGGGCTGCTGTTGTGGTGGCGGCCGTACGTGTGGGAAGGCCTGTCGGTCATGCTGGCCAACATCGTGATGGGGGTCATCGCTGTGCCGTTCTGGCGACGGCTCGCGCCCTACCAGCAGAACCGACTGCTCGCGTTTCTGAACCCCGAAGTCGACCCGCGCGCCACCGGATGGCACGTGATTCAGTCGAAGATCGCCATCGGGTCCGGCGGCTTCCTTGGCAAGGGGTTCACCCAGGGGCCCCAGAAGCGCCTCGCGTTCCTCCCCGCCCAGCACACCGACTTCATCTTTCCTGTGGTGGGCGAGGAGCTCGGGTTCCTGGGGGTGGTCATCGCGCTGGCGCTGTTCGTCGTTCTGACCCTCATCCTGCTGCGGATCGCCCGGCGCGCCACCGACGCGTTTTCCAGCCTGTGCGTGTTCGGGATCGCCAGCCTGCTGTTCACCCACATCGTCGAAAACGTGGGGATGACGATCAACCTGCTCCCCATCACCGGCATCCCGCTGCCGTTCTTCTCGTACGGGGGCTCGTTCCTGCTCGCCTGCTCGCTCGCGGTCGGGGTGGCGCTGCGGGTGGCCTGGGACTCCCGCCAGTCCGGCTACGCTGAATTGTGACAACGAGTTACAGGATCAGGACTGGCGCGCGCCCTGGCCCGATCCCAGATTTGTCGCCTTCTAGAGCCCCCCTATGGCGCGAATGGCCTGGTTCAAAAAAGAGCGCAAGCCGCGCACGTCGGAACGGGTCAAGCTGGAGATTCCAGCTGACGCCTGGGAGAAATGCGACGAGTGCGGTCACATCGACATCAAAGACCGGTTCATTCGCGCGCTCAATGTGTGCCCCAACTGCGGGCATCACCGCCGCATCAGCGCCCAGGAATACATCGACCTCCTTGTCGACGAGGGCTCGTGGCACGAGCTGGACCCGGGCCTCAAGTCCACGGATCCCCTCAAGTTCGAGAGCTACAAGGAGCGCCTCCAGGTCGCCGCGAAAAAGGCCGGCCCGCTCGAGGCGGTTCGGTCGGGCTACGCGCGGCTCGACGGCATGCCGATCGACCTCGCCGTCATGGACTTCAACTTCATGGGAGGCTCGATGGGGTCGGTGGTGGGCGAGAAGATCGCCCGGCTGACCCGACGTTCCACCGAGAAGCGCCTCCCCTTGATCATCGTCTCGGCGTCGGGAGGCGCCCGGATGCAGGAGGGTGTCCTCTCCCTGATGCAGATGGCCAAGACGTCCGTCGAAATCGCCCGGCTCCGCTCCGCCCGTATCCCCTTCGTCTCAATCCTCACCAATCCGACCACCGGCGGCGTGTCCGCGTCGTACGCCATGCAGGGCGACGTCATCCTGGCCGAGCCGGGCGCGGTGATCGGGTTCGCGGGTCCGCGCGTGATCAAGCAGACCATCGGGCAAGATCTGCCGCCGGGGTTCCAGACCGCTGAGTTCCTGCTCGAGCACGGGATGATGGACGCGGTCGTTCCGCGCAGTGAGTTACGCGACACCACAGCCCAGCTGCTCCGGCACATGGGTGGCCGGCGCCCGGCGGAGGCGGCTGACTGAGCCGGTTGTCCTTCGAGGACGCCTGCCGCTTTCTCTTCGCGAGACAAGGGAGCCGCATCAAGTGGAGCCTCGGGCCGACCGAGGGGCTCCTGGACGTGCTGGGGCATCCCGAGCGGCACTTTCCATCGGTCCATGTCGCCGGCACCAACGGCAAGGGCTCGACCTGCACCTTCGCCGCGGCGGAGCTACACGCGCGGGGCTTCCGCGTGGGCCTCTACACGTCGCCCCACCTGGTCTCGGTGCGGGAGCGCGTCATGGTGGACGGCGTCCCGATCAGCGAGGAGGCGTTCGCCGAGTGGGCGAGCGTGCTCCGGCCCCACATCGAGCGGTTGGACGCCAGCTTCTTCGAGGCGACGACCGCGATCGCCTTCGCCGACATCGCGGCACGGGGGGTGGACATCGCGGTGATCGAGGTCGGCTTGGGCGGGCGGCTCGACAGCACCAATGTCATCACCCCGCTCGTCACCGTGGTCACGAAGATCGCCCGCGAGCACACCGACTATCTGGGCACCGATCTCGCGTCCATCGCGGGGGAGAAGGCCGGCATCGCCAAGCCCAACGTCCCGTTCGTGACGGGCGAGCGCGATCCGGACGTCCGCCGGGTGCTGGTGGCCGAGGCGGAGCGGCGCGGGGCGAGTCCCATCATCCTGGTTGACACCGACCGCCCCCCCCCTCCCACGCGCCCGCTCGGCTTGCTGGGCCGGCACCAGCACGCCAACGCCTGGGTGGCGCTCGCGGCGCTGAATGCGCTCCCGGCTCCCTTCGGACCGGTGGGCGAGGAGTGGCCGGAGAGCTTCAGCCAGGCCTACCTCCCCGGGCGGTTCGACGTGCGTGGCAAGTGGATCTTCGACGTGGCGCACAATCCCGACGGCGCAACCGTGCTGAAGCACACGCTCCAAGACGTCGGCCCGCCCGCGCCGATTCACGTGCTGCTCGGCGTGCTCGGGGACAAGGACTACCTGGGCATGATCCGAGAGCTCGCGGTGGTGGCGGACGGGTTCGTGTTCACGGTGCCCCCGACGGCACCCAAGCAGCGACGCTGGAATCTGCGCCGCCTCGAGGAGGAGCTTGCTATCGTCATCAAACTGGAAGGCCTCGAGCGGCCGATCCGTTTCGGCTTCGAGCCCGATTTCGACCGCGCGCTCGAGCTGGTGCAACAGTTTGGCGCGGAGACGGTGATCGTCACCGGCTCGTTCCACACCGTGGGCGACGCGCTCGCCCGCTTGCCCGGGTTTGCGCCGGTCGCCTAAATTGTTGCGATGCAAGGACAAGCCCTCCCAGGCTTCCGCGACTTTTACCCTGAAGAACTCGCTTTTCGGAACTCGATCTTCGCCACCTGGCGTGAGGTGGCCCGCCGCTACGGCTTCCAGGAGTACGACGGCCCACCGCTCGAGCCGCTGGAGTTGTATACCGAGAAGAGTGGTGAGGAGATCGTGCAACAGCTGTACGCCTTCGAGGACAAGGGGGGCCGCACGGTCGCGCTGCGCCCTGAGATGACCCCGACGCTCGCGCGCATGGTGGGAGCGCGCGCCCAGGCGTTGAAGAAGCCGCTCCGCTGGTTCTCGATTCCCCAACTGTTCCGCTACGAGCGCCAGCAGCGGGGCCGCCTGCGGGAGCACTTCCAGCTCAACATGGACATCGTCGG
>DASPXE010000264.1:0-24686 GCA_035637455.1 Gemmatimonadales bacterium
TCGGTGCGCGAGTTCGACCGCGCGCTGGACGATCTCACGCGCGGCAGTCGCCTCGACAGCACCAATTACGGCATCTGGTACCACCTGGGAATCGTCCGCTACGCCCGAGGCGACTTCGCCGCTGCGGCCGACGCCTTCGCACGCGCGCAGCGACGGCCTCCGGACGCCGCCGAGCTGACGGGCGCGACCGATTGGCTGTGGATGTCGCTGTCGCGGGCGGGGCGGGCGGCTGACGCGCAAGCGATGCTGGACCGCCGCCCCGACTCGCTTCCCGCTACGAACGCGTACGTGCAGCGGCTGCGGCTGTATCGCGGGCAGATCCGCCCCGACGACGTGATCACGGCGGCCGACACCGGCGACATCGCCGTGGCCACCCTGAGCTACGGTGTGGGCAACTGGTACCTGGTGCGGGGCGACACGGCGCGCGCGCGTACCTGGTTCGAGCGCTCGGTGCGCTCCGGCGGCTGGCCCGCGTTCGGATTCATCATGTCGGAAGTCGAGCTGCGGCGGTTGCGGTAGGGACCGCGAGGAGTTCCCGTCTCAACAGCGAGGTCGTCATGCGTCACACCATGCTGCCACCGTGCAGCGGAACCCTGCTCGCCGCGATGCTGGCACTCACGCCATCACTGTCCGCCCAGGCCACTGGCCAGCGAACTCGCGAGCAGATACAGGCATCCTACAATGCCCATCAGGGTGACTTCGACTATCTGCTCGGCGATTGGGAGTTCACCTCCGTAAGCCGGGAGTTCGGGAAGGGCCGCGGCTACTGGAGTGCAGTGCGCCTTCCCGAGGGGGCGCAGATCCTGGATGAGTACCGCGTGGTGGGCGACAGTGGCCAGACCTATTACGTGACGAACACGCTCCGGGCCTACAACGCCGTGCTCGATCAATGGGACCTCGTCTCTACGGAGCAGGGAACCGGATTGCAGAACGTGGGCACCGCGCACAAGGTAGGCCCGGAGATGCACATCGAGCAGAAGTTCGGCGTGATGAGCCCAAACCCGTCGCTCTGGCGGATCCGCTATTACGACATCGGGCCGGATCGCTTCTCCTGGACCGGCGATCGCTCCACCGATGGCGGCAAGACGTGGACAGCGAAGTGGCTGCAGATCGAGGCTCGCCGCGTCGGGCCGCCGCGGAGCTTGGGCCCGCTCGCACCGGCGAAAAAATGAGCGATCCACGGGCGGCGTTCATCGAGGCCGCCGTCTGGCACGGAACACTCGAGCGCGCTGAGGCGATCCTGGCGGCGCACCCCGAGATCGCGAGCAGCGACATCCATTCGGCCGCGATCCTCGGTGACGACGCCGCCGTGCGGCGGTTCCTCGAGCTCGAGCCCGGGAACGCCACGCTGAAAGGCGGGCCCCGCGGTTGGGATGCGCTCACCCACCTGTGCTTCTCGAAGTACCTGCGGCTCGACCGCGCCCGCTCGGCGGGTTTCGTGCGGGCCGCGCAGGCGCTGCTCGATGCCGGGGCCAACGCGAATACCGGGTGGTATGAGACCAATCATCAGCCCAGCCCCGAGTGGGAGAGCGCGCTGTACGGCGCCGCCGGGGTCGCGCACCATGCCGAGCTGACGGGCCTCTTGCTCGAGCGAGGCGCCGATCCCAACGATGAGGAGACTCCCTACCACGCGCCGGAAGGGCATGACAACGACGCTCTGAAGGTCCTCGTGGAGAGCGGCAAGCTGCACGCGGACAGCCTGGGCATGATGCTGCTCCGCAAGACCGACTGGCACGACTATGCAGGAATCAAATGGCTGCTGGAGCGGGGCGTCGACCCGAATCGGCGGACCCGCTGGGGGAAGACGGCGCTACATAACGCCGTGCTGAGCGACAACGCGCTCGAGATCTTCGAGGTCCTGCTGGATCACGGCGCCGACCCCACGCTCCTTGCCGACCACCCCGACCGCTGGGACCGGTCATTCTCCGGCAGATCGGCGGTGGCGATGGCGGCGCGCCGGGGGCGTGGCGACGTGCTCGAGCTGTTCGAGCGGCGCGGCTGTGCGATCGAGCTGCAGGGCGTCGAACGGCTGATCGCCGCGTGCGCTAGGAACGACACCGCGGGGGTCGGTTCCATCGCGGCGCGCGAGCCCCAGCTCGTTCGGGAGCTTGTGGCGGAGGGCGGCAAGCTGCTCGCGGAGTTCGCAGGGACCTGGAACACCGCAGGCGTCCAGCACCTCCTCGACCTCGGCGTGCCCGTCACCGCGTTGTACGATGGCGATGAGTATTTCGATATCGCGAAGGACAGCACGGCGCTGCACGTGGCGGCCTGGAAGGGACTCCCTCCCACGGTGCGGCTGCTCATCGAGCGGGGAGCGCCGGTCGACGCCAAGGATGGAAAGGGGCGTACACCGCTGGCGCTTGCCGTCAAGGCGTGCGTGGACTCCTACTGGACGCACCGGCGCACGCCGGAGGCGGTTCGGGCGCTGCTCGATGCGGGTGCCTCGGTGCGCGGCGTCGCGTTTCCCTCAGGGTACGCGGAGGTCGACGAGCTGCTCGAGATGCACCGCCAGTGAACGGCCTGACGCGCTCAACGTCGCCGTCGTCGCCGATGTGTTCTCCGTTCAGGGATCAGAACTCGTAGCGCATCCCGAGCTGCGCCTGCCGCGGCGCGAACGCGCCGCTCTTCTTTCCGTAATTCAGGTCGTTCGCGCGACCGACAAAGCCGGAGTAATTGTCCCAGTTGAAGATGTTGAAGGCCTCCGCGCTCACGCTGATGCGGCGGTCGCCACCCACCGGCACGCTCTTGGCGAGCCGCAGGTCGAAGGTGCGATACATGTTGTTCCACGCAGCCACGGGTCGGATGACCCGGTTCGCGCTATCGGCGACGAAGTCGTCGGCGGTGGTGTTGTCGTGGTTCGCGTCCGTCCCGACGGTCCCGACGTAGGGCCGCGGCGCCGCGAAGATCGCCACCGAGGACAGTTTCAGGCCGAACGGCAGGTCGCCGATCCCGGAGAACACGAGACGCCAGCGCTCGTCCGCCGTGGTCGGCTGCATGATCAAGTACGAGCGGTCGATGTAGCCGCCGAGCCCTTCGAACTGCGACTTGTACGACCCCAGCGTGAGCGCCGTGTTGAGGCGCAACCCGGGCCGATCGTACGTCACACTGCCGATGAGCGCGTCGAACTTGGCGCGGCCGACATCGTCGTACAGCGTGATGGTCCCGTAGCTATTGGTGAGGTTTCGCTGGCCTGTCTGCGTGTTCAACCAGTTGGGCGTGATCTGCACGTACAGGTGGCGCGCGTCCTGGTGAATGTAGTCCACGTTCAGCGCGACCACATCCGTGAGCTGGTGTCCGATGCCGATGGAGAACTGCCGGTTCTCGGGGGTCTTCATGTTGGTCTTGAGCAGGAACATGTTCGGCGCCGTGGTGCCACCGCCTGACAGCACGATCCGCCGCAGCGAGTCGGGGTCGGTCGTGCCGGGGTTTGGGAAGTCGTAGGAGCGCCAACCCGCCGACTGCTTCTCGAAGAACGCCATGAACGTGGTGATCCGGTCGTACATGATGCCGGCGCCGCCGCGCAGGAAGGTGCGATGGCTGTTCAACACATCCCACGAGAAGGCGAGGCGCGGGCCGACGTTGTTCAGGTCGTTCTTGCGGTGGCCCGTGTTCAGGAAGTTCTGGAGCAGCGGGATCGCCTGGAGCTGGGGGTCGCTCGCCCAGGGCACGGTGAAACCGTTGTCGAGCGTGTTGATCTCGGCGTCGTAGCGGAGACCCAGGGTCAGCTGGAGGTTGCGCAGCGTCTGCCATTGGTCCTGAACGTACGCGCCCACGCTCCAGCCGTGGGTGATGGCGCGAGCGTCCTCCGCCGAATTCCGGTCGTAGAAGCCGACCCCGATGCGGCCGAGGGATGGGCGCGAGCTCGTGTCCGTGGGGAATTGGAAAAATCCGTCGACGTTGCTGGGTTGCCAGCTGTTGGTGCGCACCCGCGCCAGCTCGATGCCCCCCGTCGCAATGTGCCGCCCCTCACCGAGGGTGTAGGTAGCGCGGTCGATCAGCCGGACAGACGTTTCCTTGAGAACGAGCGGGAAAGTGTTGGTGCCGAAGGTGATGCTGGGATACACCTTGGTGACGCCCGGCTCGAGCGGCGACTCGTTGTGGCTCCAGTACAGCACGTTCAGGGAGAGCTCGTTGGCGACCGCGGAGCTGGGCGTGTACGTGTCCCGGAGCTGGACGCTGTGGACCCAGTACTTGGCGTTGATGCCAGAGTTGCGCGCTCCGGTCCCGCCGAAGTTCGTCTCGCTGTTGTAGTAGCGACCGGCCCACACCAGGTCGAGCGCGTGGGCGCCGCCGAGCGGCGCCGTCAGCCGCACCACACCGGTGTGGTTCTTGGTCGGCGCCTTGAAGGTCCCGGCGTAGGGGTCCCAGATGCCCGGTTGGATCGCCGGCCGCCCGGGCACGACGGTGATGCCGTCGTCGATGCTCTGGCCCTCGTAGCTGACCGCGAAGAACAGCTTATCGCGCCGGAGCGGCCCGCGCAGGTTGAAGCCGAACTGGGCGCGGCTGTAGTCCGGGATCGAGAACGTCGCGGGGCTCCGGGTCCGCGCCTCCCGCTGGATCAGGTCGAGCGCCTTGAGGGCGTTGCTCTGGCCGTAGCCGAACACGGAGCCGCGGAACTCGTCGGTGCCGCGCTGGGTCACCGCGCTGATGACGAACGACGCGCCGCGCGTGTACTGGGCATCGTAGGGGTTCAAGTGGACGCGGAACTCGCGCATCGCCTCCTGCGGCAGCGGCGAGCCCGTCTGCGGAATCCCCACAAGGTTGCCGTTGAAGAAGCTCTTCCACTCAGCGCCGTCCAAGTAGAAGTTCCAGAAACGCAGGTCCGGCAGCGGACCGGCAGCGGGGAGCGACCGGCCGGCGGTGGGCGCAAAGGTCTTCATCCCCGGCACAATGGCGGCCAGGTTGATCGTGTTGCGCGTATTGAGGGGGAGGTTGAGGATCTCAGCGCTGACGACCGGCGTCGAGACGTCGTTGCGCTGCACCTCGAACACGGGCTCGCGCTGGTGCGTGACCGCGACACCCTCGACGGCCACGGCGGCCTCCTGGAGCTCGAAGTCGAGTGAGGCCCTCTGGCCGACCAGCAGCTCGATGTCCCGCTCCTGCGCCCGGTAGCCCAACAGGACGAGGCGGACGCGGTAGGCGCCGGGCGGCAGGCCGACGATGGTATAGGTGCCCTCCGCCGACGTGAGCGCGCTGCGCTGCTGGCCGGTCTCCCGGTTCAGCACCGCGACCTGCGCGGCGACGAGCGGCTTGCCGTCCGTCGCCGTGACGCGGCCGTGGAGCGAGATCGTGTTTTGGGCGAGAACGCCGGTGGCGCCGCCGAGCAGCCCGCCGACGGCAAGCAGCACGGCCCAGACCCGACGAGCAAGTACGGACAGCATGGGACGATCCTCCTGTGAAAAGGGGCGTCGCTCAGCGCCGGCGGCCCCGCCTGAACTCCAGTACATAGGCCCCGCCGGCCGGCAGCTCCAGCCTCAGCGGCGCGACGCGGTCCGAGAACGTACCGAGCGGGCGACGCCCGGTCTCATCGATGCGCTCGATCTGCCCGCCGCCCCAGAGGCCGTAGGCACGCGGGTCGAAGGCGAACGAGACGGACGTGGGCTGGTCGACGATGCTCGCCACGGCGACCGCGACGCCGCCATCCGGCTTGCCCCATGCGCCGGCGACCGCCGCCGGAACCCGCGCCACCGAGACGGTCGGCCCGCCGCGCTGCGCGGCGTAGATCGAGACGCGCGAGAGGTCCACATCGACGAGCGGCACCGTCAGCTCCGGCGGGCGCAGCAGCGTGCCGTACAGGAGGTAGTCCAGCGCGCGGGCTCGGATGCGCGCCAGGCGCATCATGTAAGCCGCCTCCTCCGGCCGGTCCACCAACTGTGAGGCGCGGAAGTTTGCGATCGTAGGCTGGAGCCCCCAGGCGAACGACCGCGCTTGCTCCAGGTAGAACTGCCGGCGGAAACGCGTGTCCAGAAGCTTGAGCGGCTCCTGCGGCGCGAACTGTGGGGGCCACAGCTCGTCATACGGCGGCATCACGAGCGACGAATAGCTGCCGTAGGTAACGCCGTACGCATGGTAGACCGCCTGGAAGAACGGGATCGGCTCCCAGCCGCTCCCGGGGTCGGTGTACCGCTCCTGGCTCACCTGGAGCGTGAGCATGAGGTCCAGCTCCGGCAGCCACGGCTCGCCCGCGCCTTCGCCCGCCAGCAGCACCGGCCGCCCCGGCTCCGCCGCGGTCCGGATCTGTGCCGCCAGCGCGCGGAACCCGCCCATCCAGTAGTTCCCGCCACCGACGGGGTGTCCATGCGTCGAGTCCCAGCACACCAGCGACTGGACCGCCTGATCCATGTAAATCCCGTCGACGCCGTAACTGTCCAGCACGGTGTCGGCGATGCCGGCGTACTTGGCGCGCCACGGCGGAGTGGTCACATCCATGGTGGCGCAGGGCTGCGGGTCGAAGACGTTGTAGACCTCTTCGCGGACCCGGCCGTCCTTCTCCTTCACCGCCCAGCGCGCGGCACCCTCGTTGGTCCAGCTCGGCGTGCCGGTGCACCACAGCCGCTGATTCATGTAGACCATCGCGTGGCTGCCGGCGGCGTGGGCCGTCGCCAGCGCGGCGCGGAACGAGTCGACGCCCTCCCGCGGCGGGAGATAGTCGGGGAAGCTCGTGTCGTACGGGCCGTGATGCCACCAGTGCCAGTAGATGCTGACGGGGAGGCCGAGCGCATTCTGCAGCGCGAGCGCCGGTGGCACGACGCCGGGCGAGCGACCTCGGTTCCAGATCCACATGCCGGTGCGGAGCAGCCATTCCGGGACGAGGCCGCGACGCAGCCGGCTCTCCCGCGCCCAGCCCTGGCGTGTGCCCCATGCGCGGTAGCGCTCGGCGGCCGTGATCCAGTCACCCTGGAATGTGCCGAGCAGCGCGGCGTACGCCGGCATCCACTGCGCCCGCGGGCTCGCCGGATTCTCGAGCGGGTGAACCAGCTCGTAGCCGCGCGAGCCGTTCGAATCGCCCCAGACGGCAAACGTCTTTCGGTACGCGAGCGTGTCATCGGCGGCGGCGTACAGGCCGCCACCGCCGCCCCGCCGGTACAGCGCGATCACCTGGAGCGAGAGCGTTCCCGGATAGGACCATTCGAGGCGGCGGCCTTTGCCGTCGGGTCCCGCGAGCAGCATGGCCGGCTCCCGCGCCAGCGCGCCCATCGAGCGGGGCACCGCCAGCTCCTCGCCGCTCCCGAGCTGCCGCAGACCGGTGAGCCTGGGGAAACGCACCTGCTCGATCGCCATCGGGCCCAGCGAGTCCACCACGATACGCCACTCCGAAAGGCTCGAGTCTCCGTAGAGCCGGACGGCGGCGGTGACCCGCAGTGCTGGCGCCTCTATCAGTCCGAAGTCACTCCAGACCAAGGCGACCCCCGGTCGCTCGCCCGCCAGCCGGTGCCAGGAGAAGGTACGCGCCGAACTCGGCACTAAGGCGGAGGCGCCCGGTGTGAGCCGGTCGAGCTGCCAGATGCCGGCGCCAGTCCTCGCAGCCCGCGCTTCGAGGAACGACTGAGCGGTCGCGCGATCCGTGAGGTCGAGCAGCGAGCCGTTGCTTGGGTCGAAGCCGAGACGAATGCCCCGGTTCTCGAGCCAGAGCGTGTCCGGCGGCGGCGCCTGGACGTGGGTCGACGCCGCGCGCGGACCGGCGCCGGGAGCGGGCACGGTCGTCAGGGTGGCTGCCACGAGCAGCGCGGCGAGTCGTTGCATGCTGTCGTGACATCCTACGCCGCGCGCCCTAGATTGCAACCTCGCGCTCGCCACCTCCCCGAGCCATCACCCGACGTCACTCATGCGGATTCGACCGCTCGTGTCACGACCGCTCGCACTCCTCATCGGGGCCTGGGTGGAGGCATCGGGGCTGCGCGCGCAGGCTCCGCCCGCCCGGTGGACGCCGGAGCTGGCGTTCACGGTCAAGCGCGTCGCCGGCGTGGCGATCTCGCCGGACGGGCGCTGGGCGGCGGTCGAGCTGTCCGAGCCAGTGATGGAAACGGAGGTGAGTGAGTGGCGCACGTCCGTGCACGTCTTTCCCATCGGCGCTGCGGGACCGCATGCCTGGCGGGTCGCGACGCCGGCGAGCTCTCCCGCCTGGTCGCCGGACGGGCGTTGGCTTGCGTTCGTTTCGAACCGGTCGGGGAAGCCGAATGTGTGGCGCGTCGGGCTCGACGCCGCGCCAGCGGAGCAGCTCACCGACGTCGTCGGAGAGCTGGGCGAGTTCCGCTGGTCGCCGGACGGACGGCGCCTGGCGTACGTGGTCACGGACCCGCCAGCGGAGCAGGAGCTGCGCCAGGCGCGGGAGAAGCGAGACGCGCGCGTAGTCGGAGAGACCTACCGGTTCGCGCGACTCTACAGCCTCGATTTGTGGGCACGGGCTGGCAGGGCCGGGCGTCCGCTCACGCCTCCCCGCCTCCAGGTGGGCGGGCACCGAGGCGCCGGGTTGAGCGGCGCCGCGTTCGACTGGTCGCCGGACGGTTCGGCGATCGCCTTCTCGCACTCGCCCTCGCCGTTCGGGGACGATTGGGTGCGGGCCGACGTGTCCGTGGTGGACGTCGCGACGGGCCGGGTGCGGCCGCTGGCCGCGACGCCGGCGGCGGAGGGCGGGGTGGCGTGGGCGCCCGACGGCCGCTGGATCGCCGTGACGGTCTCGGACGCGCCCGCGACGTACGCCCTCACCTTCCGGGTCGTCCTCATCTCGCCAGCGGACGGCACGGCTCGTCCGTTGGCGGACAGCTTCGATCGGCGGCCGGCGATCGTCGGCTGGACGGGCGATGCGCGCGCCGTAGTCATCAGCGAGGCGCGCGGGACCGTCTCGCGGCTCAGCGCCCTGCCGGCGGATGGCGGCGTCGCCGTGGACCTGTCCCCGGACACGCTCATGGTGTCCGCGCCGAGTCTGAATCCGGCGGGCACGCACGTCGGGTTCGTTGCCGAGGCGCCGGACCGCGCGCCGGAGCCGTATGTGAGCCGGCTCACGCCGTTCGCGCCGCTCCAGGTGGCGGAGCTGCAATCGCTTCCCGCCATCCCGTTCGGAACGACGGAGGCAATGCGGTGGCGCTCGTTCGACGGCCGCGAGATCGAGGGTCTCCTGACCTACCCGGTCGGCTACCGGCCGGGGTCGCGCATGCCGCTGCTGACGATCCTGCACGGCGGCCCACCCTCGAGCTTCACGCGGACGTTCACCGGCAGTGTGAGCGCGTACCCGATCGCCGCCTTCGCTTCCGCCGGCTTCGCGGTGCTCCGCCCCAACGTCCGCGGGAGCTCTGGCTATGGCCGCGAGTTCCGCTACGCAAACCTGCGTGACTGGGGTGGCGGCGACTTCCGCGACGCGATGGCCGGGATCGACGCGCTGGTTCAGCGCGGCGTTGTGGACGCCGACCGGCTCGGCGTGATGGGGTGGAGTTACGGCGGGTACCTCACGGCCTTCGCGATTACGCAGACCACCCGATTTCGCGCGGCGTCCGTAGGCGCCGGGATCACGAACCTGGTCTCGTACGTCGGGGTGACAGACATCCCGGGGTTCATCGGGTCCTACTTCGGCGGCGATTTTTGGGACGCACCCGAGCTGTGGCAGGATCGCTCCGCGGTGCTTAACGTGAAGGCCGTGACGACGCCGACCCTCATTCAGCACGGTGAGAACGACCTGCGGGTGCCGGTCTCGCAGGGCTACGAACTCTACACGGCGCTCAAGCGACGGGGCGTGCCGGTCACGATGGTCGTGTACCCGCGTCAGGGGCACGCACTCGATGAGCCCAAGCTCCAGCTCGATGTGATGCGCCGGAACCTGGAGTGGTTCGAGCACTGGGTGATGGGGGATCGGAATTAGCGCACGGAGGGACGGCATGACACGCGCCTTCTTTACACTCCTGTTGTCCTGCATCTCGCCGGCAGCCGCGCTCACCCAGGGGCTGCCGCGCGCTCGTCCCGCGGACGTGGGCCTCTCAGCCGCCGCCCTCGAGCGGATCGCTCCGGCGCTGCAGGCCTATGTGGATTCAGGGAAGCTGCCCGGCCTCCTCGCGGTCGTCGCGCGGCACGGCAAGCTGGCCTATGTCGGCACTGTGGGCTCGATGGATGTGGAACACCGCCGCGCCATGCGCTCGGACGCCGTATTCCGCATCTACTCCATGACCAAGCCGATCACCAGCACCGCCATCATGCAGCTGTACGAGCACGGCAAACTGCGCCTCGATGATCCGGTGTCCAAGTACATTCCCACCTTCGCAGGTGTCAAAGTGTACGCCGGTGGCAGCGCGGCGCAGCCCGTGCTGCGCGATCCCGAGCGGCCGATCACGGTGGCGGACTTGCTGACCCACACCTCGGGCCTCACCTACGGCCCGTTCGGCAACTCCCCCGTGGACACGATCTATCTGCGAGCGCGCCTGTTCGAGCCTCACTGGACCAGCGCCCAGCTCGCGGACAGCCTGGCACGGCTGCCGCTGGCGTTCTCCCCTGGCGCGAAGTGGAATTACAGCTTTGCCATCGACGTCCTCGGTCGTATCGTCGAAGTCGTTTCGGGCACGACGCTCGATCGCTACCTCGACAGCGCGCTGTTCCGGCCGCTCGGCATGCGTATGACCGCCTTCCACGCGACGCAGGGGATGGACGGGCACATCATACCGGCGTATGCTCGCGGCGCCGATGGCAAGCTGCATGCCATGTCACCCCTGTTGTCGCCGGACTTCACCGCCGAAGGCAGGCTGCTCTCCGGCGGTGGCGGGCTATTGTCGACCGTCGGAGACTACCTCCGGTTCGCGCAGATGCTGTTGAATGGCGGCGAGCTGGACGGCAACCGCATCCTGCAGCGTGAGACCGTGGAGCTCATGATGCAGAATCACCTGCCGCCCGACCTGACCCCGATCGCCATCACCCGCGACTGGCCGCCCGGGCGCTCGGGATTCGGGTACGGCGGCGCCGTGCGCGTGGATTCGGACAGCGCGGTCGCCGGGTCACCGGGAACGTTCCGCTGGGCGGGGTACGCGACCACGTTCTTCTGGATCGATCGCAAAGCCGATCTCATCGGGATGGTATGGACCCAGTACCTGCCGGTTACGGAGAACTGGTCGCTGGATGCCCAGTTTCAGCGGCTGGTATATGCTGCCGTGTCGAGCCCGGTCCACTAGCGTAGCCTCAGGGCCAGGCGGCACCTCTGACGTAGACCTGCTCGATCCGTGGCACGCCCGTCGCTCCCACACGCAGCCGCACGGTGAGGTCACTCACGGCCGGCGTGGCTGTTCCCTCAGGCACGAAGTACTGCTCCACGCCGAAGACGTACCGCCCGCTGCGGGCCCGGCCCTGAAGTGCTACTGCGTCCGAATCAAGTGTCGCCGGGCGCTCGAGCGACAGTCGTTTCGGGACGTGGAACGGACCCTCACGCCGCAGCACGACCCAAACCGGCGTGCCGTTGGGGATCCGGAGCCGGGCCGCCGTCGAGTCCCAGGGGCGGCTGAACTCATATCCGAGATTGAGATACTGGCCGCGCAACAGGTCCCGCGGGTCGACCGGCACCACTTTCACGAGGATCGACGGGCCGGACGCCGCCCGCACGTGCTCGCGAACGGTCCAGCCCGCGAAGAACAGCAGCTGAACGCCCACCCATCCGGCGGCCAGCTTGAGGCGGGTCACGTGGCCGCCTCGATCCGTACCATGACCGCCCGTCGCCACCGCTCCATGGCCCACGCGGTGCCGAGCAGTACGACCCCGCCGAGCACGAACAACGTGCCGGTATCCGCGAGACCGCCGATCAGATCGATGAACCGCGTGACGATGCCGAGGCCGAACGCCAGGACGCCGGTATTCACGAAGTCCCGCTGCCGCGACAGGCCGCCGTAGACCACCAGCCAGAGTGCGAACAGGAACCACAGGACCCAAGCCGCGGCTGATACGATCACCGTGCCGACCTGGAACCGATCCGCCGTACCGAACTCGAAGACGCTCACCGCCGGGCCGGGGGGAATCACGCCAACGTCGATGAGCAGCGCCACAACGCAGGTCGTCACGAGCAGGACCAGCAGGAGCGAGAGCCGCGCCCGCAGCCATGGGACCTCCGGCGCCAGACGGTTCCAGCCCAGGGCGACGCCGGCCGAACCCAGCACCAAGGCGCCTAGGGGCAGTGCGAGGGAGCCCGTGGAGACGGTCTCCGCCCGTTCCGAGAAGCGGCGGAAGAAGCCCAGCACATAGACTCCGTAGAAGAGCATGAGCTGGGCGGCACCCCGCATCACAGATCGGATACGACGTTCCTGCTGCGGCAGCGTGCTCTGCGCGCCGAGCAGCGCGAGCCCCATCCCCACCGTGAGCATGAGATAGGCAGTGAACCCGGTGGTGTGCAGCGGTGAGGCGGAATCCGCGCCTTCGAAGTGGAGCCACAGCCACGCGGCGAGGATCCCGAGGCCGGAGATGGCCGGGGACCGGAGGAGCACCGCCAGCGGGGCGATCGCCACGAGCCAGACCAGCATCGCACGCGGCGGGTTGGCCGGGAGATGATAGATCTGGCCGACGAGCGCGAGCCCTCCCAAGAACAGGCCTGCACCGAGAAAGTGCAACGCTTCGGCGAAGTGCGGGTACGGCCGTCCGGTCACCTGAATCCACAGGCCTGCGCCGTGCGTGCCGCCGAGCAGGAGCAAGAAGCCGACGATCTTGACCCCAGCGCCGATCTGCTGCCAGTTCGCAGCGATGAGCAGAATAACGCCCAGAATCGTGACAGCCGCACCAAGCCGCCCGAGCACTCCGCCCAAGCTCAGCCAGCCCCGCTCTCGCTCCCGCTCGGCAGCCAGCGCCGTTAGCTGCTCCGCGACGCCCGAGTCCACCAGCCCCTGCGCTCTCGCGGCGCGCAGCAGCTGCTCGAGCTGTTGAGCGAAGGAAGCCATGCGGGTCTAAGGTAGGAGACGCGCCGGGGAATGCCAGCCGCCATCCCTTGCGGCAAGTGACACAATCGCTCACAATCCCACGGTATCGCCCCGCTAACAAGTGGAGTCGGAGGTCGTTATGGATCGGAGAGGCTTCATCCAGGATACGGCGGCCACGGCGGTGGCCATCGCGCTGCCGGGTCAGCGCCGGAGAGACGAGCCCGACCTCGCCCCCGTGTTCGCGCAGATCGAAAAGCAGCACGACGAGGCGGTGCAGCGCCTGCAGGCGTGGATCCGGCAGCCGTCGATCGCGGCCGAAAACCGGGGCGTAAACGAGGGCTGCGAGCTCACCATGCGGATGCTGCGCGAAGCGGGATTCGGTGCGGTCACAAAGGTTCCCACTGAGGGTCAGCCCGGCATCTTCGCCACGCTCGACGCCGGCGCGCCGCACACGCTGGGTCTCTACTTCATGTACGACGTGAAGCAAGCTGATCCGGCCGAGTGGACTTCCCCGCCGTGGGCGGCGGGTCTGGTCGACAAACCCGGCCTGGGAAAGATCGTGGTCGGCCGTGGCGCCGTGAACCAGAAGGGCCCGGAGGCGGCGTTTATCGCCGCGCTCCACGCCATCCGCGGAGCGGGTCGGAAGCCGCCGGTGAACTTCGTGCTCGTCGCCGAGGGCGAGGAGGAGATCGGCTCGCCACACTTCACCCAGATCGTGCGCCGGCCCGAAGTGCTCGCAGCGCTGCGGCGCTCGATGGGCATCTTCATGCCGGCCGCCGCACAAGGGCTCGACGGACAGGTGACCATCACGCTCGGCGCCAAGGGCGTGATCGAGTGCGAGCTCGTGTCGAGCGGCGAGCGCTGGGGTCGCGGGCCGCGGCAAGACATCCACTCGAGCAACAAGGCACGCGTAGACAGCCCGGCGTGGCACCTGGTGCAGGCCCTCGCGACGCTGGTCTCGCCCGACGGGAACGAACCCGCGATCGACGGCTACACCGACAAGGCACGTCCGATCTCGCCGGCGGAAAAGGCGATGGTCGCTGAGGCGGCCCGTCGCCTCGACGAAACCGCCGCGAAGAAGCAGCTGGGCGTGGAGCACTGGGTGCGCGACGTGAGTTGGCCAGAAGCGCTGGAGCGACTGGTGTCCCGCCCCACGGTCAACATCGAGGGCCTGGTCGGCGGCTACACCGGACCCGGCGGGAAGACGATCTTGCCGCACAAGGCCGTGGCCAAGCTCGACCTGCGGCTGGTGCCCGACATGACCGCCGCCGAGGCGCTGGCCGCGCTCAAAGCGCATCTGGCCAAGCGGGGGTTCGGGGATATCGAGGTGAACATGACAGGGGGCTACGATCCCACCAGCACACCCGCCGACGCCCTGCTCATCAGGGTGCAGCAGGCTGTGTACCGGCGCGGCGGGATCGAGCCGATTCTGCTGCCGCGCAACGCCGGCTCGTGGCCGGGTTATGTCTTCACCGGCGATCCGCTGCGGCTCCCCGCGGGCCATTTCGGCCTGGGGCACGGCAGCGGCGCGCACGCCCCCGACGAGTACTACCTCATCGAGTCGACGACACCCAAAGTCCAGGGCTTCGACGGCGCGGTGCGCTCCTACGTCGAATACCTGTACGAAGTCGCGAGCACGCGCTGAGATCGGGCGTCAACCGGCTTCATTGTTGCGTGGACGCAGCGGGCAGATTCGCAAACGGGCGCAAGTGTTCTTAGTCCGCAACTTGCAGCGTGGGGCAAACAGAGTCTCCGCCGCCCTTGGTTTCTACGTTTCCTGGAGGAGCCGATGCGACCAAGACCACCTGTGGCTCCAGCCCTTGCTCTTCTCGTCCTCGCCTGTCTGGCACCGCTGGCCCTGGCCCAGCGCGCCCCCGAATGGCGCGTCGGTGCAGGTTACCTCATCTCACGCCCCAACGACACGCACTTGTGGGGTCTGAACGTTCGGCGCGAGCAGCAGCTTACCCGAGCGCTTGTCTATCGCGGCGTCGCCTCAGTCGACTTCCTGGGATTGGATCTCTTTAACCCGTTGCTCGCCACGGTAGGCGCCGATGTGGGGCTGCGCGCTCGCTTGGCCCCGCTCACCGGCTTGATCGCCCTCGGTCCGACCCTCGGCTACGTCGTCGCGTCCCGACGCGTCGACACGTATTGCCAGAGCGGCAGCTGCTACACGGTGCAGCGCGGCTACGAACCCGGCCTCGTGCTCGCCGCGACCGCGTCCGGAGCCCTGGGGCTGCAGATCAGCTCCGAGCTGCGGATCTTCTACGAGGCACGCGTCCACGTGCCCTCGGGCATCGGCCGGTCGGGATACGCCGGCGATCCTCACGCGGCCTTCGTGGAGCTCGCGTTCGGCGTTACCCTCCTCCGCTGATGCAACGACGCGCGGGCATGCGACGGCCGCAGTGACGTCGGGCGCGCGCGCCCTTCTCCTCCTCGTTGTGGCGGCGGGACCGACCGCCGCACAGCAGCGCCCCTGCGACCCAGCGACGCCGCTCGGCCCCAGCCACGATCTATACTGCATCGAGCTCGTCCCCGCGCCGGGAATCATGGGAGTCTCAGGGCGGGTCGAGCTTGCCTATCCTCCGGGCCCGTTCACTGTCGCGGTCACCCCGGACGGCCGCTCGCGCTACGTCCCTGTAGTCTCACTCCAGGGTCTGCCACGCCTCTCGTCCCAGGCGACGTCTGCGGCCTACGTCGCCTGGGTCACGCCACCGCAGATGGACACGGTGATCAAGTTGGGTGAAGTGCGGAACGGTAGCACGACACTGCGCGCGGTCGATCTCGACAAGTTCGTGGTGCTGATCACGGCCGAGCGCGATCGGCGGGCGCCCCAGCCGACCGGCCGTGTGGTGCTGCGGGGCCAATCGCCCAGCACGCGGCTCTTCCCTCCGGATCTGCTCGAGTTCTCAATCGGCGCGATGGGACAATCGCCCGGCACAGGCCACCACGAGCACGGTGACTCGGACGCCGCTCCGGACAGCCTGCATTGGCCCATGGTGCCGATGCCGCGCGGGCTTACCATGCTCCCGGCGGAGATGGCGCTCCGACCCCAGGTCACGCCGTACCTGCCAGTTGGAACGCCACCCGACGCGCATCCCAGCGAGCTCCTGCGATTCGCTGATGGTGACACGCTCCGACTCGAGGCCGGCCTGGTGCGCCGCACCCTGAAGGGTCAGACCTATACGATGTACGGTTTCAACGGTCAGTATCCGGGGCCGCTGATCGAGGTCGCCCGAGGCTCGGAAGTGGTCGTGGCGTTCACCAACCGGCTGCCCGAGTCGACGACCGTCCACTGGCATGGCATCCGACTCGATAACCGGTTCGACGGCACGCCCGACCTCACGCAGCCGGCGGTGCCACCGGGCGGTGCCTTCGTCTACCGGGTCCGCTTCCCCGACGCCGGCGTCTACTGGTATCACCCGCACGTTCGCGAGGACATCCAACAGGAGCTCGGCCTGTACGGCAACGTGCTGGTGCGCTCGCCTGACGGGGCGGCGTACGGTCCCGCCAACCGGGAACAGGTGCTGATGCTCGACGATCTGCTCGTCGGCCCATCCGGACCGATTCCCCTCGGCCGGGAGTCGCCGACGCACGCGCTGATGGGCCGGTTCGGCAACCTGTTCCTCGTGAACGGCGAGCCCGACTACCGGCTGGCCGTGCGGCGCGGAGAGGTGGTTCGTTTCTTCCTGACCAACGCGTCGAGCACGCGTACCATGAACATCTCCTTTCCCGGTGCGCGCGTGAAGGTCGTGGCATCGGACGCCGGCCCGTTCGAGCGCGAGACGTGGGTCGAGAGCGTGGTCATCGCGCCGGCCGAGCGCTACATCGTGCACGTGCGCTTCGACCGGCCGGGAAGGGTCGCGCTGGTCAATCGAGTCGAGGGTCTCGACCACCTGTTCGGCCGTTTCCTCCCGGAGGTGGATACGCTCGGCATCGTCGAGGTCGCCGCAGAGCGGGTCGGGCACGACCTGGCCGCGAGCTTCGCCGCCTTGCGGCGCGATACCACGACGACGCGCGAGCTCGAGCCGTATCGGCAATTCCTGCAGCGTCCGACGGACAAGTCCCTCATCCTGACGTTGGAGACCCGAGGGCTCCCGCCGGTGACGCAACGGTTGATGCAACTCGACTCCATTTACTTCGCTCCCGTCGAGTGGAGCGGCACCATGCCAATGATGAATTGGGCATCCACCGGCCGGCAGGTACGCTGGATTCTGCGCGACCCTGCCACGGGCCGGGAGAACATGGACATCGACTGGCGATTCCGGCGGGGCGAACCGGTCAAGCTGCGGCTGGTCAACGAGCGATTGAGCTTCCACGGGATGCAGCATCCAATTCACTTGCACGGCCAGCGGTTTCTCGTCCTGGCAGTGAACGGCGTGCCGAACGACGATTTCGCGTGGAAGGACACCGTGCTGGTGCCGGCCGGCTCCGTGGTGGATATTGTGCTCGACCCTTCCAACCCCGGTCGCTGGATGCTGCACTGCCACATCGCCGAACATCTCGCGGCCGGCATGATGATGGCCTTCACGGTGGAATAGCGAGGAGTCTCTCATGCGCCCGCTCGCTCTCGTCCCGCTCGCTCTCGTCATGCTTGCGCCCGCCACGCTCCCGGCGCAGCGCCCCGACTCGCTCGCGACCGATGTCCGCCAGTACGTCGTCGTGGACTCTGGGTTAGTGGCGCTCACGCACGTGCTCCTCGTGGACGGTACGGGCGCTGCCCCCAAGCCGGACCAGACGATCGTGATTCGCGATGGCCGCATCGCCGAGGTGGGGCCCGCCGCGTCGGTCCAGGTCCCGGCCGGTGCGCAAACCATGGACTTGAGCGGGTCCACGGTGATCCCGGGACTGGTAGGGATGCACGATCACCTCTTCTATACGGCCGCCGGCGGTCGCGCCGTACAGATGTCGTACACCGGGCCGAGACTGTATCTGGGCTCGGGCGTGACGACCATCCGGACCACGGGGAGTCGGGCGCCCTACGCCGAGATCAACCTCAAAGACCAGATCGACCGCGGTCTCACACCGGGGCCCCGCATCCATCTCACCGCGCCCTACATCACCGGGCCCCAGGGCGGCGGCAGCATGGCGGTCGTGAGCTCCCCCGAAGCCGCCAAGCGATTTGTCACGTATTGGGCCTCGGAGGGGGCGACTTGGATCAAGGCGTACGCCGACATCCGCCGCGCCGAGCTGGGCGCGGCCATCGCGGAGGCACACAAGCGCGGCATCAAGGTGACCGGGCACCTGTGCTCCGTGAGCTTCCAGGAAGCGGTGGCGCTCGGCATCGACAACCTGGAGCACGGGATGCTCACCGCGTCCGACTTCGATCCGGCGAAGCAGCCGGACGTCTGCCCCGTCACGCTGCTGGGTCAACTCAACCAGGCGGACCCGCGGGGGGAGGTCGCGCAGGCCACCATCCGGACGCTGGTGCAGCACAAGGTCTCGATGACCTCCACGCTCGCCGTGTACGAGCCGTTTGTAGCGAACCGCCCCACGAAGGATGCGCGAGTCCTCCAGGCGATGGCTCCCGAAGTGCGGACGAGCTACAGCAAGATCCGAGACGAGATCGACTCGACCGGCCACGGGCCCGTGACGCAGCAGGGCCTCCAGGGCGCGATGGCGTTCGAAAGGGCGTTCGTGGACGCTGGAGGACTGCTCGCCGCCGGCGTGGACCCGACCGGCATCGGCGGCGCGCTGGCGGGGTTCGGCGACCAGCGCAACTATGAGCTGTTCATCGAGGCGGGGTTCACACCGGCGCAGGCGGTGCGCATCCTGACCGCGAACGGGGCGAAGATCCTCGGCGTCGACAAACGACTGGGAACGGTCGAGGGCGGGAAGCTCGCCGATCTCGTGGTGCTGCGCGGCGACCTGGCCGCGGAGCCATCGGTCATCCGGAACGTGACGCTCGTGTTCAAAGACGGCGTCGGGTACGATTCCGCAAAACTGATCGGGTCGGTGCAGGGGAGGGTAGGAGTAAACTGACCTATGATCCAGGGTGTCTTGTTCGATCTTTTCGAAACCCTGGTCACCGAGTCGCACGCTTCCATCCAAAGGGCTTCCTCCCTCGCCTCACGGCTCGGTCTGAACGACGATGCCTACCGACGGCATTGGAGGTCCCGGCGCCCGGATGTCGTGCTGGGCCGCTCCACCTTCCGGGAGACCCTGGCTCAAATCGCGCGCACGCTTGGTACGCCACCTGACGAGAGGATCTTGGACGATATTCTGTCGGAACGCGTGCGCCAAAAAGCCGCGGTGCTCTGTGACGTCCCATCAGACGTGCTTGCAACCATGGAGGCGTTGCGGGCGCGGGGCCTGAGGCTCGCCTTGGTCACCAACAGCTTTCGCGAAGATGTCGCCGCCTGGGACAGTTCGCCGTTGCACCCGTTCTTCGACGTGGCGCTCTTTTCCTGCGTTGCCGGCCTCGCCAAGCCTGATCCGCAAGTGTACCTGCTCGCGTGTCGGGAGCTCGCCCTGCGCCCGCCTCATGTCCTGTTCATCGGCGATGGTGGCGACGACGAGCTCGGCGGAGCGCGACGTGCCGGCCTCCAGGCGCGGCAGGCGATCTGGTTCTCGAGGACACGGCGCCGCCCAACCGTCGCAGCTGACGATCCTGGTCTTGGGCATCCCTCCGACGTCGTCAGCGTCGCGACGCCAAGCATGAAGGCCTGAGCCCATGAATCGGCGCGAGTTCCTGGCGTGCTCCGCCGCCGCGGGAGTGACCGCGGTCCCTACCCCTCGCGCCCCCCGCCTGCGGGCGGCGGCGGCGCCGCCGGCGCCCTGGTACGCCACCATGCGCCGCTGCGGACAGCTGAACTTCAACGAGCGCGACCCCCTCACGCTCGACGTGGGAGCGTGGGCCGAGTACTGGGCCTCGCTGCGGGTGAACGCGCTGCTGGTCAATGGCGGCGGGATCATGGCCTTCTACCCGACTGCCGTCCCGTATCACCACCGCAGCGCGTTCCTGGGCACGCGCGACCTGTTCGGCGAGATGGCCGCCGCGGCGCGCGCGCGCGGCATCCGGGTGGTGGCGCGCATGGACTGCAACTACTCCTGGGAGGAAGCCTTGCAGGCGCACCCGGAGTGGTTCGAGCGCGATCGCGACAGCCAGCCACGCCGCCACAACGAATCCACCTGGCTCTTCAAGACCTGCATGTTCTCGCCGTATTTCACCGAGCAGATGCCGGCCATCTACCGCGAGATCGGCGAGCGCTATTCGGTCGACTCGTTCTTCACCAACGGCTGGCCCAGCACGGGCGCGCTCGGCGTGTGCTATTGCGAGAGCTGCCAGAAAGTGTATCGCGAGAAGGTGGGCGGCGTGCCGCCCGAGCAGACCGACGCCACCAGCCCGCTGTACCGCCGCTACTACGCGGCGTTCATGGACCGCCTGTTGGAGGTGTGGCGCTTGTGGGACGCGGTGGCGCGAGAGAGCCGTCCCGACGCCGTCTACGTGGGCAACCTGGGCGGCGGCATCCGCGTGGTCAAGGACCTCGCCCGTATCGGCCAGGTGGCCGGCTGGTTCAACGCCGACCACCAGGGCCGCTCGGGCGACACGCCGCTCTGGGACTGCGCGCAGCAGGGCCGCGTGGCCCGCTCGGTGATGAAGGGGCGCACGATCACCAACGTGACCGGCGCCTACAGCAACAGCCGCCCGGTCTGGCGGCACGTCGCCAAGCCGGCGGCCGAGACGACACTGTGGATGGCCCAAACCGTGGCCAGCGGCATGGTGCCCTGGTTCCACTGGCTGGGTGGCTCCCCGGAGGACGAGCGGTGGCGGGATACGGGGCGCGCGTTTTTCGCCTGGCTGGCCGCCCAGGAGCCGCATTTCCGCAACACGCGCTCGGTGGCCGACCTGGCGGTGCTGTTCCCGCAGAGCACGATCGCCTTCTACCGCTCGGGCGGGCCCGGAGCCTGGCGCGGCTCGGAGCGTGTGCAGGGAACCGAGTACCTGCAGGGGCTCTACGCGGCGCTGCTCCAAGGGCGCTTCCTCTTCGACTTCGTGCACGAGAGCGACCTCTCGGAACAGACGCTCGGCCGCTACCGCGCTCTGCTCGTCCCCAACGCCGCGCACCTCGCCGACGAGCCCTGCCGGCAGATCCGCGCCTACGTGCAGGCGGGCGGCTCGCTCCTGGCCACGTTCGAGACCGCGCGCTACGACGAATGGGGCGACGCGCGCAGCGAGCCGGCCCTCGCCGATCTCTGCGGCGTCAGCGCCGCGGGCGAGGTCGTAGGGCCTGCGTCCAACAGCTACATGCGCATCGAGGAGCACCATCCGGTGCTCGCAGGCTTCGAAGGCACGGCCATCCTGCCTGGCCCCGAGAGCCGCCTCCCTGTCCGCCTGCGCGAAGGCGGTCGGCCGGTCTTGACCGTGGTCCCGTCCTATCCCGCCTTCCCGCCCGAGATGGTCTACCCGCGCACGCCGCGCACGGACGAGCCAGCCGCCGTTTTCCGGCAGCGCGGCAACTCGCGGGTGGTGTATTTCGCCGGCGACGTGGACCGCACGTTTTGGCGCTCCGGCCATCCGGACCTGGGTCGGCTGCTCCAGAACAGCGTCCGCTGGCTGCGGGGGGACCGGACGCCGCCGGTGGCGATCGAAGGCGACGGGCTGCTGGAGGCGTTCGCCTGGGAGACGCAGCCGGGCTACGCGCTGCATCTGCTCAACTACACCACCCCCAATCTGACGTGGGGCCTGGTCGAGCGCTCCTACCCCGTTGGGCCCCAGCGCGCACGGTTCGAGGTCGCGCCGGGCCGCACGATCAGGCGCGTGGAGGCGCTCCGCAGTGGTCGCGTGCTCCCCTTCGAGCGGGACGGGGCCGCGGTCCGCTTCGAGGTGTCGTCGGTGGTCGACTACGAGGTCGTGGCCCTCACCTAAGCAGCCGGACTCTGCTCGCGACGCACCAGCCCGCGCGCCGGAACCCCTTTCTCAGAGCGGCCCCGGCGCACCGCGGGGCGTGAGATGCTGAGACCACCCGACGCTCGAATGGCGAAGCGGTGTGAACGGTGCTAGCCTCTGGTACATGCGCGCCTCAAGCTTGCTGGGATTGGCGACGCTCACCGCGTCTCTCGCTGTTGTGGCCGCTCGGGCGCCCGTCCAACAGGCGTCCCTGGGTCTCTTCCAAGGTGAAACCGACGTCGGCCGAGTCACCAAGCGGGGCTCGGTCACCTACGACGCCGGGCAGAACCAGTACACGGTCGCCGGCTCGGGCGCGAACATGTGGCTCGACCACGACGACTTCCACTTCGTGTGGAAGCGCATCCAGGGCAATTTCATCCTGACGGCGCGGGCACGGTTCGAGGGCCCGGGCGTAGAGCCGCATCGTAAGTTCGGGTGGAGTGTGCGCGCCGGTCTCGAGAGCGGCGCGCCGCACGTGACGGCGGCAGTGCATGGAGACGGGCTCGTCGCATTGCAGTTCCGCCGCTCGGCCGGGGGCGCGACCGAAGAGGTCCGATCGCCGGTCTCGGGCGCGGACGTCGTGCAACTCGAGCGCGCTGGCGACCGTTACATCCTGTCCGTGGCCCGCTTCGGCGACAGCCTGACGGCGGTACGGCTGGCGGACCTGCCGCTGGGCGACCAGGTATACGTGGGGCTGTTTGTCTGCGCGCACAACGACACCGTGGTCGAGCGCGCCACCTTCCGCGACGTTCGCATCACCGCACCAGCGCGCGACGGGTTCGTGCCGTACCGGGACTATATCGGGAGCAATCTGGAAATCCTCGACGTTGCCAGCGGGGACCGCACGATCGTGTACCGCTCGCCGGAGTCCGTCCAGGCGCCCAACTGGACCAAAGATGGCAACGCGCTGATTTACAACAGTGGAGGCCTGTTGTATCGCTTCGACCTCGCGGATCGGCGACCGGTCGCTTTGAACACCGGGTTCGCCACCAGCAACAACAACGATCACGTCCTGTCCTTCGACGGGCGAACGCTCGCGATCAGCCACCACAGCTCGGAGGATCACAACGCCTCGATCGTGTACACGGTACCGGTCGGAGGCGGGACACCGCGGCGGGTCACGAGGTTGGGCCCGTCGTACCTACACGGCTGGTCGCCCGACGGGAGGTTTCTCGTTTACACCGGAGAGCGGGGCGGGGAGTTCGACGTCTACCGTATCGCGGTAGAGGGAGGGGACGAGACGCGCCTCACGAGCGCCCCGGGGTTGGATGACGGGCCGGAGTACTCGCCCGACGGGAAGTACATCTACTTCAACTCCGTCCGCAGCGGGACAATGCAGATTTGGCGGATGCGAGCCGACGGCAGCGCCCCGGAGCAGGTCACGAACGACCAGTACAATAATTGGTTCCCACACGTATCCCCGGATGGCCAGTGGATCGTGTTCCTGTCATTCATGAAGGACGTGGCGCCCGATGACCACCCGTTCTACAAGCACGTATACCTGCGCCTCATCCCCGCCGGGAGCGGCGGGGGGAGCAGCGCCCGAGTGATCGGCTATATGTACGGTGGCCAGGGGACGATCAACGTGCCTTCCTGGTCGCCCGACAGCCGGCGGGTGGCGTTCGTCAGCAACAGCGACCTGCGGCGGTTGCCCTAGAACTCGAGCTTCTTCAGAAACTCGCAGTTCTGGCGCGCGCTGACGAGGGGATGCTCGACGCCCTCCTGCTCGACGTAACAGGGCTTGTTATCGATGTCTGGAATGCCCGCCAGCAGGCGGCGGAAATCGACTGTTCCGGTACCGAGCTCGGTATCTCGCGAGCGATCGGCGACGACGTCCTTCAGATGGAAGCTCCAATAACGATCGCGATACCGCTCGAGGTAGACGAACGGGTCGCCACCGCCCATTACCATGTTGCCGACGTCGAGCTGGTGGCGGACGACGGTCGGGTCAGTGCGCTGCACGAACAGGTCGTACGGCACCGTACCGTCGATCGGCGTCATGTGGTCGGACTCGTTGTGGAAGGCGAGCCAGATGCCGGCGCGCCGGGCGGCCGCGCCAGCCACGTTGAAGCGGTCGGCCCACTCCCGCCAGTCATCGAGCGAGCGCGCCGTGTCCGCGGTGAAGGATGGCACGATCAGGTATTCGTGCCCGAGCCGGTGCGCGATGGCGAGGCTCCGGTCCCATCCGACGAACAGCACGGTCGGCGAGACGTGGGCCGAGGGCGCGCGCAGCCCTTCCTTGTCGAGCGCCGCCCGTACCTGCTCGGTCGTGCGGCCAAAGTTGCCAAACGACCAGAGCAGCTCGACGTCGGTGTAGCCGCTGGCACGCACGGCGGCGAGGGTGTGCTCGGGGTCCCGGGCCATCGCGTCCCGCACCGAGAAGAGCTCGAGTCCGATGCGACTGAGCTTGCGAAGCAGGGCTCGGGGGTCGGGGCTCGGGGCTCGGGGCCGCAGCGCGTGGCCCAGTGCCGCGGCACCCAACGTCTTCATGAAATCGCGCCGCCTAGTCATCGTTCGCTCCTCCCTAATTCCGAGGCCCTATTCTCCAACCCCTAGCCGGTATTGCGCAAGCCCTGGGCGATGCCGTTGACGGTTGAAGCGAGGCCGGCGCTCACAGCCGCCACAGCCGGGTCGCCGGCGGGGGCGATGGGCGCGGCGTGCGAACGCTGCAACAGCGTGACCTGGAGCAGCGAGAGCGGATCCACGTACGGGTTCCGGAGACCGATCGCCGTCTGCAGCATGGGATTGTCGCGCATCAGGTAGTCGCTCTCCCGGATTCGCAGCAGTGCAGCGACTGTGAGCCGGAACTCCTCCTCGAGGCGGTCGAACAGGGTGAGGTCGCCGCCGAGCTCGCGCACGTACATCCGGGCGATCGCCATGTCGGCCTTGGCACAGACCATCTCCACCTTGGCGAGGAGGTCATCGAAGAA
>DASPXE010000265.1:0-10800 GCA_035637455.1 Gemmatimonadales bacterium
GGTGTGTCTTGACCCCGGGGCATCGCCCCGGGGTCAGCCCACCCGGACGCTCATTCCATTAAGTTGTCCCCGCCCATGTCCCCGCTGCTGGTCCTGATAGTCGCCGTTCTGGCCACCACCTACGCCGGCCCGATCGTGCGGTTCGCCACGGCCCCGGCGGTCGCGATCGCATTCTGGCGCCTGGTGCTGGTGCTGCCTGTGACGTTCGGACTCGCGACGCGCGAGCGGCAGCGCACCAGCGTCATGCGCGAAGCGTTCCCGCTCATGCTGCTCGCCGGTGTGCTGCTCGCCGTGCATTTCTGGACCTGGATCGCGTCGCTGCGGTTCACCACCGTGGCGAGCTCGGTGGTGCTCGTGTCGCTGAAGCCGATCTTCGCCTGGGGCATCGCGGCGCTGTGGCTGGGCGAGCATCCCGCTCCCACCGAGCGTTGGGGCATCGCGCTCGCGGTGGCCGGGGCCACATTGATCGGTCTCGGGGACGCGCGGCTCTCGCTCGGCGCGCTGGGCGGCGACGTGCTGGCGCTCGCGGGCGCGCTCACCGGCGCCGGCTACTACGTGATCGGGCGCCGGGTGCGCCGCACCGTGGGCATCTGGAGCTACGCCTCGGCGGTGTACGCGGTCGCGGCGCTGCTCCTCGGCTTCAGCGCGGCGCTGCGGGGCGCCCCGCTCACCGGCTTCGGCGGCCGCGACTGGACCGTGTTCGGCGCGATGGCAGCGGGGCCGATGCTGCTCGGCCACACGGGAATGAACTACGCGCTCAAGCACTACCGCGCGACCACCGTGAACGTGGCCGCGCTGGGGGAGCCGGTGGGGGCGAGCCTGATCGCCTGGCTGGTGCCTTCCATACACGAGGTGCCCCCGCCGGCCGCGTTGCTCGGGGGGATTCTGGTGCTGTTGGGAATTGCGATGTCGTTGGGAGGTGAAAGTGTGTCTTCGGCGTCGGAGGTTCCCATCCTGAAGGATGGGCTCGGCGAGGCACAACGCTGAAGCGTGGTGTGCTTCAGCACAGTGCCCCGCCGAGCCCACGCTTCAGCGTGGGAAAGGAGGCGATGGAGTGAGAGTTGAGCAGCTGCGCGGCGGAGTGGTGGAAGCCTGGCACGACCTCCACATCGCCGTCGTTGATGGGACGGGGAGGCTCGTCGCCAAGGTCGGAGATCCCGACCTCGCCACTTACTGGCGATCGGCGGCGAAGCCATTCCAGGCGCTGCCGCTGGTGACGGACGGGGCGGTCGACCGGTTCGGGCTCACGACCGAGGAGCTCGCGCTGTGCTGCGCGTCGCATTCGAGCGAGCCGGGGCAGGTGGCGATCGTCCGCGACTTCCTCGCCAAGGTCGAGTGCGCCGAGCGCGATCTGCTGTGCGGTCCACACCCCCCGCTCTCCGAGCGCGTCGCCCAAGACTACGCCACCCGCGGCGTGCGGCTCACGGCCGTCTACTCGAACTGCTCGGGAAAGCACGCCGGTATGCTCGCGCTCGCGCGGCATCACGGCTGGCCCACCGCATTCTACACGCGGCTCGAGCATCCCGTGCAGCAGCGCTGCCTCGAGGAAGTGAGCCGGTGGACGGACCTGCCGATACCGGAGATCAAGACGGCGGTCGACGGCTGTGGCGTGGTGTGCTACGGGCTGCCGCTGCGGCAAATGGCGCTCGCCTATGCGAGACTGCCGAGTGCGGAGTTCGGAATGCGGAGTGCGGAGTTTCACGTCCGGGGTCGTGCCGCGAATGGCCCTGCACAGCAACTCCGCACTCCCCACTCCGCACTCCGCATTGTAGAGGCCATGCTCCGCCACCCCGAGCTCATCGCCGGCGAAGGCCGCCCGTGCACGGACCTGATGCGCGCCCATCCCGGTCGCGTACTCGCAAAGGTGGGCGCCGAAGGGGTGTACTGCGCGCTGCTGGTGCGCGAAGGGCTCGGCATCGCGCTCAAGGTGCAGGACGGCCATGGCGTCGCCGCCGCGTTGGCCCTGGCCGCGGTGCTGGAGGAGCTGGGCCTCCGGCCGCGCCCGGCGACGCTCATCGCCCGGCCGAACGTGAACACCCGCGGCGAGCCAGTCGGCGAATTGCGCGTAAATGGGGGGTTGGAGAAATGAAAGGATGAGGGAACGGGGAAGCGGGACTGGTAATATGGGCGAGGACGACTTACCCCGGGGCGGCGCCCCGGGGTCACGCGGCGCGCAGCCCCTCGATCCCCGCACGATCGCCCTCGTGCAGGTAGCGGCGGCCCTCGCCGAAGGGAAGCCGCCCGCACTGCGCCAGCGGCTGGTCGCGGCACGCGCGGCGGCCGTGCCCGACATCTGGATCGAGGAGCTGTTACTCCAGAGCCTGCTCGTCGTGGGCTACCCGCTCGCGCTGGTCGCGTTCGGCGTGTGGCGTGAGATCACGGGCCCGGCGTCCGCTCAGGGGGACGGGGGCGGGAGCGGGGGCGGGGACGGGGAGGAGCTGGCGCACGCAGACTGGGAGTCGTGGGCGAAGCGCGGCGCCGCGGTATGCGCGGCGGTGTACGGGCGCGCCTACCACAAGCTGCTCCTCAACCTGCGGGGGCTGCATCCGGCGCTCGAGGATCTCGTGCTGGTGGACGCGTACGGCAAGGTGATCGGACGGCCGGGGCTCGATCTCAAGCGCCGCGAGCTGTGCACCGTGGCGGAGATCGCCGTGCTCGGCACCGCTCAGCAGCTGCACTCCCATCTACGGGGTGCGCTGAACACCGGCGCGACGCGGGCGGAGGTGGAGGGGGTGCTGGCGCTGATCGACGGAGACCTGGATGCGGAGCGGCGGCGGAATGCGCGGGAGCAGTGGGAAGATGTGCGACAAAGAAAGCTGTGAAGTGCGGAGTGCGGAATGCGGAGTGCGGAGTGTAAAGGCGGGGGCGTGACGCGAGCTCGCCTTGCGGTACGCACGCAGGCATTCGCATCAGCGGTGGTTCGCCTAGTTGAGGGTCTCCCACAGGGGCGCACCGCCGATGTCATCGGCCTTCAGCTCCTGCGGGCCGGCACGTCGGTTGGGGCTAATTATCGCGCTGCATGCCGAGCACGGTCGCGGAAGGAATTCATCGCGAAGATGGGCATCGTTGAAGAAGAGGCCGACGAATCTCAGTTCTGGATTGATCTTCTGAATGAGCGGGGCGTTGTCGACGCCACACGTCTGTCGTCTCTGGGCGAAGAGGCAGGCCAAATCGTAGCGATGGTGGTCTCGTCAATCAGAACGGCGCGCGGAGCTCCCCGTTCAACTCCGCACTCCGCACTCCGCATTCCGCACTCCGATCCGCAATGTTCATAGACCGCGCCCTGGTTCACGTCCTCGGCGGCGCCGGCGGCGCCGGTGCCTCATCTTTCCGCCGCGAAAAGTTTGTTCCCAAGGGCGGCCCTGATGGCGGCGACGGCGGCCCCGGCGGCTCGGTCTACGTGCGCGCCGATCCGAACCTCGCCACCCTGCTCGACTACCGGTACCGCACCCACTGGAAGGCCGAGCGCGGCCAGCATGGCAAGGGCAAGAACATGACCGGAAAGACGGGGAAGGATCTGTACCTGCCCGTGCCGCCCGGGACCGAGGTGCACGATGCCGACGCCGGCACCATGCTCGGAGAGCTATTGAGCGCCGGGGACACGCTGCTCGTCGCGCAGGGGGGCCGCGGCGGGCGCGGCAACGCGCGCTTCGCAACCCCCACGCACCAGAGCCCGCGCGAATGGGAACCGGGAGAGTTCGGGGACGAGCGCAACGTCGAGCTGGTGCTCAAGCTCATTGCCGACGTGGGCCTGTTGGGCGAACCCAACGCCGGGAAGAGCACGCTGCTCTCGGTAATCTCGGCCGCGCGACCCCGCATCGCCGACTACCCCTTCACCACGCTCGAGCCCCATCTGGGGGTCGTGGCACTCTCGGACGGCCGCGCCCTGGTCGTCGCCGACATCCCGGGAATCATCGAGGGCGCGCATGCGGGGAAAGGGCTCGGTCTCCGGTTCCTCCAGCACGTCGAGCGGACCCGGCTGATGGCCGTGCTCGTCCCCGTGGACAGCCACGACCCGCAGGCGGCCTACGAGCTGCTGCTGCGGGAAGCGGCGCTGTATTCAGCCGACCTGGCGGCGAAGCCGCACGTCGCAGTGCTCTCGAAGCTCGACTTACTTCCTCCCGGCTCCCGCCTCCCGAGCATCCAGACGCACGGCGGCGCTCCCGTGGTCGCGATCTCGGCCGTTACCGGCGCGGGGCTACCGGAGCTGTTGGAGACCCTGTGGCAGTCGCTCCCGCTGCGAGCCGCGACGAGCTAGCCGCCTACCTGGCGCTCGCGCAGGTGCCTGGCATCGGAGCCGCACGACTGCGCACGCTCACGGCCGCCTTCGAGAGCGCCGGGGCAGCGCTGCAGGCGCCCCACGGCGCCATCGCCGCGCTCCCTGGGTTCGGCCGGGCCGCCGCCACCGCCGTGCGGGCCGCGTCGCTGCGGGCGGCGCACGCGCTGCTCCAGCAGCTCGACCGCATGGGAGCGACCGTCCTCCTCAACGAGGATGACCCGTTTCCGCCACTGCTGCGCGACATTCCCGAGCCGCCGGCGCTGCTGTACGCGTGGGGGGATGTCGGCCTGCTCGCGCGTCCCGCCGCGGGGGTGGTCGGCAGCCGGAACCACACCGCCTACGGCGCGGCGGCGGCGCAGATCCTCGCCGCCGGAGTCGCGCGGGCGGGCGTCGTCGTCGTGAGCGGCATGGCCCGCGGCATCGACGCGACCGCGCACGCGGCGGCCTTGGACTCGGGAGGCGCGTCCGTCGGCGTGCTGGGGAACGGCTTTGGCGTCGTCTACCCCGCAGCGAACCGCGCGCTGTATGAGCGGATGATCGCGTGCGGCTGCCTCGTCACCGAGCTGCCGCCCGGCGAGCGGCCCCATGCCCATACATTCCCCCGCCGCAACCGCCTCATCAGCGGTCTCGCCGGCGTCACTGTCGTCGTCGAGGCAGCGGCCGGCTCGGGCGCGCTCATCACCGCCGATTGCGCGCTCGACCAGGGCCGCACCGTCCTCGCCGTCCCGGGACCGATCACCAGCCCGACCTCGCTCGGCTGCAACAAGCTCATCCAGCAGGGCGCGAAACCGGCGCTGTGCGCGGGGGATATCCTGGAGGAGTTGGGGCTGCCGGGGACGGCAGACCCCGGGCCGATGGCCCGGGGACAGACCCCAGAGCGGACGTCCGCGAGCCCCGGGGCGCCCCGGGGTCACCCACCCGATCTGACGGAGCTGCAACGCTCTCTCTGGGACGCCCTGGCGTCCGAACCGAAGCACGTCGACGCACTCGTCGCGGCCGCCCGCGCGGAGACGAGCGCAGTGCTGACGGCGCTGACGGAGCTGGAAATGCGCGGCCTGGTGAAGCAGGAGCCGGGGATGCGGTTTGGGATCACCTGAAGTGCGGAATGCGGAGTGGGGAATGCGGAGTGTCAATGGAGACTTCAGGGCGCGAGCGACACTCCACTTCAATTCCGCACTCCGCACTCCACATTCCGCATTAGCTTTTCATCATGCCCCACCTCTACGTCCACGTCCCCTTCTGCGTGCGCCGCTGCTCCTATTGCGATTTTTCGATCGCGGTGCGGAAGCGCATCCCGGCTGGCGAATACGTGGACGCGGTGCTCTGGGAACTGGAGATGGTCCGCGCAGCTGACCCCGGGGCGGTGCCCCGGGGCACACCAGATGACGCTCTCGACACCCTGTACTTGGGTGGCGGTACCCCGTCCCTGCTCCCGGTCGATGCGTTGGCGGCATTGCTCACGTCTCTCCGTGACGCCTTTGGCGTGACGTCTTCGCGTGACGCCTCTAGCGTGACGTCTTTTCGTAGTTGCGCGACGTCTCTCCGGGACGATGTTGAAGTGACGCTGGAAGCGAATCCCGAAGACGTGACGCCTGAACATGCGAGTGCGTGGCGTCGTGCTGGCGTGAACCGCGTATCGTTGGGCGCCCAGTCGTTCGATGACCGTGTGTTGACCTGGATGCATCGCTCCCACGACGCGGCGCGGATCGGCGCCGCAGTGCGGACCCTGCGGGGGGCGGGGATCGACAACATCTCGCTCGACCTCATCTTCGCCTTGCCGGCAGAGCTCAAGCGCGACTGGGAGCGGGACTTGGAGATGGCCGTGTCGCTGCGTCCCGAGCACCTGTCCCTGTACGGG
Source organism: Gemmatimonadales bacterium (assembly GCA_035637455.1). Taxonomy (GTDB): domain Bacteria; phylum Gemmatimonadota; class Gemmatimonadetes; order Gemmatimonadales; family GWC2-71-9; genus 20CM-4-69-16. The sequence goes on from DASPXE010000265.1 coordinate 6,138, forward strand.
CTGACAGTCGAGGAGCGGACGCCTCTCGCCCGCTGGATCTCGCGCGGGGCCATCGTTCCTCCTGAAGAGGACGAGTACGCAGCAGAGTATTTGGTTGCGCACGCGCGGCTCGCGGCTTGCGGCTATCGGTTCTACGAGGTCTCCAACGCATGTCACGACGGGTTCCGCTCCCGCCACAACTCGGCGTATTGGTCCGGTCGGCCGTACCTCGGGCTCGGCCCTGCGGCGCACAGCTACGACGGCCGGGCGCGGCGCTGGAATGTCCCGGCGTGGCACGGGTACGCCCGCGCCATCGCTGCCGGCCGCTCCCCGGTCGAGTCCGAAGAGATCCTCACCCCCGAGCAACGGGAACTGGAGCGCGTTTATTTGTCGCTGCGCACAGATGCGGGACTGTCGCTCAACAGCCTCCACCGCCCCCCACCGCCCTTCACCGCCTGGTTGGCAGCGGGGTGGGTGCAGTTGCAGGGGGAGCGCCTGACATGCACTCCCCAGGGTTGGCTCCGCCTCGATGCCCTGGTCGACGACTTGACCGGGGCCAGCGCCGTCGGCTAAATTGTTAGTAGTTAAGAGGTTGGGTGACATGCCGAAGTCCCTCACAGAACGCGAACGGCAGGTGCTCGAGGCGGTGATCGAGACCTACGTCGAGACCGCCGAGCCGGCGGGGAGCCGGACTATCTCCAAGCGCTTCGGCATGGCCCTATCCTCGGCGACGATCCGCAACACGATGAGCGACCTCGAGGAGAAGGGGTACCTGTACCATCCCCACACCTCCGCCGGTCGCATCCCGACCGACCTCGCCTATCGAGTATACGTGGATTCGTTGATGCGGCTCCGGCAGGTGTCGGCGTCGGAGTCGGATCAGATCCGCGAAGAGTTGACGGGGGAGCGCACGGCGGTGGACTGGATCCTCGAGCGCGCCGCGCAGGTGCTGGGCGTGCTCACTAAGGAGCTGGGGGTCGCCGTAGGACCGTCGCTCGACGACGCCGTGCTCGAGCGGCTCGAGCTGCTCCAGGTCTCCTCGGAGCGGCTACTGCTGGTGCTGTCGCTCAAGAGCGGCCTCGTCCGAACCATCTTCGTCGAGGTGACGTCGCGCATGGCGGCCGAGGCGATCGCCCAGGTCGCCGTCGTGCTGAACGAGCGGCTCGCCGGGCTCACGCTGCGTCAGATCCGCAGCACGCTCTCCGATCGGTTGCGCGACGCGGCGAGCGATTCCCCCTCGGGCGAGCTGCTCAACATCTTCATTCAGGAGGCGGACGAGCTGTTCGACGTGCCGGCCACGGGCGCCGCGGCGGCGGGCGTCGTGCTCGGCAGCGCCCAGCTGCTCGCCGGCCAGCCGGAGTTCGCCACCAAGGAGCGGCTGCAGGGGCTGCTCGCAGTCACGGAGCGGCGCGATCTGCTGCGTGAGGCGCTCGCCAAACAGCTGGGGCACGGCCTCACGATCACGATCGGTGGCGAGCACCAGGATTCCCGACTCTCGCCCTTCACGCTCGTCACCGCCTCGTATCGGCTGGGCGCGCTGTCGGGCGTCATCGGCGTGCTGGGTCCCACGCGGATGCCGTACGACAAGATCGTGGCGCTGGTCGATCATACCAGCCGCCTCGTAGGCGAGCTGCTCGAGTGAGCCGGCCGGCCGACTACTACGCCCTGCTGGGCGTCGCGCGCGACGCGGGTGAGGCGGACATCAAGAAGGCGTACCGCCGCCTGGCGATGCAATACCATCCCGACCGCGTCGCCGCCGGGGAGAAGACCGCCGCCGAGGAGAAATTCAAGGAGATCACGGAAGCCTACGAGGTGCTGCGCGATCCCGAGAAGCGCGCGGCCTACGACCGCTACGGCGTGGCGGGCGTGCGCGGCGGAGCAGCGGGAGGGGGGGGGTTCGACTTCGCGCACTTCGACCTCTCCGAGGCGCTCAACATCTTCATGCGCGACTTCGGCGGCCTGGGTGGTTTCGACGCCTTCTTCGGCGGCGGCGAGCGCGCCCGGCGCGAGCGCCAGCGGGGCCAGGACCTGAAGGTCACGCTCGAGCTGACGCTCGACGAGGTCGCGAAGGGCGCCGTGAAGACGATGCGGTTGCGCACCCTGGATCGCTGCACTGCGTGCAGCGGGACCGGCGGGCAGGACGGCGCGCGCCCTACGACCTGCGGCACCTGCGGCGGGACCGGCGAGATGCGACGCGCAGCGCGCTCGATATTCGGGCAGTTCGTATCCGTCTCGCCCTGCCCGAGCTGCGCGGGTGAGGGCACGGTGGTCCGCCAGCCCTGCCCCAAGTGTCAGGGCGATGGCCGGGTGCGGGCCGAAAAGACGATCCAGATCGACGTCCCCGCGGGCGTGCAGGAGCACCACTACCTGACGATGCGCGGCCAGGGCGTGCCGGGCCCCCGCAACACCCCCCCCGGAGACCTGATCGCAGTGCTCGAGATCGCGGACGATTCCCGCTTCGAGCGTCATGGCGACGACCTGGTGTACGACCTGCCCGTCTCGTTCGCGCAGGCGGCGCTGGGCGCCGAAGTCGCGATTCCCACGCCCTACGGCGATGCCACGCTCAAGGTGCAACCGGGGACGCAGACCGGCGCCGTGTACCGCGTGAAGGGAAAGGGGCTGCCGCGGCTGGGCGAAGGCGGCCGCGGCGACTTGCATGTGCGAGTCCACGTCTGGACGCCCACCAAGCTCACGCCGGAGCAGCGCGCCGTGCTCGAGCGGCTGGCGAAGGTCGAGACCGCGCCACCGGCGGAGGACCGCGTGGGCCGGAAGCTCTGGGAGCAGCTGCGGCAGGCGTTCGGAAGTCGCTGAGCAGGGGGGACTCATGGCCGGGTGCATCTTCTGCAAGATCGCGGCGGGCGAGATCCCGGCGACCATCGTCAAGCGGGCCGACGGCATGATGGCCTTCCAGGATCTGAACCCGCAGGCGCCCACCCACCTGCTGGTGATTCCGACGGACCATCTCGCGTCGCTGAACGACGCCAAAGATCCCCAGCTGCTGGGACGGCTGCTCGGGTTCGCGCGCGACCTGGCGCGCGATGCCGGGATTGCGCAGCGCGGCTACCGCGTAGTGGTGAACACCAACCCGGACGGCGGCCAGACGGTGTTCCACCTGCACCTGCATCTCCTGGGCGGGCGACCGATGACGTGGCCGCCCGGCTAGCCCGGGCGAGAGCGCGGGGTTCAGGGTTGCACGAGGGTCCGTCCTGGGCTAAGTTTTTGCGTCGATCACAGTTAGCGAATGGCCATGCCGGAAGTCATCATTCATGATGACGAGAGCTTCGAACGGGCGCTGAAGCGCTTCAAGAAGAAATGCGAGAAGGCGGGGATCCTCTCCGACCTACGCAAACACCGTCATTACGAGAAGCCGAGTGAAAGAAAGAAGCGCAAGATGAACGCCGCGCGCCGCAAGAACCGGCGCACGCGGCCGGTCTGACCGTGGCCGATTTGCCCGAGCGGCTGCGCGCCGCGATGAACGAAGCCCGCAAACGACGCGATCAGGCGCGCACCCTTCTCCTCTCCACGATCCTCGCAGACCTCAAGAACCGCGAACTCGAGCTTCACCATCCCCCCTCCGACGACGAGGCCGCCGAGGTGCTGCGCCGCGGTATCAAACGGCGCCGCGAGGCGGCGGAGCAGTACGGCGCTGCCGCGCGGCAGGAGCTGGCCGACCGCGAGCTCGCCGAAGTGCAAATGCTCGAGGCGTTCCTCCCCGCCGCCGTCGACCCGGAGGAGATCCGCCGCGCGGTGCGCACAGCCATCGCCGCGGGAGCGAAAGACCTGGGCAAGCTGATGGGGCAGGTGATGCCGCAATTCAAAGGCCGGGCGGACGGTAAGCTGGTGAACCAGATCGCCCGCGAGGAGCTAGCGGCGACCGTATGAGCGTCGCGGGAGGGGTCGCCCCCTCCGTGCTGGACACACTCGAATTCCCAGCCGCGCTGGAGCGCGTCGCGGCGCACGCCGCCGGACCGCTCGGCGCTGCTCGCGTGCGCGCTCGTGCGCCCGCGACCGATCCGGAGCCGATCGCGGCGGCGCTGGCCCAGGTCGCCGAGCTGGCCGCGCTCCTGCTCCACGATGATGCGATCAGCGCGGAGCCGGTGCCCGATATCGGGCCGGCACTCGAGCTGCTGGCCGTGCCGGGCAGCGCCCTCGAGGGCCTGCAGCTGGCCGCGCTCGGGCAGGCGCTCGGCGCCGCCCGCCTAACCGCGGCAACGCTGGTGCGTATTGCCCGCGACGCCCCGCGCACCGCGGCGCTGCGGGTCGAGCCTCCGCCCAAGGAGCTCGAACAACGACTGATGCAGTCGCTCGACGCAGAGGGCGCCGTGCTCGACGCGGCGTCGCGGGCGCTGGCCCGCGCGCGCCAGCACGTGCGTGAGGCGCGCCAGCGCCTCGTCGCCAAGCTCGAGGCGATGCTCGGCGCCCTCGACCCGACCGACCGCGCGCCCGACGCCGCCGTGACGCTGCGGGGCGGCCGCTACGTCATCCCCATCCGCGCGACCGCCCGCAGCCGCGTGGGCGGCATCGTCCACGACGAGTCGGCGACCCGATCCACCGTGTTCGTCGAGCCCCCCGAGGTCATCGAGCTCGGCAACGCGCTGCGCGCCGCTGAGGCGGAGCAGCAACGCGAAGTGCTCCGCGTGCTGCGCGAGCTGACCGACCTGTTGCGCCCGCGGCGCGACGCCCT
>DASPXE010000266.1:0-15794 GCA_035637455.1 Gemmatimonadales bacterium
AGGCGTTGCGGGCTGGGAACGCTGCGTTGTGCGTCGCGGACACGGAGGAGGGGCATACCCCGCTCGTCGCCACCGCCGACTTCGGCTACCTGCGGCTGCGCGACGAGGGCTACAAGAAGCAGGATCTCGAGCACTGGGCCACGTCGGTGAACGAGCTGGGGCAGGGGTGGCAGGACGCGTTCATCTTCTTCAAGCACGAGGAGTCGGGCATGGGGCCGAAGCTGGCGCAGGAATTTGGCTCCCTGCTCGCGCAGCAGCCTCGCTAAGCTAGATGGTCAGCCTGCGGTAGATCGACAGGTGCCGTAGCGCCGCCGCTTTCTTTCCCACCCTCTCGTACAGCCGCGCGACGTTGTAATGCGCATCGGCGAGCCGCGGATCTGTGGCGAGCGCCGCCCGATACGCGTCGATCGCATCCGCCGGGCGGCCCAGGTCTTCGAGCGCGATCCCCAGATTGAACGCCGCCGTGGCGTGCTCGGGGCTTTCCCGCAGCGCCAACCGGTAGTGGCGCTCGGCTTCCTCCACGAGCCCTTGCTCGTGCAGCAGCCGGCCGAGGTTGACGTGGGCATCGGCGTGATGGGCGTCGAGCTCGAGCGCCCGCCGGTAGGCGTCGCGGGCTTCGGCCGGCGCGGCCACCTCGAGCTCCAGCCCGAGCTCGTACCAGTCTTCGGCGGAGAGGTCCCGCTCCACCAGCCGGGCGGCCCGCGCGGTGCGCCGCGCCATCGGAGCCGCCCGCGTGGCGAGATCCGAGATGGCGAAGTCGATCTGCATCTGGTCCGACTCGGGGCTCCAGGTGGACTCGCCGTCGCTCACGACGATGCGGTCGTCTTCGGCCGTGATCCGCAGCTCGGCGAGGGAGCGGCCGCGGGGCAGCTCGCTGCGGAGCCGGCGTAGTGCCCTCCGGATGCGGCGCGTGGGAATCCGCGCGGCGACGAGCCCCTTGGCGGTGCGCAGGATGACGAGATCCTGGAAGGAGAACAGCAGCTCACCGCGGGGGCCGCGACCGGGCGTCAAAAACCCGTCGTGAGCGAAGGCTCGCACCTGCGCAACGGTCAATCCCAGTAGCTTGGCGACGTCTCGGGAAGTGTAACCCTTCATCCCGAAAAACTACCCTCTCGCACCTCCCACTTTCCGTTTGGCGGCCGGCGCGGCCTTGGCGGCGGGTTTCCCCTCCACCCGCTTCGCCGGCTTCCGCTCGCCGGCGGCGCCCTTGCCCTTGAGGCTCGCCTTCAACGCCTCCATCAGGTCGATGATCTGCGTCTTGGGCGCCTCGGTCGGCTCCTCGGTGATCTCCTTGCCCTCCACTTTCCGTTGAATCTGCTCGAGCACCCGCTTGCGCACGTTGTCCTCGTACTTGTCGGGTTGGAACGCCGCGGACGCCGCCTGCTCCACCAGCTGCACGGCGAGCTGTAGCTCGGGCTTCTTCACGTCCACCTTGGAAATCGGCACGTCGGCGATCGAGCGGATCTCGTTCGCGTAGCGCAGCTGCTCCATGACGAGACCGGTTTCCTCGGGACGCACCGCGATGAGGTACTGCTTGCCGCGCGCCGCGTACTGTCCTACCGCCACGCGCCCCGTCTGCTTCAGCGCTTCCGCCAGCAGGCGATAGGCCCGGTCGCCGCCCTTGTCGGGGCCGAGGAAGTACGACTTCTCGACGTACTTCCTGTCCACCTGGTCCGCCGGCACGAACTCGGTGATCTCGACCGTGTTGGTGGACTTCTCTTCGAGGGCCTTCAGCTCCTCCGGCTTGAAGATCACGTACTGCCCTTTCGTGAACTCGTAGCCCTTCACCATCTCGTCCTTCTCGACCTTGTCGCCGTCTTTGGAGCAGACGTACTGCTGCTTCAGGCGCGCGCCGTCCTTCTTGTGCAGCCAGTTAAAGCTGATGGCGGCTGACGACTCGCCGGTCGAAAACAGCTTGATCGGCACGGAAACGAGGCCAAAGGACAGGGTGGCGGAACCAAGCGGGTGTGCGCTCATGGGTTAAGATTTCACCCTATGCCCCCAAAACGGAAGACCGGGTCCGATCCGCTCACTACCTACCGCGCCAAGCGGTCTCTGGACCGCACGCCGGAGCCCGGCGCGCGTCCCGCCACCGCAGCCCCCTCCGCCGGTGGCCTGTTCGTGGTCCACATGCACGCCGCCCGACGGCTCCATTGGGACCTCCGGCTCGAGATGGACGGCGTACTCACGTCGTGGGCCGTCCCGAAAGGCCCCTCGCCCAACCGCGCCGACAAGCGGCTCGCCGTCCACGTGGAGGACCACCCGCTCGAGTACGGCGACTTCGAGGGGCTCATTCCAGAAGGCAATTACGGCGCCGGCGCGGTGATCGTGTGGGACCGCGGACGCTGGGTACCGCTCGAGGACCCCTACGAGGGGATGAAGCAAGGGAAGCTGCTGTTCGAGCTGCACGGCTACAAGCTCAAGGGCAAATGGACGCTTGTGAAGCTCAAGAAGGGCGAGAAGGAATGGCTGCTGATCAAGGAGAAGGACGGCTACGCTGCTGCGGACGGCGGCCTGCCGCCCGAGTCGGTGCTGTCCGGGCTCACGGTCGAGGAGCTGAAGGCGGGGAAGGACCGCGCCGCGCCGGTGGTGAAGGAGCTCCGGCGCCTCAAGGTGCCGAGCCGGACAGTCACGCTCGCCGAAGCGGAGCCGATGCTGGCGGAGACGCGGGAGCAACCGTTCTCGAAGGCGGGGTGGCTGTTCGAGCTCAAGCTCGACGGGTACCGCGTGCGCGCGGGGCGGGAGGGTGGAGGAGCGCGACTCATCACGCGCAATGGGCACGACATCGTCGCCGGGTTCCCCGAGATCGCGCGCGCCATCACTGCGCTGCCGTACGAGGGGCTCATCGTGGACGGCGAGCTGGTGGTCCCGGACGACGCGGGGCGGCCGAGCTTCCAGCGCTTGCAGAACCGTGCGCGTGTGAACCGAGCTCTCGACGTGCGACGCGCGGCGGTCGACTCACCAGGGGCGTTATACGTGTTCGACCTGCTTGCGTTCGAGGGCTACGACCTGCGGCCGCTTCCGCTCGAGAGGCGCAAGGCTCTTCTCGAGCGGATCGTACCCCGCGTCGGCCCGATAAAGTACATCGAGCACTTCGCAACGAATGGCGAAGCGCTGTATGAGCAGGTCGTCAAGCTGGGTCTCGAAGGCATCGTCGCGAAGAAGGCGGACTCCTCGTACCGCGCCGGCCGCTCGCCCAACTGGCTCAAGATCCGCGCCGACCGCGCGGACGACTTCGTCGTGGTGGGGTTCACCCGCCCCAAGGGCTCGCGCTCGGGATTCGGCGCGCTCGACCTCGGCGCCTACGAGGACGGGAAGCTCGTCTACGCGGGGCGCGCGGGGAGCGGCTTCACCGCAAAGGAGCTCAAGGAGGTGAGCACCGTGCTGGACCGCGGCGTGCGGCCCACGCCGGCGTTCACCGGCCCGGTGCCGCAGGACGAGGGGCACACGTGGGTGGAGCCGACGCTCGTCGTCGAGGTCCGATACAAGGAATGGACGGACGAGGGACTATTGAGGCAGCCCGTGTTTATCCGATTCAGGGATGACAAGCCGGTTACCGAAATCGCGAAAAAAGGAGCCGGGAGAGGGGAGCGGGACGCTGAGGTGCCACCGGAGGGTACCTCTCCAATCTCCGCTCCCCCTAGAGAGGTGAAGTTCTCGAATCTCGACAAAGTCTTCTGGCCCGACGAAGGCTACACCAAGGGCGACCTGATCGACTACTACCGCGCCATCTCGCCCTGGCTGCTGCCGTACCTGAAAGATCGGCCGGTCGTGCTCACGCGCTACCCCGATGGGATCACGGGGAAGTCGTTCTTCCAGAAGGACGCGCCCAGCTTCGTCCCCGAATGGATCCGCCTCGAGCGGATCTGGAGCGAGGACACGCAGCGCGAGATCGCCTACTTCCTGTGCGACAACGTCGAGTCGCTGCTTTACATCATCAACATGGGCACGATCCCGTTGCACGTCTGGGGCAGCCGGATCGGAACCCTCGAGCAGCCCGACTGGTGCATTCTCGACCTCGATCCCAAAGAGGCGCCGTTCGTCCACGTGGTAAAGATCGCGCGCGCCACCAAGGCGCTGTGCGACGACCTCGAGTTGCCGTGCTTCATCAAGACGAGCGGCTCGACCGGGCTCCACGTCCTGCTGCCGCTCGGCCGCCAGTGCACCTACGAGCAGGCCCGCACGCTGGGCGGCCTGCTGGCGCGCGTCATCGCCTCCGAGCTGCCCGACATCGCCACCATCACCCGTCAGGTCGAGAAGCGCGGGGCCAAGGTCTATCTCGACTACGTGCAGAACGGCCACGGGCGCCTGCTCGTCGCGCCGTTCAGCGCGCGGCCCTTGCCCGGCGCGCCGGTGTCCATGCCGCTCCAGTGGAGCGAGGTGACGCCGAAGCTCGACATCAAGAAGTTCACGCTCAAGACCGCCCCGGCGCGCATGCAGCGGCTCGAGGAGGACCCCCTGCGCCCGGTGCTCGAGCTCAAGCCGGATCTCGTGGCGACGCTGGAGCGACTCAACGCGCGACTTTCGGACGACGGATGACGACCGCTACCGAGCTGAGCTTCGCGGCGGGCCCGAACGGCTCTCGGGTCTCCGGATTGCTGCTCCGTCCGGAGAGCGCGCGGGTGCTCTACGTGCTCGCGCATGGCGCCGGGGCGGGGATGCGCCATCCCTTTCTCGAAACCCTCGCGCGCGCGCTCGCCGAGCGCGAGGTGGCGACGCTGCGCTACCACTTTCCCTACATGGAGCGGCGGGCCAGCCGGCCCGATCCTCCCGCGGTCGCGGCGACGACCGTGCGGGCGGCTGTGGCGGAGGCCGCTCGGGTCGCGCAGGGCCTGCCGCTGGTGGTTGGCGGCAAATCGTTCGGCGGGCGCATGACGTCGACCGCCCAGGCGGAAGAGCCGCTCCCCGGCGTGCGGGGACTCGTGTTCCTCGGCTTTCCGCTGCATCCGCCAGGGCGGCCGGACGACAAGCGCGCGGAGCATCTCGAGCGTGTGCAAATTCCGATGCTGTTCTTGCAGGGGGATCGGGACGAATTCGCCGACCTGACGCTGTTGCGGCCGGTGATCAAGCGACTCGGCGGGCGCGCTACGCTCCACCTCGTGGAGGGGGGGGACCACTCGTTCCACGTCCTCAAGCGGTCGGGAAGGACGGATGCCGAGGTCATGGACGAGATCGCGGATGCGATCGTCGAGTGGTCGGCGCAGCCCGTGCAGTGAGCGGGCTGGGGTCTCGCGCGGCGACTGCGTATTTTTGTCGCGAAGCGAGACCCCAGCCCGCTCACGGGAGAGCGCATGCCGAACTATTGGATCGTGAAGACTGAGCCATCCACCTATAGCTTCGACGACCTCATCCGCCAGAAGACCGCGGTGTGGGACGGCGTCAAGAACAGCCTCGCTCTGAAGCATCTGCGCGAAATGAAGCCAGGTGACCAGGTGCTGGTTTACCACACCGGTGACGAGAAGGCCGTGGTGGGGGCGGCCGAGGTCGCATCCGAGGCGTACCCCGACCCCAAGCACAAGGACCCCAAGCTCGCGGTGGTGGACCTGAAAGCCGGCGAGAGACTGCCGCGGACGGTGCCACTCGCCGAGATTAAGAAAGAACGGGCGTTCGCCGATCTGGGGCTGGTGCGGATCGGGCGGCTGTCGGTGATGCCGGCATCCGCGGAACAGTTCAAGCGGCTGCTCAAGATGGGTGGGCTTAAGTAGGGACAACGGACACGGGAGAGCGTCTTCTATGGGCAAGGGCGACATCCGCAGCAGGCGTGGCAAGATTTATCGTGGCACCCACGGCAACGCGCGCAGCCGGAAGCGTGAGAAAGCGAGGGCGCGCAAGCGGGGCCGGGAAGGGCCCGGCGCCGGGAAGGCCGGGGCGAAGCCCGCATGAGGGTCGGCCTCGTGCTCTGGCTCAGTATGCTCGCGGCGGTGCCCTGCGCCGCGCAGGACCGCTGGCAGGTGACGCTCAACAGCGGGGAGACCCTGTGGGATCTCCGGCTCGTGAAGCTCGCTGGCGACACGCTCGTCGTGCGCCACGCGGACTCGACCTATGCCTTCCCGCTCGTACAGCTGGATGAGCTGCGGCTGGTCCAGAAGTCCACGCGCCACATCACGCCCGAGCCTGGCCGTTACGGCGGCGTGTTGGGCGGTGCGGATGATGAAGTCCACCGGCTCACGCTCTTCACCCTCGCCGAGCGGCGCGACATCCTGCAACAGATCTTCAAGGACCACCCGCCGGGGAAGGGACCTTGACCGCCTGAGCCCGCGTCGGTGGGACCGCCGCATTCTGCTGGTCGACGCGGACGCGTTCTACGTCGCCGTGGCGCGGCTCGTGGACCCGGACGGGGTGGGGAAAGCGCCGCTCGTGATCGTGGGCGGCTCGGCCGAGCGCCGCGGTGTCGTGACGTCGGCCTCCTACGAAGCGCGCGCATACGGCGTGCACTCCGCGATGCCGATGGCGCGCGCCATACGGCTGTGCCCGGGCGCCACCGTGGTGCCCGTGCCGTGGGAAGCGTGCGCCCGGAAGAGCCGCGAGATCCGGGACGTCCTGCGGCGGTTCACGCCGGCGGTGGAGCAGGCGTCGAGCGACGAGTTCTACATCGACCTGACCGGCACCGACGAGCTGTACCGGGGCGAGCCGCTCGCGACGACGGCGCGGCGCATTCGCGAAGCGGTGGCGCGCGAGACGGCGCTCACCGTCTCAATCGGCGGCGGGACTTCGAAACTGATCGCGAAGCTCGCCGCGGGTGTGGCGAAGCCGCGGCCCGGCACGCCGGCGGACGGCGTGCTCGTCGTCGCCCCGAGTGCCGAGCTCGAGTTCATGCGGCAGTTCGCCCTCGCGGACATTCCGTTTGTCGGGCCCAGGTTCCAGGAGCGGGTCGGGAAGCTGGGCCTCCGCACGGTGGTCGACGTGCTTCGGTACGAGCGCGCGACGCTGGTCGGCTGGCTGGGGCAGCGCGAGGGGCGCTGGTTGCACGAGCGCGTGCGCGGCATCGACCACGCGCCGGTCGAGCCCGCTCGCGAGCCCAGGTCGATCAGCCGGGACGAGACGTTCCCGCAGGACCTGGCGGACGACGCCGCGCTCGCCGCACGACTGCGGGCCCTGGCCGACCGTGCGGCCGCGGACCTGCGCGAGGTCGGGCTGCTGGCGCGGACCGTCACGGTGAAGCTGCGCGATGCCGACTTCACCACCCGGCAGGCGAGCCGCACCCTCTCCGACCCGGTGCACTCGGAGCGCGTGGTGTACGAGGTAGCGAGGGATCTGCTCCGGAAGCTGCGCGCGGCGCGGCGCATGCCGGCGCGGTTGCTGGGCGTCGCCGTGTCGCAGCTGGTGACGCCGGACGCGACGGCGCAGCTCTCCTTGCTCGCCGAGGTGCGGCCCCTCGAGACGGAGCGCGACCGCACCATCTCCCGCGTGATCGACGAGGTGCGGGAAAAATTCGGCCCCGACGCGCTCGGCCGCGGCCAGGCTCGCTAACGACTCTTCGTGACGTCCTCTTGGAACGGTTCTTCGGGACGCTTGTGCGTCGCACCTAGAGCGCGCCGACCGCTGTAGCCGCTTTGGCGACGTCGCGCGGCTTCACCCAGTAGATCGCGCCATAGCGGCTCATCCCGGCGCCGACGGCGCTCACCGCCGTGACGTTGATCTTCGCGTCGCCGAGCCGCCCCATGATGCTCGCGAGCGCACCGACTCGGTCATCGCCCTCCACGAGGAACGCCGTCTTCGGTTTCGAGAGCTTGATCTTCGCAGCCTTCGCGGCGGCTTCGAACGCGCCCGCGTCCGCTGGGACGAAATCCGCCTGCGACTTGCGAGCGCTTGGGAAGGCGTGGAACGCGAGCAGGTTGACGCCGGCGTTCCGCAAGGCCTGGAGCAGCCGGGCGCCCTCGCCTGGCTTGTCGGGCGCCGTCGTGTAGTAGTAGTTCACCTTCCGGATTGTGTCGGCCATATCGGCCTCCTCGCTGTGGTCGCCGGCATGACTATCGCTTCCCGTCCGGCTGTCCGCTAGACCGCCTGCGCGCGGCTCTTACCGCACGTAAAACGCGGTTCTGCCGAGCCGCCCTTGACGCTCGAACCACACCGTCACGGCGCCGCCACCCGCCGCCGCCGAGAAGGCGCGCCGTAAGTCGTCGGCGCTCCCGATCCGGGTGCGGTTGATCTGGAGCACGACGTCGCCGGAGCGAAGCCCCGTGGCCTGCTGCATCTCATCCGGGATATCGTAGATCAGCGCGCCGTGGTCGCTCTGGATGCTTCGCTCCGCCCGAATGGCATCGGTCAGCGTGACCACCTTCATGCCGCCGAGGATCGCCACCTTCTCGGCGAGCGTGGTGGGAAGGTCCGTGACGATGAGCCGCGCGCTCCGAGTCTGGCCGGTGTGGCGGTAGGAGATGGCGAGCGAGTCGCCGGGACCGGTGTCGAGCAGCACGGCTTCCCAGTCGAGGAATGTGCGCAGGGGATGTCCCCTCGCGGCCAGCAGCACGTCGCCTTCGGCGACGCCGGCGCGGGCCGCCGGCCCGTTCGCCGCCACTTGCGTCACCCGCAGCCCGCCCACTCGCTTCCAACCGCGCAGGTCGTCCGCGCCCGCGACGTCGAGCCCCACCCACGCCCGGCGCACGGTCCCGAACCGCCGCAGCTCGTCCGCTACCCGCACGGCTCGCTCGATGGGGATCGCGAATCCCACCCCGACCGAGCCGCCGCTCGGCGTCAAGATGTTGCTGTTGACACCCACGACCTCGCCCAGCGCATTCGCGAGCGGTCCTCCGGAGTTTCCCGGATTGATTGCGGCGTCGGTCTGAATCATCCCCACGTAGATGCCCGATTGCCCCTCGGACGGGAGCAGGTTCCGCCCCACCGCGCTCACCACCCCCGCCGTGACCGTGGGCTCGGTGTTTCCAAGGAGGTAGGCGAATGGGTTACCCACCGCGACGACCCACTCTCCGATCTGGAGATCCGTGCTCTTGCCGAGCGGAGTCATGGGGAGGCTCCCCCCGTCGATCTTGAGGACCGCGATGTCGGTCAGAGGGTCCTCGCCCAGGACCTTCGCTGGGAAGTCGCGCCCGTCGCGGGTGGTCACGACGATCTGCTCCGCGCCTTGCGTCACGTGCTGGTTGGTGATCACGACACCATCGGAGGAAACGATGAACCCGGACCCGTACCCCTCGACGGTCTGCTCGTAGCCGCGCGGCATGAAGAACAGGTCGAACGGGTCGGCGGGCACGCGGCGCTCGCGCCGCAGCACGTTCACGCTCACGACAGCGGGCGCCACGCGGGCGGCGGCGGTGACGATCGCCGTCTGACGCGACCGTGCCACGTCCTGCGCTCGGGCCGCAGGACCGGTCGTGCCCAGCGCCGCCGCGATCGCGCCGACCAGGAGCCCCCGCATGAGACAGTATTCTATCACATGCGCCGCGGGGCCGGAGCGAGCGGGGAAACGCCGCGGTCAGGCTTCCGCGGGGCGCGGCGCCTGGCCCTTGCGCCACCGCCGCACCGCGAGCCAGCCGAGCGTTGCGACGGCGCCCAACGGCACGACGACTCCGAGCGCCCGGATGCACCAGGCTACCAGATCGACAAAGTTCCGCCACGCCTGCTTGAACGCCTCTGCCACGACGCTCGAGCCGGGATGCCCCACCACGGGAATGGGCTCGTGTACGCTGATCGTGAGCGTGCTCAGGGCGGCGTGCGCCTGGAGATAGCGGAGCCGCCCCTCATAGCGCTCGATCTCCTCGCGCACTCGGGCCAGCTCTTGCTCGACATCCAGCACGTCTTTGAGCTTTCCGGTACGTGTGGCGATCAGCTCGATCAGCCGGGTCTCGAGTCGCCTGGCGTTCGCCATGCGGGCTGTGGCGTCCGTGAACTCCTCGCCGACGTCCTCGGCGCTGACGTTCACCGACTCGAGCTTACCGATCGGTGCGAGCCCGCCCAGCGCTTCGTCGAAGCGGGCCGCCGGGATCTTCACCTCGAGTGTCGCCGAGCGGAGCTGGCCGCGGCCGGTTTGCATCGCCGTGTTCGCAACGTAGCCGCCGAGCTGACGGGCGAGCTGGCGCACCAGTGCGACCGCAGGCTCGAGCGAGTCCACCTCGATGTTCGCCTGACCGGCGCGGATGATCATGGCCGGAGTCACGTCGCTGGGCCGGACCGGTGGGAAGTCCGACGGCGCTCGCTGCCGCGCTGCGACGGCGAGACCCTCGACCGGTGCGGGCCTGCTTTCTGCTCTCAAGTTGGGGCGCTCCGCGTATCCGGCCACTCGATTGGCGGCGCTGTCGCGAGCGTCCGTCCGGTCGGAGCGCTCGAGGCGCCCCAGACAGGCGGTCAAGGCGATGGCGAGTGCCACCGCGGCGAGGATCGGTCTGCGCATCGTGAATTACCCGGGTTTGGGTCCCATGAGAGACGCATGAGACAGAGCGGCTTGCACACCACAGGGAACCCGCGAGCGCCGCGCCCCGTAGGGCCGGCCATGGCGATCCGACAGCTCAAGCTCGCCGCGCTGCGGGAATGGGGGCGGCTGGAAGCGCGCATCGCCGCCCACGGGAGGCTCCCGCCGTGGCGGCCGCTTGCTCGCCGCGCGCTGGCGCTCGCCGGGAAGTTCACCGTGCTCGCCGTGCTGCCGTTCTTCGTGCTGGTACGGGGCTCGGTGTTTCTGTACGCGCAACAAGGCTACGGACCGTGGCTCGCGCTGACGGGCGGCGCCGGGTGCACGCTCGTGGTCGTGACCGCGTACGCCGCCTGGCTCTCGCACCGGCTGACGGGCCGGGTCAATGTGCTCGCGCTCGCCCGGGGCGTCGCGCTGCCGCTGGTGCTCGCCTATTGCGGCTACACCCTGATCTACCTCTCGAGCGGCAACGCCAAGTCGGACCAGGTGCGCGCGTACTATAGCTCGCTCCATCCACTGCTCCGCGTCGCGCTCAGCACCTGGATCCTCGTGGACAAGGACATCCTGATCACCGACCTCGCCCGTCGGCCGGCCGATTACGCAGCGATGGGGATGCGGGCGAACGATGGATCGCTGCATTACGTGCAACGAGACGGCTACATCCACGCCGCCGATGTGCGTACCCGCGGCCGCAGCGACGTGAAGAACCGCCTGGTGCAGCTGTACTTCTGGAGCGTGGGATTCGGGACACTGCGGCACGTGGGCACGGGAGACCACCTGCACGTGGAGTTGCGACTCCGCTGACGGGGAGTAGCTTCTCCGGTCGTTCCCTACACCTCCCGAGACACCACGCTCATGCGCGCACACCTGCCACGCGTCGGCGCGAGCTCCATACTCTCCCTCGCCTGCATCCTCGGCGTGTCACCGGTCGAGGCGAACGCCCAGGCCGCGCAGTACGACACCAGTCTGTACCGCGGCCTCATGTGGCGCGAGGTCGGCCCGTTCCGCGGCGGGCGAGTGACCGCGGTCGCGGGAAGCGCGGCGCAGCCGCTCGTCTATTACATGGGTGGCACGGGAGGCGGTGTGTGGAAGACGGTCGACGGTGGGCTGACCTGGCAGCCGGTCTCGGACAAGTTTTTCACCGCCGGATCGGTCGGCGCGCTCGCTGTGGCGCCGTCCGATGCGAACGTGGTGTACGCGGGCACCGGCGAGTCGCCGATCCGCGGCAACCTGTCGCCGGGCGACGGCCTCTACAAGTCCAGCGACGCCGCCAAAACGTGGAAGAAGATCGGGCTCGCCGACGCGGGCCAGATCGCCAACGTCGAGGTTCATCCGCAGAATGCCGATCTCGCATACGTCGCCGTGCTGGGACACGCGTTCGGCCCGAATCCCACGCGCGGCGTGTTCCGCACCAAGGACGGCGGTAGGACCTGGGAGAAGATCCTGTTCCGGAACGACAGCACCGGGGCGATCGCCTTGGTGCTCGACCCAGTCAACCCGCGCATCCTGTACGCGGGGCTCTGGCAGGCGGTGCGGCGACCCTGGGAGCTGGTCTCGGGTGGAGCGGGCAGCGGGATCTTCCGGTCCACGGACGGCGGCGACAGCTGGACGGAGATCACCCGCAACAAGGGCCTCCCTAAGGGGATCATCGGCAAGATCGGCCTCGCCGTCTCGCCGCTCGACCACGAGCGGGTATGGGCGCTGGTGGAGGCGGATTCGGGCGGACTGTTCCGCTCGGATGACGGCGGCACGACTTGGACCCGCGCCAGCGACGACCACGAGATCCGCCAGCGCGCCTGGTACTTCACGCACGTGTTTGCCGACCCGGGCAGCGTGGACGGTGTGTACGTGCTCAACACCGCCCTGCTCAAGTCGGGGGACGGCGGCAAGACGTTCACCACACTGCGCGGCCCGCACGGCGATCACCACGCCCTGTGGATCGACCCGCACGATCCCACGCGGATGATCAACGGCAACGACGGCGGTGCGACGATCAGCAGCAACGGCGGCGCCACGTGGAGCACCCAGGGCAACCAGCCGACTGCCCAGTTCTATCATGTCGTCGTCACCAGCCACTTTCCCTACAGGCTGTGCGGCGCCCAGCAGGACAACAGCACGGTGTGCATCGCGACCCGCACCGATGGCATCGGGATCACGGAGAAGGATTGGTACGACGTGGGGGGCGGCGAGAGCGGCTGGATCGCCGCGCGTCAGGACGATCCGGACATCGTCTTCGCGGGGAGTTACGGCGGCCTCATCACGCGCTACGACCACCGCACCGGACAACAGCGGGCGATCAACGCATGGCCCGACAACCCGATGGGCTGGGGCGCGGCGAATCTCAAATACCGCTTTCAGTGGACGTTCCCCATCGTCCTCTCGCCGCTCAACCCCAGTGATTTGTTCATCGCGGCGCAGGTGCTGTTCAAGTCCGGCAACGAGGGGCAGAGCTGGCGGGCGATCAGCCCGGACCTGACCCGCAACGACAAGGCGAAACAGGGGCCGTCCGGCGGCCCCATCACCAAGGACAACACCAGCATTGAGTACTACAACACGATCTTCACGGTCGCGCCGAGTCCGAAGGACTCGACCGTGATCTGGGCCGGCACCGACGACGGCCTGGTGCAGGTGACGCGCGACGGCGGGAAGTCGTGGCAGAACGTCACACCCAAGGAGTTGCCCGAGTGGGCGCTGGTGAGCACAGTGGAAGCATCGCCGCACGACGCGGGCGCAGCGTATGTCGCAGCGACGCGCTACAAGCTCGACGACTTCCGACCGTATGTGTACAAGACGACGGACTACGGCCGCTCGTGGAAGAAGATCGTGACCGGGATCCCGGAGACGCATTTCGTGCGCGTGGTGCGTGAGGATCCCGCCCGCCGCGGGCTGCTGTTCGCCGGCACCGAGTTCGGGATGTATGTCTCGTTCGACGACGGCGCGGTCTGGCAGACCTTGCAGCTCAACCTGCCCGTCGTGCCGATCCATGATCTCACCGTCAAGGACCATGACCTGGCCGCGGCGACGCACGGGCGCGCGTTCTGGGTGCTCGACGACATCACGCCGCTCGAGCAGCTGTCGGACGAGGTCGCGCGCGCGGACCGGCACCTCTTCACCCCGCGCGACGCGGTGCGATTCCGGGGCCCTAGCTTCGTGCCGGCGCGCAGCCTGACGGGGCTCGGCACCAACCCCCCGAACGGCGCAACCGTGTACTTCTACTTGAAGCAGAAGCCCGAGGAGGAGGCGACCCTCGAGTTGCTCGACGCGCGCGACTCCGTGGCGCGCCGGTTCTCGACTCGTCCCAAGGAGCCGCCGGACTCGCTGAAGACTGACGCGGGCCTGAACCGTTTCGTGTGGGACCTGCGCTACGCAGACGCGCACCGGTTCAAGGGTCTCGTGTTCTGGGCCGGGAACACGCGCGGTCCGCTCGCGGTCCCGGGGAGCTACAAGGTCCGCCTCACTGTCGGGGGCTGGTCGGAGACCCGGGGCCTCAACGTCGTGAAGGACCCGCGGGTCAAGGCCACGCAGGACGAGCTGCAGAAGCAGTTCGACCTGCTCGCCCGGATCCGTGACCGCGTGAGCGCGGCGGACGACGCCGTGCAGCAGATCCGCGACGTCAAGGAACAGATCGACGCCGCGGCCAAACGCGCGAAGGGGCTGCCCGCCGGGAAAGGTGCCGCCATCGCCCGGGCGGCGGATTCGCTGCAGGCGAAGCTCGGCGCGGTGGAGGAATCCATTTACCAAGTCAGGAACAAGAGCAACGAGGATCCGCTCAACTTCCCGATCAGGGTGAACAACAAGCTCGCGTCGCTCGCGGGCGTCGTCGGGGGCGCCGACGCGCCGCCCACCGATCAATCGTACCAAGTGTTCGATCAGCTCGCGGCCGAGCTGCAGGGCTATCTCGACCGGCTGAAGGCGATCGTGGAAACGGACGTCCCGGCGTTCAACCGCACGGTGAGAGAGCAGGACATCCCGGCGGTGCTCGGGCGGTAGCGGATCCCGTGCCGTTCACCCGCGACGACATCCGGGCTGCGGTGGAGCGCGCCGGGGACGCGCACTGGAAGGCGCTGCGCGATCATCACGAAGACGCCTATCCCAACCCCAAGCCGACGCCCGGCGACGTGTGCAAGGCCGAAGCCGAGCGCCTGAACGCGATGGGGCTGGGCGACGCGAAGGATTTCGAGCTGGTGGAGACCCGCGTCGAGCGGGCGGGGAGCGAGGTGCGTCTCACCCATGTGCTCACCTATAAGCCGCTCAACCTCCGGCTCCTGACGGAGCCGTTTCAAGGCTACGGCTAGCGGTGGACCGCGCCAGCGTGTTCGAGGAGATGCACCGGCGCGGGGAGCCCTTCGATTACAGCCGGCGGGCGGCCGAGATCCTCCGTCATCGGTACGTCTGCCGGGTTGTGCGGCGCCTCGACCCCAATCCTACAAGACTGCTGGATGTCGGCTGCAGCATGGGCCAGCTGACCGCGCAGCTCGCGGGTCTCCCGCAGGCCCTGTTCGCGGTGGACCTGTCGCCGACGGCGATCCACGGGGCGCGGCAACGGCTGCGCGCGGTCGGCCGGCCGGTGCACTGCGTCGTCGCAAGCGCGACGGCACTGCCGTTCCGCGAGGGGACGTTCGACGTGGTCGTGCTCTCCGACGGGCTGCATAGCTGGCAGCTCCCGCCCGCGGAGCGACGGCTCGCGCTGGCGCAGGCGCATCGGGTGGTCCGGCCCGGCGGCCACGCGCTCCTCACCGAGTACCTGCAACCGCGTGCTTTCCCCGAGTTTGTCGAACAAGTCCGCGCCAGTCCCTTCGAGCTTGTCTCGATCGCGTACCTCCACGACCGACTGTGGTATCAATTCGAGTCCTGGTTCAAGGCCGTCCGCGATTGGGGTTGGGTTCGGCGGCTGTTCGGTAGCATGCCCGTCGCGGTGTTGCTGCGCGCCCTCGCGCGCCCCCTCGGGCCGAGGGGATCCCGTCATATCTGCGTCGTGGTGCGCCGGTCGCTGTAGTAGGTGCACCACGCCGTCACAAAGAACGTGCACATTATGCATAAACTGTAATACAGCAATGCTACCTACCCGAACGGGTAGTAGCGCACTGTCTTCTTATTCGTGCATTTTATGCACGAATCAGATGTCAGTAGCGCACTCCGCACCCCCCGCTCGGGAGACCGTATGAGAAGCGCTGTTGGGCTTGGCTTGCTGGTGATGGTGGCGACTCCGTTGACAATGGCGGCGCAGGCAGTACCGGCCGCGGACTCTTTGGCCCAGGCCGCGAGCACCGCCGCCGCCGCCAACACGGTCGCCATCAACTTCGTGTGGACGCTGGTCGCCGGGTTCCTCGTGATGTTCATGCAGGCCGGCTTTGCAATGGTGGAGACCGGCTTCACCCGCGCCAAGAACGCCGCTCACACCATCACGATGAACTTCATGGTCTACGGCATCGCG
>DASPXE010000267.1:0-2008 GCA_035637455.1 Gemmatimonadales bacterium
ATAAAGACAAACAGATATGCAGACAGACATACGGACAGACAGACAGAGTCATGCAGACATATAGAAATACAGATATACAGACATACATACAGACATGCAGACATACAGGCAGACATAGGGACATGCAGACATATTTATGTATTACATACAGATATACAGACACACGAACAGACAGACATACAGACATGCAGACATACTGACATACCGGCAGACATACATACAGACAAACATGCACGCATACAGGCAGACAGACATGCAGACATACACAGAGATATACTGACATGCTGACAGACATACAGACATAAAGATATGCAGACATATATACATACCAACATCCAAACAGAAAGACAGACATATAGGCATACAGACAATCCGATATAAAACACACATAAATACAGACATAAAGAAACACAGATATAGACTCTACAGACATACAGACACACAGACATGTAGACATACAGACACACATACATACAGACACAGACATACAGAAAGACAGACATAGAGAGAGACATACATACAGACATACAGACAGATATACAGACACACAGAATGATATACAGACATATAGAGAGACATATAGACAGACTGATATACACACAGACAGACATATTTGCAGACGTACAGACATAGAGACATACAGGCATACAGAGATAGACATACAGACAGACATATAGACAGACATATGGACATACATAGAGACATACAGACATACATATAGACATACAATAATAGAAAACATATAGACACACAGACAGGCATACAAATAGACATACATATAGACATATATACAGACATGTCGACAAAGAGATATACAGACATGCAGACATACATACATACATACATAGACATACAGACATAAAGACATGCAGACATACAGATAGACAGACATACAGATATACAGATAGACATACAGACATACAGACGGACATACATACATACAGACATATATACAGACATATAGACAGACACCAGACAGATATACAGACCAATGGACATAGTTACATACAGACATAGAAAAAACAAGATAGAGACATGCAGACATACAGACATACAGAAACACATATATACAGACAAACAGATATACATACACATATACATACAGACATACAGACACACAGATATAAGACATACAAACAGACAGACGCACAGACATACAGACAGAAAGACAAACAGACATACAGACAGACATATAGACAGGCAGATATATACATACTGGCTGACATACAGACATATAGACAGACATCAGCCAGATATACAGACACAGGGACATAGATACATACAGAGATACAGACATAGAAAAAACAGACAGAGACATGCATGCATACAGACATACAGAAACAAATATATACAGACAAACAGATATACAGACACACACACATATAGACAGACACACAGACATACAGACAGACAGACAAATAGACATACAGACAGATATACAGACAGACACACAGACAGATATACAGACATACTGGCTAACATACAGACATATAGACAGACATTTAGACAGATATCAGACAGACATACAGACATATAGACATACATACAGACAGACATAGATATATACAGACATACAGACAGACAGACACACAGACAGACATACACACATACAGAAATGCAGACATAGGCCTACAGACTGACAGAAAAACACACATACAGACATAGATACATGCAGGTCTTGGTCTTGGTATTGAGAATTCAGGCATTGGTCTTGGTCTTGAGAGCAGATCTTGGTCTTGGCATTGAGTGTTCAGATCTTGATCTTGAGAGTTCAGGTCATGGTCTTGGTCTTGAGAGTTCAGGTCTTAGTCTTGGTATAGATCATAGGCAATTAAAATATAATATATACGCCTAACCCATAGTAACTCCACATTCAATAGGTCTATAAAGTAGTTCCACATCTCTTGAGTAAGGAGCATCATGGCGGTCGCGTAGTGATCTTTTTTGTGCCACGCGCCGCATAAGCCCAGATAGGCTACAGCCTCTCTAGCCTATAATAGCAGTCCTA
>DASPXE010000268.1:0-3419 GCA_035637455.1 Gemmatimonadales bacterium
ACACGAGCGTCGACCGGATGTTGATCTCCGACGTGAGCGTCCGATGGACCGGACACTTGCCGGCGATCTCGAGTGCCTTGTTACGCTGCTCCGCCGTGAGCTCCCCGTCCAAGGCGATCTCGCTCTCGATCCGATCGAGCATGCCCTCTTTGGTCTCACATTCGGCGCAGTCGTCGGCGTGGACTCTCGAGTGGCGCAGGCGCACCGTCACGCCGCTGAGCGGCCACCCTTTCCGTCGCGCATACAGCGCGATGGTCATGGAGGTTCAGGCGCCGAGCGCCGCCAGTAACAGCTCGTAGGGTCCGGGCCCTCGGTCCGTCCCACCGGCGGAGACGGGCTCGTCGGCCATCAGCCGGTGGCGCCCCAGGGTGATTTCCTGAACGAAACCCTGCGCGCCGCCGCGCACTACCACCACGCCTTGCTCCGTTGGCTCGACCATGAGTGCACCTCGTGTTGTTTCGTGAAGGCTACGCTCGGGAACACTGCGGCAAGATAATTCATTAGTGAACCATGGGCTGGGTGGCAACGGCGACCAGTGCGCTTGAAACTGTGGCGCGATCGTGACCGTTTCGAAACGTCGCCGCAGTCCTGCGGCATGTCTGTTTCAGGCTCCCCCAAACGTCTAATACCCGGGGACCACGCTTCACCTTTTCCAGACACAAGGAGATCACCGGCTATGCGCAGTCGTTTCTCCATGAACCATCGCGGCTGGACGGGATCTGCCGTGCTGTTGCTAACGCTCGTCATCACCGCCGGCAGCCTGGTGGCTTGGAAACGTGCCTCCGTCCGGAAAGCCGACGCGGCGGCGGCGCGCCAGCCCGAGCCCATCGAATCGGTAACCCTGGCCGTCGCCCGGGAGCGCCAGTATCGGCCGACGACGACGTCGGTCGGAACGATCCTCGCGCTCACCTCGATCACCCTGCGCAACGAGCTCGCGGGGACCGTCCGCCAGGTGACGCTCGTCCCCGGGCAAGTCGTCGAGGCCGGCACGGTGCTGGTAGCGCTCGACGTCTCGGTGGAGGAGGCGGAGCTCGAGGCGGAGACCGCCCAGGCCGACTTGGCTAAGACGACCCTCGCTCGGCAGGAGCGGCTGCGGGAGGCGCAGGCCACGTCCCAGGAAGAGGTGGACCAGGCGCGCGCGGCGCGCGATGTCGCGCTGGCGCAGATCGCGCGCACCCGGGCCATCATCGCAAAGAAGACGATTCGCGCCCCGTTCCGAGCCCGCGTGGGCCTCGCCGATGTGCACCCCGGCCAGTACCTGAACGAAGGCACCGAGCTCAGCACCCTGCAGGGGGTCGATGCCGCGGCCAACGTCGACTTCACGGTGGCCCAGGTGGTAGCGGCCGAGCTGCGCCAGGGCGAGCCGGTCGCCGTGTTCGCCGCAAACGACCCGCGTCCGCTGACGGCCCGGATCGTCGCCGTCGATGCGCGCATCGATCCGACGACCCGCAATGCGCTGGTACGGGCCCGGATCCCGAGCCACGCCCCGGCCCCAGGCGCCTCGGTGCGGGTCGAGGTCCCGGTGGGCCCCCCGACGGCGGTCGTCGCGATTCCGGTGAGCGCGCTGCGTAAGGGGCCGGGCGGCGACCACGTCTTCTTGATCGTCGCCGACTCGGGCGGGCGGAGCCGCGCGCACGTGCAACCGGTGCGGAGTGGGCCGGTGCTCGACGACGAAGTCGTGATCTTGGGTGGTCTCACCCCCGGTCAGCAGGTCGCTACCTCGGGGTCCTTCAAGCTGCGCGAGGCTGTGCTGGTCACGGGCGACTCAACTCGTTAATCGGAAACCGTTCATGCGCTCTTTTACCGATACGTTCATCAAGCATCCGGTCCTCGCGGTCGTCGTCAACCTCGTGATCGTGCTCGTGGGGTGGCGGGCCATCACGACGCTACCGGTGCAGCAGTATCCGAACATTCAGAGCTCGTCGGTGCTGATCACGACGGTGTATTACGGCGCGAGCGCCGAAACCGTGCGCGGCTTTCTCACGACACCGATCGAGCGCGCCGTGTCGGCCATCAGCGGCGTCGACTACGTCGAATCCACCAGCCGCGCCGGCGTTTCGAGCATCACTGTGCACTTGAAGCTGAACCACAACAGCACGGCGGCGCTGGCGGAGGTCACCGCGCGGCTGCAGCAGGTGCGCTCCGAGCTGCCCGCCGAGGCCGAGCCACCGGTGGTGGAGGTACAGCGCGCCGATCGCCCGTATGCGTCGTTCTATCTGAGCTTTACGTCCTCGGCGCGCGACATTCCGGCGCTCACCGACTGGCTCACCCGCAACATGCAGCCCCAGCTCTCGACGCTGGCGGGGGTGCAGCGGGTGGACGTCGTCGGCGGGCGGCCCATCGCCATGCGCATCTGGATCGACCCCGACCGGCTGGCCGCGCTCAACCTGGCACCCGGCGACGTGCACGCGGCGCTGCAGCGCAACAACTACCTCGCCGCGGTGGGGCAGACCAAGGGCGACCTGGTGCAGGTCAACCTGCTGGCCAACACCGACCTCCGCACGACGGACGAGTTCAAGAACCTCGTCGTGGCCGAGCGGAACGGGGCGATCGTGCGGCTGTCCGACGTGGCCCGCGTCGAGCTCGGCGCCGAGGAAGCCGACTTCATCACCAAGTTCAGCGACAAAGAAGCCGTGTACCTGGGCGTCTGGCCGCTGCCCGGAAGCAACGAGATCGAAGTGGCCAACCGGCTCCACGCTGAAATGGCCCGGATCCGGCCCACGCTGCCCAGCGACATCGATATGCAAATGGCCTACGACGCGACGGTGTTCATGACCGATGCGCTGCAGGAGATCACCAAGACGTTGATGGAGACCATCGCGATCGTGGGCCTGGTGGTGTTCCTGTTCATGGGATCGGTGCGCACGGCCTTCGTGCCGCTGGTGGCGATGCCGGTGTCGCTGGTGGGCGCCGCGATCGTCATGTACGCCTTCGGGTTCAGCCTCAACCTCCTCACCATCCTCGCGATCGTGCTGTCGGTGGGATTGGTGGTGGACGATGCGATCGTCGTGGTGGAGAACGTCGAGCGGCACGTGCGGGAGGGCAAGACGCGCATCCAGGCGGCGCTGGTCGGCGCCCGGGAGCTGGTCGGCCCCATCATTGCGATGACGATCACCCTCGCCGCGGTGTACACGCCGATCGGGTTCCAGGGTGGGCTGACCGGGTCGCTGTTCCTGGAATTCGCGATCACCCTCGCCGCCGCGGTGGTGGTATCGGGCATCGTCGCGGTGACGTTGTCGCCGGTGATGAGCTCGCGCTTCGTACACGAGCAGGGCCGGGAGGGCCGGCTGACGCGGCTGGTGCAGCGTGGCTTCGACTGGGTCCGCAGCCGCTACGAGCGGCTGCTCGACGGCGCCCTGGGGATGCGCTGGGCGATCGTCGCGGCCGCCGTGCTGGTCATGCTGGCGGCGGTGCCGCTG
>DASPXE010000269.1:0-2471 GCA_035637455.1 Gemmatimonadales bacterium
TCAAGCGGGGCGCCGGAGGAGTCACTGACGACCCCGGCGATCGCCGCGGTCGTTACCCCCTGGGCGCCAAGTGCCGTCGTGGCCCCCCAAGCGACCGTTGCGAAGAGCGCACAAGTCCTCAACGACCGCACCAATGTCTTCATCAGGAGTCTCCAGAGGGATACGAATCGACAGGATGGTCAGGGCGCGGTAAATGTGCCCCGCCCCCGGAGGGTCGTCAAGCAACGCCCAGTAACGTCCGCGTCACCGCCGGGTCAACGTGAGATCGGGCGTCGGCGGCGCGGCATACCGCCGCCACACGACGTAGACGGGAATCCCGAGCAGGATCACGCCCACATCGAGCCAGAAGAGCAGCGGCTCCGAGACGAGATAGTTCCCCAGCACGAACAGCGCGCCCAGCAGAAACAGCGCCGGGACGACCGGGTAGCCCCAGGTGCGGTAGCGCCGCTCGGTGGCGGGGAGCCGGCGCCGCAGCACAAACACCGCCGCCACCGCGAGCGCGTAAAAAGGCCAGATGCCGATGATGAACTGGTCGGCGAGCTCGGTGAACTTCCGCACCAGCACGAACACGGCGCCGAGGCATCCGGCGAGCACGATCGCGCCGGTCGGCGCCCCCGTCCGCGGGTCCACACGCGCGATCGCCCTGGGAAAGACGCGGTCCTCCGCCATGGCGAAGAAGATCCGCGGCGCGGTCATCATGGAGCCGTTGAGCGTGCCGAAGGTGCTCACAGCCACCGCCGCCGAGACGGCGACCAGCCCCGCGCCGCCCAGCAGCACGCGAGCCACGTCGGCCGCGACGAGCTCCGCGCCCTTCATTTGCTGGATCGGGATGAGACGCAGATATACGAGGTTGGCCGCGAGGTACAGCGCCACGACGGAGCCCGTGCCGATAAACATCGCGCGCGGGAGATTACGTTGCGGGTCTTTCACCTCCCCGCCGACGAACGCGAGATCGCCCCACCCGTCGTACGCCCACAGGATCGCCACCATGGCGAGCAGAAACGGCGACAGACCCACGGAGGCCCGCTGGGCCAGCATGGGACCGGGCGCGAGCCCGTGCCCGCCGCCCAGCGCGAAGCCCAGCAGCACCAACGCCCCCAGCGCGCCCACCTTGAGCGCCGTGCTTACGTTCTGCAAGATCGCGGCGCGGTGGATGCCAACGTAGTTCACCACGGCCACGATCGCGACGTAGGCGGCAGCCACGAGCTGCTCGGCGCGGATCGCCTGCCCCGCGATCGTCACGACCGTGCCCGCTGGATCCACCCCGAGCACCCGCAGCGTATACGCCGACGAGGTGATGGAGATGGCGCCGTAGGCGCCCGGCCGGATGATCAACAACTCGCCCCAACCGAACAGGAAAGCGGGAAGCGGGCCGAACGCCTCCCGGATGAACACATAGATGCCGCCCGAGCGCGGGAACATCGCCGCCAGCTCCGCGTAGGTGAGCGCCCCGCACAGCGTCACCGCGCCGCCCAGCACCCAGCTGAGCAGGAACAGCGGCACGTCGTCCACGCGCTGCGCGATCGAGGCGGGGGTGCGGAAGATGCCGCTGCCGATGGTCGAGCCGATCACGACCGCGACGGCGCTCCAGAGGCCGAGGCGGCGCGGGAGGCGCTCGCCCCAGCGGTCGGGCGGTGAGGGGGCGGGAGCGGGGGGGGCGGGGGCGGACATGGGTGCGACAATATACGCGATCGGTCTGGGGACGCCCCTGGTCCCCGCGGAAGCGTCAGTTTACTGACAGGGCCGAGCCGCGAGTTCATTCGCGACCCTCCCGAGGAGTCGCGGCTGAAGCGGCCGCTCGAGGAGTCGCGGCTGAAGCCGCGGCCCGAGGAGTCGCGGCTGAAGCCGCGGCTCGGCTCTGCCGCTGAAGCGGCGTCAGTTTACTGTCAGGGCCGAGCCGTGAGTTCACTCGCGACCCTCCCGAGAGTCGCGGCTGAAGCCGCGGCTCGGCCCTACCGCTGAAGCGGCGTCCGTTTACTGACAGGGCCGAGCCGCGAGTTCACTCGCGAGCACAGGAGCGTGAATCCGCTTAGCACCGCGCGAAAACGATGCCGCTGCCGGCCGCGCGCGGCCCAGATTCCCCTTGTGATCGATCGCATCTATTGTCACGTCGTCTGGACCACGCGGGATCGCGTGCCGCTCATCGACGCCGGACTGGCCAGGTTCCTGTGCTCCTTTCTCAGAGGCGTCGCAACGCAAGAACACGCCCGGATTCTCGAGATCGGGATGGTGCGGACACACGTACACTTGCTTGTTCGAGCGCGTCCTACCACCGACGTCGCTCGGCTGCTGCAGCGACTCAAGGGTGGCAGTGCCGCCATCGCCAGCAAAGAGCGGCACTCTACGGAAGGCAACCGCCTGCGATGGGCGAAGGGGTATTCGATCCACTCCGTGAGCCCCCGGAGCCTCGCCGTAGTGCGAGACTATTTGCGAGCGCAACCGACCCATCACCCGGACGATGTGATTCATGG
>DASPXE010000270.1:0-20198 GCA_035637455.1 Gemmatimonadales bacterium
ATTTTCGTGGCGTTGTGGTCGCTGATCGGGGACGCCGGCGAGACGTACAACCTCACCAACATCGGCACGCTGTTCGCGTTCGTCCTCGTGTGCATCGGCGTGCTGGTGCTGCGCTACACGGACCGCGCCCGCCCACGGCCGTTCCGGGTGCCGTTTGTGTGGATCGTCTCGCTTACCGGCGCGGCGCTGTGCCTGCTCGTGATGGTCGGACTACCGCTGGAGACCTGGGTGCGCTTCGCCGTCTGGCTGATCCTCGGTCTCATGGTGTACGTCTGCTACGGCTATCGCCACAGCCGGCTGCACCCGGCGGCCCGGTCGGCGCCGTGAAGCTCCACACCAAGATCATCATCGGGCTGCTGTCGGGTGCAAGCGTCGGCATCGTGGCGAACGCGTTCGCGACCGGGGCGGACTGGGTCGCCTGGATCGGGATCCCCGCCGAGTGGGCCGCGGACAAGGTGCAATGGGTGGGCAACAACGTCGCCGGTCCGGTGGGCCAGATCTTCCTGCGGATGCTCCTGATGACGATCGTGCCCCTCGTGTTCGCTTCGCTGACGCTCGGCGTCGCAGGGCTCGGCGACATCCGCAAGATCGGGCGTGTTGGTGGGCGGACGATCGCCTACTTCTTGGTTTCGACCGCCATCTCAGCGACGATCGGACTCATCCTCGTCAACCTGGTCCGCCCTGGGGTCGGGCTTGATCCCGCCCTCGTCAAGGAGCTGCTGGCGACCTACCGCGCCCAAGCCCAGGGGCTACAGGCGGGCGGGGGAGGCAAGTTCGGCGTCGACATGCTTGTGAACATCGTGCCTAGCAACCCGATCAAGGCCGCGGCATCGCTCGACATGCTGGGGATCATCTTCTTTTCCCTGGTGTTCGGCGCCTCGCTGACGCTGCTCCCCGAAGAGAAGGCCAGGCCGATGGTCCGCGTCCTCGATGCGCTAGGCGAAGCGATCGTCAAGATCATCGACTTCGCTATGCGGCTCGCCCCCTACGGCGTGTTCGGGCTTATCTTCGTCGTGACGTCCCGCTTCGGTTTCGCGCTGCTGCAAAAACTGGGGTTGTACGTCGCCGTGGTCCTCGTGGGGCTCCTCCTGCATGGCGCCATCTCGATCTCCGCGCTAGTCCGCGTATTTGGCGGTCTCTCGCCTCGCGTGTTCTACAGCCGGATCCGGGCTAGCATCATCACGGCGTTCTCCACCAGCTCGAGCAACGCCACGCTTCCGACCAACATCGCCGTCGCTGAAGAGGAGCTGAAGATCCCGCCCAAGATCGCCGGCTTCGTGCTCCCCCTCGGGTCGACGATGTGCATGAACGGCACCGCGCTGTTCGAGGGCGTCACCGTGCTCTTCCTCGCGCAGGTCTTCAGCGTTCCCCTCACGTTATCCCAGCAGGTCGTCGTCATGCTCCTCAGCGTGATCACGGCCGTTGGCGCCGCCGGTGTCCCGGGTGGATCCCTGCCGTTGTTGATGGGCGTGCTGGCGGCCGTGAACGTCGAGCCACTGACGATTGCGTTGATCATCGGTGTCGACCGAATCCTGGACATGACTCGGACCACGATCAACGTCGTGGGGGACATGAGCGCGGCGGTGTACGTGGCGAGAACGGAAAGCGAGTGGGACCCGCGCGTCATCAGCGGTGAGGCAAGGCCGGCGCCAGCTGCCTGATCCTATTCCATCTCCGCCGCCAGCTTGAGCGCCCCGACCGGCGTATCGACCCGGTTCGACACGACGCGGGCGCGCTTGGATTGCGCCGCGAGCCGGTCTCGGAATGCGGCGGCGAGGGGCGACTGGGCCAGCAGCAGTCCGCCGGCGATCGCGACCGGCACGGGTTCCGTGCCGGGGTAGTACCGCTCCAGCGTGACCACGAGGGCGACGAGCTCTCGAGCGGCGTCTTCCACCGCGCGCTGGGCCACGACCTCGCCTTCGCGTGCTGCGTTGAGCACGTGCGGCGCGAGCGCCGCCACCTGCGCCGGTGTGGCGGTCGCTGTCCAGCGAACGAGGTCGTCGAAGGTCTGCAGGCCGAGCGGGCCGAGCAGGCGCGCGAGCAGGGTCGAGCCCTCGCCGCGCCCGTCCTGGGCGCGCGCGGCGACGTCCAGCGCCCGCCGCCCGAGCCAGTAACCGCCCCCCTCGTCGCCCAGCTGCCATCCGTATCCGCCTGCCCGGTGCAACTGGCCGGCCGGGTCACGCGCGTAGGCGATCGAGCCGGTGCCCGCACTGACGATGATGCCCGTCCCGTCGGCGAATGCGGTAGAGAGTGCGATCTCCGCGTCGGCCATGACCCGTACCCGTTGGGCCAGCCCGGCCTGGACCAGCGCGGCCTCGAGCTCCCCCTGCTCCTGGGCGCGGCCTGCACCCGCCGCGCCCACCACGGCCCGATCGACCGGGAGGTCGATCCCCGTTTGGCTCGCCGCACGGCGCGCGGTCTCCGCGAGTACGACCGCCGAGGCGGCCGCGCCGCCCGGCTTCATCGCGGCCCCCGGCCCGTCCGCGCGACCGAGGATCGTCAAGTCGACGGTGCCGATGACGACAGTGGAGTGCGAGCCGCCGGCGTCGGCGCCAAGCAACACTGCGGAGGGACGGGCGTTGGCGGACATCGGTTACGCGCTCGCCGCCTGACCGTCTGCCCGCCTGACCGCCGATGACAGCATCCCTACCGCCACCGTCGCCGCCGTCCCCAGCGGCACGTACCAGGGCCACGCGAGGCCCGGGAGCCAGCGCCACGGGAAGCCCGGAATCACGCTCCCCAGCACCACCGGAGTCATCACGACGGCGCTCACGACGATCGCGACGATCACATCATTCTGCCGCGCCCGCGGCCACAGCCCTCCGAGCACGTAGGTTCCCAGCAGACTCCCGTAGGTTACGGAGGCGATGCTGAGCGCCAGCTGCACGACGGGGGTATTCTGGTTCCGGAACGCCATCGCTCCGGCCACGAGCACGGCGGTCCAGAGCAAGGTGAGCCAGCGGCCCACCCATAGGAGGTGCGCCGGGTCCTGCCGGCCGGTGAGCGGCGCGTAGAAGTCATGAGTGGAGGCGGAGGCGAGCGAGTTGACAGCCGAGGCGTGGCTGCTCATCGCCGCTGCGAGGATTCCGGCGACTACCAGGCCGGCGAGCCCGGCGGGCAGTTGTGTGATGACGAACGTCGGATAAATCGCGTCGCTGCGCATCCCGACGCGGTCGGCTCCTGCGAGCCACAGGCTCGTGCCCACGAGCAGGAAGAGTGCGAATTGTCCGATGATGAACACTCCTGACCCGATGAGGGCCCGCTGCGCGTCTCTGAGGCCTCTGGCGGCGAGCAGCCGTTGGACGATGAGATGGTCCGTGCCGTGCGAGGCGCCGGCGAGCAGCGCCCCGCCCAGCAAACCACCCCAGAACGTGTACAGGAGCGTGAAGGACGGCCGAAAGTCGAGCGTCACGAGTTTCCCCGCGTCCCAAGCGCGCCCGAACGCACCCACGCCGCCCGCGAGCTGAGTCGCGACGATGAGCGTCGCGATGCCACCGAGGAGATACACGCCGAGCTGGATCACATCCACCCACACGACCGCCCGCAGGCCGCCGACCCAGGTATAAATGAGCGTCACGACCCCGATGGCGAGGATCCCGGCGGCGAAGTTCCAGCGGGTGATGATGGCCAACGGGATGGCCGTCGCGAAGATGCGTACGCAGTCGGCGAGCGCGCGGGTGAGGAGGAAGACGCCGGAGGCGGTACGCCGCGCGACCGGCCCGAAGCGCCGCTCGAGGCGCTGGTAGGCGGTGTCTTGCGTTCCCTCGAAGTAGCCGGGGAGGAGCAGCGCAGCGACGCCGATCCGGCCGGCCAAGTAGCCGAACGCGATCTGCAGGAAGGTGAGGTTCCCCCGTGCCGCGAGGCCGGGGACCGAGATGACCGTGACCGCGGACGTCTCCGTCGCGACGATCGAGAACATCAGCGCCCACCACGGCAGTCCGCGATGCCCGAGGAAGTAGTCGCTGGCGTCGCGCTGGCGCCCGGCGAGGAGCAGCCCGGCGGCGATGACGGCCGCGAAATACAGGAAGATGACTGCTACGTCGAGCGGGCGCACCTAGCAAAAAGGCCCGCGCCGTGCGCGGGCCTGCACTGCCGAAGCGGGACGGCCCAACGGGCTCAGACGGTGAAGGACGATCCGCAGCCGCAGCCGCCGGTGGCGTTCGGGTTGTCGAACGCGAAGCCCGACTCCTGGAAATTGCTCCGGTAGTCCAGCGTCACGCCGTTCAAATACTGGGCGCTGAAGCCGTCCACGAAGCAACGCACACCGGCGCTCTCGATCACGATGTCGTCGTCGGCAGGCTTGTCCTCGATGCTCAAGCTGTAGCGGAACCCGGAGCAGCCGCCCGGCAGCACGCCGACG
Source organism: Gemmatimonadales bacterium (assembly GCA_035637455.1). Taxonomy (GTDB): domain Bacteria; phylum Gemmatimonadota; class Gemmatimonadetes; order Gemmatimonadales; family GWC2-71-9; genus 20CM-4-69-16. The sequence continues at coordinate 4,361 of DASPXE010000270.1, forward strand.
CGCAAGCCCGCGGTCTCCGGCGACACCTTCTCCTCGGCCATGAACTTGCGCACTTCTGCGGCGGCCTTGTCGGTGAGGGTCAGGGCGATCGGGGTCGCTTTCTGCGTCGTGGCCATGATCTATCCTCCAGTGAGAGAGCAAGTTAGCCACGTCGGGCTGGCCTGTCAACCACCGGCTTGCGTCCCGGCACGTCGTTCCCACAATTGGGGGCCTCCACCACGGGATCGCACCCGCATGCGCCTCGACTTGCTCGATTGGTCGATCATCGCCCTCTACTTCGCCTTCAATGTCGCGGTGGGTCTGTATTACAAGCGGCGCGCCAGCCGTGATACGGCGGAGTTTTTCCTCTCGGGGAGAAACGTGCCCTGGTGGCTCGCGGGCACGTCGATGGTGGCGACGACGTTCGCGGCGGACACACCGCTGGTCGTGACCGGCCTGGTGGCGCGCAACGGCATCGCCGGGAACTGGTTGTGGTGGAATCTGCTCGCGAGCGGCATGCTGACGGTGTTCTTCTACGCCCGCTTGTGGCGGCGCGCGGGGGTGATGACCGACATCGAGTTCTCCGAGCTCCGCTACGCCGGTCCGCCGGCCGCTTTCCTGCGCGGCTTCCGAGCCATCTACTTGGGTCTGCTCATCAACTGCATCATCCTGGGATGGGTGAACCTCGCCATGGCGAAGATCCTCCAGCTGGTCTTCACCGTCTCGAAGGGTGAGGCGTTGTGGATCGTGGTCGGGCTGATCGTGCTCACGTCGGCGATCTCGACGCTCTCCGGGCTGTGGGGGGTGCTCGTGACCGACCTGTTTCAGTTCGTCATCAAGATGGGCATGGTGATCGTGCTGGCGGTCGTGGCGGTCAACGCGGTGGGCGGGATCGAGGCGATGAAGGCGAAGCTCGCCGTGATCGACCAGGTGCGCGCGACGAGCGGGAGTGGGGGATCGGTCCTGAGCTTCGTCCCGGACGTGGGCTCCGCGTGGATGCCGATGCTCACGTTCTTCGTCTACATCGCGGTGAACTGGTGGGCCACGTGGTACCCCGGGGCTGAGCCAGGCGGCGGGGGCTATGTGGCGCAGCGGATGCTCAGCGCGAAAGACGAAAGGCACTCATTACTCGCGACGCTGTGGTTCAACATCGCGCATTATGCCGTGCGGCCCTGGCCCTGGATCCTCGTGGCGCTGGCCTCGCTGATCCTGTTTCCCGGGCTGAAGGACCCGGAGACCGGCTACATCCGCGTTATGATCGACTACCTGCCGTCTTCGCTGCGCGGCCTCATGGTTGCGGCGTTCGCGGCGGCCTTCATGTCGACGATCGCCACCCAGCTGAACTGGGGCGCGAGCTATCTCGTGAACGACTTCTATCGCCGCTTCGTGCGCCGCGACGCGAGCGAGCCGCACTACGTCCTGGCGTCGCGGCTCGCGACGGCGCTGCTCACGGTGATCTCCGCGGCGGTGGCCTTCCGCATCGAGTCGATCGGCGGCGCCTGGAAACTGTTGATCATCACGGGTGCGGGGACCGGTGCGGTGCTGCTACTGCGCTGGTATTGGTGGCGCATCAACGCCTGGAGCGAGGTGGCGGCGATGATCACGGCGTTCGTCGTCTCGGTGCTGTTACAGACCGTCGGCGGGCTCGACAGCGACCGGCCGCTGGATTTCGCGCGCATCGTGCTCGTCACGGTGGCCGTCACCACGGTCGTGTGGCTCGTCGTCACGTTCGTGACGCGCCCCGAGACGGACGCGACGCTGGTTGCCTTCTACCGCCGGACGCGGCCGTCGCGCCTGGGTTGGGGGCCCGTCGCGGCGCGCGCTCCGGACGTCCGCCCTTCGACCGACGGCCTCGCGAACCTGCTCGACTGGGTCGCGGGGTGCGTGCTCGTCTACGGGGCGCTGTTCGGCGTCGGCAAGCTGCTGTTGCACGACCCGCTGCCCGGCATCCTCATGCTCGGCCTCAGCGCCATCGCCGGTGCGGTGATCTACCGCGACCTGTCGCGGCGCGGCTGGCGCACCGTCGTCGAGTAGCGCTCCCGGTGATCCTTCCTTCAGCACCCGGCTAGAGCTCCGGGTGGGTGAGGGCAGTGACCACGAGGTCCGCGACGTGCGGTCGGACCTTGAGAATCGCCGTGTTGGCGCGCGTGGGATGGACGCGGTTGGTGAGCAGAACGATGAACAGGTCCTTCTCCGGATCCATCCACAGCGACGTCCCCGTGAAACCGGTGTGGCCGAACGCGCGCGCGGACAGCTTCGTTCCGGCGCTCGCCGTCGAGTCGGGGGGATCGGGCGGCGTGTCCCACCCGAGCGCGCGCGACGAGCCCGGGACGATGCCCTGACGGCGCGTGAAGTCCGCGACGGTCTCAGAGCGGATCAGCTGCAAGGTGTCCCACGCGCCGCCGTTCAAGAGCAGCGCCGCGAAACGCGACAGGTCGAGCGCGTTCGAGAACAGCCCGGCGTGACCCGAGATCCCGCCCAACCGGCCCGCGTTCTCATCATGGACCTCGCCGCGCAGCATGCGGTGGCGGTAGCTCGTGTCGTTTTCGGTAGGCGCGATGCGCTCCCGCCAGTCTTCGGGAGGCAGGTAGCGGGTGGCGGGCATGCCGAGCGGCCGGAACACGCGCCGCTCGAGAAACCGATCCAGCGATTCGCCCGTGATGCGCTCGACGACCTCGGCGAGCACGATCGCGCCGAGATCCGAATACACGTACGCCTGTCCGGGCGGCGTGGCCAGCGGTGTGGTGTTCACGACCCACAAGGCCGTGGCGCGCGAGTCCGCTTCCCGATAGAGCGGCCGCCATGCGGGGAGCCCCGCTGAGTGGGTGAGGAGATGGCGGATCGTCACCCGCTCCTTGCCGGCGCCCCGGAACTCGGGAAGGTAGCGCTGTACGGGCTCGTCGAGTGCGAGCTTCCCCTCGTCCACCAGCAGCATGCACGCGGTCGTGAGCCCCACGACCTTCGTGAGCGACGCGAGATCGTAGATCGTGCCCGGGTCGACCGGGCGGGGGTCGTCCGCTCCGTACCGTCCGACGGCGGCGAGCAGCGCGAGCCGCCCATGGCGTCCGACTGCCAGCACCGCACCGGGGAACGCGCCGCTCTCCGCTTGCGCCTTCACGTAGACGGCGGCCGCGGCGAGCCGCGTGCTGTCGAACCCCAACGCGCCGGGCGCGGCGGGCGGAATGGCGGTGCTCGCCGGCAGCGGGACGGCGGTGCGGCAGGCGGCGACGAGCCCGACGAGCGAAACGAGTGTGCGCGCACTCATGGATGGGCGGTCGGGATCGTGATGCCGAACCCGATGGGGTAGTCCGGTGGGATGCGAATCGGCAGGTGACCGGCGATCGGCACTTTGCCGAGCAGCGCGAGGGCCACGGCGCGCTCCGCGGCGCGCACGCCGCTCCAGGCGATCAGATAACACTTGGCCGCGGGCGCCTGGTTCAAAAGATACGGGCTGCCCAGCGAGACGAGGACGGTGGGACGGGCCGCGTCCGTCGCCGTGACCAGCTGGGCGAGCGAATCGGGGAGCGCGATGTTGCCGCGCCACGAGATCGGCCGCACGTTCGCGACGAACACCGTTGCGGGCGCCCGGGCGATCACCGCCCGCGCCGAATCGTAGGACAGCGGTCCGGACATCGGCCACAGCCGAAAATAGTCGACCGTGTCGCCGCCCTGACGCAGCAGCTCGGTCATGTACTGGCCCGCCGCCCCGTTGTTCTCGTCGGCATACGCGATGAGGGCGAAGCGCGACGGCCTGCCGCGCAGGGCGTGCAGTGAGCCGCCGATGTCGCGCACCAGGGTGAGCGCGCGGACGGCGACGTCGTTGGCGCCATCCTGAAACCGCTTGCTGCCGACGACGGTCATGATCGAGTCGAGCGCCACGACGCGGTGCGCGAACAGGCCGAGCCGCCGCTTGATCTCGAGTACGCGGCGCACCGACGCGTCGAGCCGGTCGCGGCTGATCCGCCCGCCCTCGACGGCGGCGGTCATGGCGTTGAGGGCGGAGTCGGGATCGGCGGGCATGAGGAGCAGATCGGAGCCGGCGAGAAACGCCCGCACCGTCGCCTCCCCGGCGCCGTACTTCGCGACGATCGCGCCCATCACCAGCGCGTCGGTCACGACCAGACCGCGGAAGTGCAGCGAGTCGCGCAGCAGGCCGGTCAGCACGGCGGCAGACAGGGTCGCCGGATCGTCCGAGCCCGTGAAGGAGGGGAAGGCGATGTGAGCGCTCATCACCACGTCCGCTCCGGCGGAGATGCCACCCCGGAACGGCACCAGCTCGAGCGAATCGAGCCGCGGGTAGCCCGCCGTGATTACGGGGAGTCCGATGTGCGAATCGCTCTGGGTGTCGCCGTGGCCGGGGAAATGCTTAAGCGTCGCGAGCATCCCGTGATCGTGCAGCCCCCGGACGTACTCCTGCACCAGCCGCGACACCGCCCGCGGGTCCTCGCCGAAGGAGCGGATGTTGATGATCGGGTTGAGGGGGTTGTTGTTGACGTCGGCGTCCGGGGCGAAATTGACGTGGATACCGACGGCGCGCCCCTCGGTCGCGGCCGCCGCGCCGATCGTGTAGGCGTCCCGCGGGTTCCCGGTGGCGCCGACCGCCATGATCTGGGGGAACGCGGTGCCGCCGATGACCCGCATCCCGGCTCCCCATTCCAGGTCCGCCGAGACGAGCAGCGGCAGCCGGGAGCGTCGCTGCAGCGTGTTGAGCTTGGCGGCGATGTCGAAGGGGGAGCCGACGGAGATGATCAGCCCTCCCACTTCGAGCGAGTCGACCCATCGCGCCGCCACCTGGAACAGCGAATCGTCGAAGGCGGTGTAGCTTCCGGCGAGCCAGGGGACGATGAGCTGGGCGATCCGCTGTCTCGTGCTCAGCGCCGCCAGCAGCGAATCCACCGGCTGGACCGCCTCAGGGTGGGGCAGCGGACGGAGGTCGGAGGGTCGTGGCAGCGCGTGGGGGGGAGGGGACGCGCAGCCGGTCACCAACACCAGGGCCAGGAGTCTATGCGCCTGCATCGTTGCTCACTGTTGGGGTTGCTCGCCTGCGCCGTGTCCGCGGGCGCACAGGTCCGGCCCGGGATCGACGTCGTGCTCGCCGACTCCGCCTATCTCATCGCCCACAAACGCCTCGGCTTGCTGACGAACCAGACGGGAGTCGACGCCGCCGGCCGCCGCGACGTCGATGTCCTGATCGCGGGCGGGTATCGCGTGACTGCATTGTTCAGCCCCGAGCACGGCTTTCGCGGGCTGGAGGATCGCCCCGGCCTCCCCGACGCCGTCGACTCCGCGAGCGGCCTTCCAATCTACAGCCTGTACGGCGGCATGCCGCTAGCTCGTCTGACGGCGCTCGACAGCCTGGACGCCATCCTGATCGACCTGCAGGACATCGGCGCCCGCTATTACACCTACCCCGCCAGCGCGACGCAGTTAATGCGTGAGGCCGCGCGGCGCGGCAAGCCGATCATCGTGCTCGACCGGCCCGATCCCATCGGCGGAGTCGCCGTGCAGGGGAGCGTGCGCCCGCGCGTGGGAGACCCGGACTCGGCGTTCGTCGGATTCCTCCCTATCCCCATGCGCCACGGCATGACGCTCGGCGAGCTGCTGCGACTCGCGAATGATCGGCTACGCCTCCATGCGGCGCTCACCGTCGTCCCGGCGGCCGGGTGGCGTCGCTCGCAGTACTTCGATGCCACCGGGCTGCCGTGGGTCAAACCCTCGCCCAACATGCCCGATCTCGAGAGCGCGATCCACTATCCCGGAACGTGCTTGTTCGAGGGGACGAACCTGTCGGTCGGCCGGGGCACGACGCTCGCGTTTCAGATCGTGGGCGCGCCGTGGCTCGATACCGCGGCGGTGCTGGAACGGCTGCGGGAAAGGGGAAGCGGGAAAGGAGAAAGGTTGCCCGGCGTGGACGTTTCGGGAGCGACCTTCACTCCCCGTGCGCCCACCGACGGAAAATACGACGGTGTCGAGCTGCGCGGCATCCGGCTGCACGTCACGGACCGCGCGCGCTATGATCCCACCAAGACGGCGGTGGCGCTGCTCGCCGCGATCCGCGCCGTGCAGCGGGACTCGCTGCGGTTCAACGAGCGCAGCTTCGACCGGTTGGCCGCGGGTTCCGAGCTGCGACGGGCGCTCGTCGCGGGGCGCGCGCCGGCGGCGATCTGGCGCGGCTGGGAGCCCGCGCTCGCGCGGTTCCGGCGTGCGCGCGCCGCGTACCTGCTCTATTGAGACTCTTGCCGTCGCCCGCTACTTTCCCCGGGCTATGAACGTGATCCCCCAACCGGTGCGGGACGGCTTCGGGCGGCTGCTCGACCCGCTGGTCCGGTGGTTGATCCGGAGGCACGTTCCCCCGAACGTCCTCACCACTGTGGGGACTCTGGTCTTGGTCGGGTCCGCGCTGACGTTCGCGGGGGCCAAGATCCACTGGGGCGGGTTCCTGCTGTTGTTCTCCGGTGTGTTCGACATGGTGGACGGGCGGGTGGCGCGCGAGGGGAGCATGACCACCACCTTCGGCGCGTTCTACGACTCGACGCTCGACCGCGTGGGGGAGGCGGCGTTGTTCACCGGCATCGCCGTCTACTTCCTGCGCGGCGGCGTGCCGCCGGAGCGGCTGACGGCTGCGGTGCTGGCGTGCTTCGTGGCGCTGGCGGCGTCGCTGCTGGTGTCGTATACCCGCGCGCGCGCCGAAGGGCTGGGGCTCACCGCGCAGGTGGGCGTCGCCCAGCGGGCCGAGCGCGTGCTCCTGCTCGGCGTGCCGACGCTGTTTTTCGGGGCCGGGAACCGGGGCGTGTTGCTGTTTTGGATCGTGGTCATTCTCGCGGTCGCGACGTCGGTCACGGTCGTGCAGCGCGTCATCTATGTCGCTCGCTCCGCCGGCACGCAGGGCGCGGGGCGCGCCCCGCGGCAGCGGGAGACGCTCCCCGGTCACGCGCCGGCGCTGCAATCTCGGAAAGGACATTGATCGTGCCACTTGATGCCGGCCGGGACATCGCGCCCGCCAAGGGAAAGCTGGGGGTGATGCTCGTGGGGCTGGGAGCCGTCTCCACGACGTTCATCGCCGGCGTCGAGAACGTGCGGTGTGGCGGCGCCTTGCCGATCGGGTCGCTGTCGCAGATGGCGACGATTCGGCTCGGCAAACGCACCGAGCGCCGCGCCCCGAAGATCCGCGAGTTCGTGCCCCTGGCGAGGCTCACCGACCTGGTGTTCGCGGCCTGGGATCCGATTCCGGATGATGCGTACACCGCGGCGAAGAAGGCCGGCGTGCTCGAGCCGCACCACCTCGAGCCCGTAGGCGATTTCCTCCGGGGCATCGAGCCCATGCCGGCGGCGTTCGACCGCAGCTACGTGAAGCGCTTGAACGGTACGCACGTCAAAATGGGTAAGACCAAGCGCGACCTGGCGGAGCAGCTGCGCGCGGACATTCGCACGTTCAAGCAGACGTCGGGCGCCGACCGGCTGGTGATGATCTGGGCGGCGTCCACGGAGGTGTTCCTGACCCCGGGCCCCGCTCACCAGAGCCTGCAGGCGTTCGAGCGGGCCATGGAGCAGAACGATCCCGCCATCGCGCCCTCCATGCTATACGCCTACGCCGCGCTGATGGAGAACGTCCCATTCGCCAACGGCGCCCCGAACCTCACCGTCGACATCCCGGTCTTCGAGCGCCTCGCCGAAGAGCGCAAGCTGCCCATCGGCGGCAAGGACTTCAAGACCGGCCAGACGATGATGAAGACCGTGCTCGCGCCCGCGTTCAAGGCGCGGATGCTCGGGCTCGCCGGGTGGTACTCGACCAACATCCTCGGCAACCGTGACGGCGAGGTGCTCGACGACCCGGAGTCGTTCAAGACGAAGGAGGAGTCGAAGCTCGGCGTGCTCGAGTACATCCTCCAGCCGGACCAGTATCCTGAGCTCTACGGAAACGTCTTCCACAAAGTGCGCATCAACTACTACCCGCCGCGGGGGGACAACAAAGAGGGCTGGGACAACATCGACATCTTCGGGTGGCTCGGCTACCCGATGCAGATCAAGGTCGACTTCCTGTGCCGCGACTCGATCCTGGCGGCGCCCATCGTGCTCGATCTCGCCCTGTTCTTCGACCTCGCCCACCGGGCACGGCTCTCCGGCATCCAGGAGTGGCTGTCCTTCTACTTCAAGAGCCCGCAAACCGCCCCGGGACTCTATCCCGAGCACGACCTGTTCATCCAACAGATCAAGCTGAAGAACACGCTGCGGTGGTTGATGGGCGAAGACCAGATCACCCATCTCGGCATCGAGTATTACGAGAAGGCGTGAGCACTTCGCAGTACGCCGTCACGGCCGTCGGGATAGCCGCAATCGTCTGGGTGCTCTGGTACTTTCTCTACACGAGCGGACCGGCCGTGACGGCGACCGTCGCGGCGGGAGTCCAGGAGGTGCGCATCACGGTGAAGGGGGGCTACACCCCGGACACGATCGTCGTGAAGGCCGGCATGCCGGTCCGGCTGCAATTTTATCGCGACGAGACGGTCGATTGCTCCGAGCGCGTCGTGTTCGAGGACTTCGGGATCGACACGCCACTCCCCGCCTTCGAAACCACGGCAGTCGAGTTCACGCCCCAGGAGGCGGGCGAGTTTCGCTTCCGCTGCGGCATGAACATGCTGAAGGGACTCCTGGTGGTGGAGCCTGCCGACGGGGACCGCCGGCCCGCCGCCTCGCCGCACAAGCTCCATGAGTGAGTCGCGGATCGTCCTCCCGATCGAGGGCATGAGCTGTGCGTCCTGCGCCGCTACCGTGCAGGAGGCGCTGAGCGGCGCGGCCGGCGTCGCGACAGCCTCCGTCAACTACGCCACCGCGCGAGCCGCGGTGAGCTACGACGACGCCCAAACCAGCGTCGGCGAGCTGATCAGGACGGTCCGCGCGGCGGGGTACGATTGCGGCAAGGCCAGCGTCACCTTCGGCGTCGAGCAGCTCCACTACGCGCCTAGCGTTGCGCCCCTCGAGCAGGCGCTCGGCCGGCTCAAGGGGGTGCTCCGCGCCGCGGCGAACCAGGCGACCGAGACCGTCACGGTGGATTACGTCCCCGGGGCGACGGCGGCTGAGGAGCTCGAGCGGGCGGTCGAACAGGCGGGCTTCCACGTGGCGGAGCCGATCCCCACCGAGGATCCGGTGGAGCGCGAGCGCATCGCGCGCCGGCGCGAGGTCCGGAGCCTGACCTGGAAGTTCGCGCTCGCGGCCGCGGTAACGGTCGTGACGATGCTGGGCTCCATGCTGCTGATGGCGGAACAGCCGGACACCACCTTCAAGCAGGTCGATCTGCTCGGCCGGCTCCTCATGCCGCTCGCCATGCAGCTCGACGCGGCGCTCGGCGGACGGCTCGCCCTCGATGCGCGATGGCTGAAGCTCGGCCTCGCGATTCTCACGCTCCCGGTGGTGCTGTGGTCGGGCCAGCAGTTCTACCGCGGCGCCTGGAGCGGGTTCAAGCACCGCACGGCGGACATGAACACGCTCATCGGCGTGGGCACCGGCACGGCGTTCCTCTATTCGCTCGTCGCCACCCTCGTCCCCGGCGTGTTCACCCGGGCGGGGTTGCCCGCCGACGTGTATTACGAAGCCGTCTCCGCGATCATCGCGCTCATCCTGCTCGGCAGGCTACTGGAGGCGCGCGCCAAGGGGCGGACGTCGGAGGCAATCCGCCGGCTCGCCGGGCTCAAGGCGAAGGCGGCGCATGTGGTGCGCGAGGGCAAGGAGACCGAGCTCCCGGTCGAAGCGGTCGTGCCGGGCGATCTCGTCATCGTGAAGTCGGGGGAGAAGATTCCGGTGGACGGCATCGTGACTGAGGGCGCGTCGGCGGTGGACGAATCGATGCTCACCGGGGAGCCGATGCCCGTCCCCAAGAAGATCGGCGACGAAGTGATCGGTGCGACGCTGAACACGACGGGGAGCATCACGTTCCGCGCGACCCGGGTGGGCAAAGACTCGGCGCTGGGTCAGATCGTCCAGCTCGTCGAGGACGCGCAGTCCACCAAGGCGCCGATCCAGCGGCTCGCCGACCGGGTCGCCGGGGTGTTCGTCCCGATCGTGATCGCGCTCGCCATTGCCGCGTTCGTGGTATGGTTCGACTTCGGGCCCGACCCGGCCGTGCTCTTTTCCACCATCGCACTCGTCACCGTGCTGATCATCGCCTGCCCCTGCGCGCTCGGGCTCGCGACGCCGACGGCGATCCTGGTGGGCACCGGGAAGGCGGCCGAGCACGGCATCCTGATCCGGAGCGGGGAAGCGCTCGAACGGCTGTCGCAGGTGCGCACGGTGCTGCTCGACAAGACCGGGACGATTACCGAAGGCAAGCCGACCGTGACGCACATCGTCACCGCGAAGCGGCCGGACGGAACGCCCATCGCCCCGGCGGAAGTGCTCAAATGGGCGGCGGCCGTGGAGCAGCGCTCGGAGCACCCACTCGCCGTCGCGATTCTCCGGGCAGCGAAGGAGAAGCAGGTCGAGATCCTGCCGGTCGAAAAGTTCGCGGTGATGGAGGGCCGCGGCGCGCGCGGCACGGTGGATCGCCGCATCATCGAGGTGATCTCCCTGCGTCACGCGCGCGAGCGCAGCCTCGACCTCGGCTCGCTCGGCCAGGACGCCGACCGGCTCGCGGCGCAGGGGCGAACGCCGGTCATCGTGGTGGTGAACAACACCGTTTATGCGGTGATCGCCATCGCCGACCCGATCAAGCCTACCGCCAAGGACGCGATCCTTCACCTCAAGCAGCTGGGGCTCGCGGTGACCATGGTGTCCGGCGACTCGAAGAAAGGTGCGGAGGCGGTCGCGCAGGAAGTCGCGATCGAGGACGTGATCCCCGAGGTGCTGCCGTCGCAGAAAGCCGACTTGGTGAAGAAGCTGCAGAAGCAGGGGGGCCACGTGGCGATGGTCGGCGACGGGATCAACGACGCGCCGGCGCTCGCGCAGGCCGACGTCGGCATCGCCATCGGCACCGGAACCGATATCGCGATGGAAGCCTCCGACGTGACGCTCATTCGCGGAGACCTGCGGGGCGTGGGCACGGCGATCCAACTCTCCAAGCGCGTCCTGCGCACGATACGCTGGAACCTGGTGTGGGCGTTCGGTTACAACGTCCTGCTCATCCCGATCGCGGCCGGCGTGCTGTACCCGTTCACCGGCTGGCTGCTCTCGCCAGTGCTGGCGAGCGCCGCGATGGCGTGGTCCAGCCTGTCCGTGGTCCTCAACAGCCTCACCTTGCGGCGGTTCCGGCCGGCATGGGCGGCGTGAAGCGACTAGGGGCGTGTATCACATGGAGCTGAATTCGTGAAGTATTTCCACCGCACCAGCCTCTCGCCGGGCGCAGCGCTCGACGCCGCGAAAGCGTTCTTCGGCAGCCGCATGGCGCCCGCCGAAGAATCGCCGCGGCGGCGGGCCTATGCCGGCTCACTCGGCAAGGTGACGATCTCCGCCAGGGCGGAGGGCGGGCATTACACGTTCATCGAAGTGAGCACCGACCAGGTGGGTGAGTCCGAGCTCGACCGGCTGGCGCGTGGCTTCCTCGCCGAAGTGCACCGGCAGGTGGAGCCGGCGCACGCCGTGCGCGGCGCGTACTAGCCGGCGAGCCGCGCCCGGTAGCCCGCGCGCTCGACCGCCGCGACCAGCTGCTGAGTGGTCACGGAATCGTCATTGAAGTCGATCTCCGCCTCGCCCGCCTGCAGGTCGACGATCGCCGAATACACGCCCGCCGTCGTCTTCAGCGCCTGTTCGACTTTTGTCTGGCAGTGGCTGCAGCTCATGCCGCTCACGCGCAGCTTCAGTGTGGCCATTGGACCCTCCCCCAGCTCGGCAGCAACTTGATTCTCCCGCCCCCTCCAGGCAAGTTTCACGCCCACTACAATTTACAATGGCGTCCCGCACCGTTCCTACGACCCAACCCCTGGCGATCCCGGCGGGGCTCGCCCGCGAGCAGCTGCTCGAAATCTACCGCTACCTGCGGCTCACGCGGACGCTGGAGGAACGGCTCACGGCCCTGTACCGGCAAAGCAAGGTCATCGGTGGATTGTTCCGCTCGCTCGGGCAGGAGGGGGAAGCGGTTGGAGCCGCGTATGCGCTCGAGCGCGGCCGGAACCGCGACCTCCTGTCGCCGCTGACGCGCAACCTCGGCGCCATGCTCGTCATGGGCGCCCAGCCCATCGAAGTCCTGCGCCAGTACATGGCGAAGGCTGGGGGCCCGACCCAGGGTCGCGAGATGAACATCCACTTCAACGATCTCGAGCTCGGCTACCTCGGCCAGATTTCCCACCTCGGCGACATGCTCCCCGTCATGGCCGGCATCACGCTCACCTTCCGGCTGCGGGGCGAGCCGCGCGTCGGATTGGTGTACATCGGGGACGGCGGCATGTCGGCCGGCGCGTTCCATGAGGGGATAAACTTCGCCGCCGTGCAGCGTTGCCCGCTGGTCGTCATCGGCGAGTACAACCATTGGGCCTATTCGACGCCGCCCCGGACGCAGTTCGCAGTGGAGCACCTCGCCGACCGGGTGAAGGGATACGGCGTGGCGGCGGTGACCGTGGATGGCAACGACGTGTTGGCCGTATACGAAGCGACGAGGCATGCGGTCGCACGGGCCCGCGCGGGCAAAGGCGTGCACTTCATCGAGGTGAAGACGTATCGCCGCAAGGGCCACGCCGAGCACGACGACCAGCACTATGTGGGGGCGGACGAGCTCGACCGGTGGGCGAAGGAAAACGACCCGATTGACCGCTTCGTGAAGCAGCTGCTCCAGCATGACTGGGCCGACGAGCGGGACTTGACCGACATCGACGGGCGCGTGCAGGCCGAGATCGACCAGGCCACCGACGCATGCGTCGACGACCCGCTGCCGCCGCCGGAGTCAGCGCTCCCCGGCGTGTACGCCAGTCCCGCGGCGGCCGCGCGGCTCTGGTTCCGGAGTCTCTAAATGCCCGAAGTCACCTATCTCGAGGCACTGCGGCAGGGGCTGTGGGAGGAGATGGAGCGCGACGAGCGCGTCTTCATTCTGGGGGAGGACGTGGGGCTGTACGGCGGCGCCTTCAAGGTCACCGAGGGTTTTACGAAGCGCTTCGGCGAGCAGCGCGTGATCGACACGCCGATCTCCGAGGCGGCGATCGTCGGGGCGGCAGCCGGCGCGGCCCACATGGGAATGCGGCCGGTCGCGGAGATGCAGTTCATCGACTTCATCTCGTGCGCCTACGACATGCTCACCAACTACGTGGCCACCGCGCGCTATCGCGCCGGCCTCGCGACGCCGATCGTCGTGCGCGGCCCGTGCGGCGGGTATGTGCGTGGCGGGCCGTTCCATTCGCAGAACCCGGAGGCGGCCTTCCTCCACACCCCGGGCCTGAAGATCGTCTACCCCGCGACAGCGCGGGATGCGAAGGGCCTCATCAAGGCGTCCATCCGCGACGACGATCCGGTTCTCTACCTCGAGCACAAGTGGCTGTACCGTCGCATCAAGGAGCAGCTCCCCGAAGGCGAGGACATCGTGACGCCGATCGGCGAGGCGCGGCTCGCGCGCGAAGGGAAGGATCTGTCGATCGTGACGTACGGCGCCACGTTGTGGAAATCGCTCGAAGCGGCCGAACAGCTCGCGCAGGAGGACGGCGTAGCGGCGGAAGTGCTGGATCTCCGGACGCTGCTGCCGATGGACGACGCCGCGATCATGCGTACCGTGAAGAAGACCAACAAGGTGCTGATCGTGCACGAGGACACCCGCACGGGCGGCGTCGCCGGGGAGATCGCGGCGCGCATCAACGAGCAGGCCTTCGAGTGGCTCGACGGCCCGATCATGCGGGTGACGGCGCACGACGTGCCGCTGCCGTATGCACCGACCTTGGAAGACTTCGTGCTGCCGCAGACGGAAGACATCGTCAAGGCGGCGAAATGGCTGGCGGCGTATTGAGAGGTCAGACGTCAGATGATCAGAGCTGACGTCTGATGTCTGAAGTCTGACGTCTTGAGGAGAGTGTATGGCTCGCGTTGACGTGGTCATGCCCCAGATGGGCGAGTCCATCGCCGAAGGAACCTTGAGCAAGTGGCTCAAGCAGCTGGGTGACGAAGTGAAGCGGGATGAGCCGCTGTTCGAGATCTCGACCGACAAGGTGGATGCCGAGATTCCGTCGCCTACGGCGGGCGTGCTGACCGAAATCAAGGTGCAGGAGGGGCAAACAGTCCCCGTGCAGACGCTCGTGGCGGTGATCGAGACGGCGCAGAGCGCTGCGGCGACGGCGCCTCCTTCCTCCGCACCAGCCCAGCCGTCCAAGGCCGCGGCTGCGGCGCCGACTCCCCGACCGCCTGACCGCCCTCGACCGCCCTCGACCGCCCCGGTCGAGGGGAAGAGCGGAGACGGGGGGGTCGAGACTGCCGAGGAGCGTTTACGCCGCCGCTCCACGCCGCTCGTGCGGAAGATCGCGGCGGACCACCGCGTCGACATTGCGGCGATTCCCGGTACGGGGTTCGCCGGCCGCGTGACCAAGCAGGATATCCTGGGCTTCATCGAGCGCGGCGCGCCCGCGCCGGTTCCCGTCTCGCGCCTTGCGTCTCCCGTGCCCTCCGGCCCGGTCGAGCATCCAGCCGTCGAGCCGTGGTCCGGCGACCGCGTCGAGCCGTTCTCCAAGATCCGCAAGATCACCGCGGACCACATGATCATGTCACGTCGGACCTCGGCGCACGTGACGAGCTTCTTCGAGGTGGACTACACCCGGGTCGCCGAGCTGCGGAGGAAGCACAAGGCGTCGTATGCCGAGCGGGGGGTGAACCTCACGTACCTGGCCTTCATCGCCAAGGCCTGCGCCGAGAACCTCCGCCGGCACCCGGTCGTGAACGCCGCGGTGTCGGGCGACACCATCATCTACCGTGGCGACGTCAACATCGGGATCGCGGTCGCGCTCGAATGGGGCCTGATCGTGCCCGTCGTCAAGCACGCCGACGAGCTGTCCCTGATCGGCATCGCCCGCGCGATCAACGACCTGGGCGAGCGCGCGCGCACGAAGAAGCTCTTGCCGGACGAGATCCAGCGCGGCACGTTCACGATCACGAACCCGGGTGTCTTCGGTTCCTACGCGGGCGCGCCGATCATCAACCAGCCGCAGGTGGCGATCCTTGGTGTAGGCACGATCGAGAAGCGCCCCAAGGTGGTGACCCTGCCCGATGGCACCGACACGATCGCGATCCGCACCCTGGGAATGGTCTCGATGTCGTACGACCACCGCATCGTGGACGGCGCTGATGCCGACCGGTTCCTCGCCGACGTGAAGCGGATGCTCGAGGACTTCCCCGAGGGAGCGATCTAGCCATGTCCAAGGTGCTCACCGCCGCCCGCGTGCGCGTGCCCCCCGCGAACGAGGCCGACTATCTCGCCACCCTGCGGGAGCTGTGCCAGTTCGCGGATGCGCGGGGCCAGCGGATCTGGCTGTTCCGCAACGCCAAAGATCCGCAGCTGTTCACCGAGTTCTCCGAGAGTCTCACCGAGATGTCCCACCGGGCGCAGGCATCGCGCCTTCCCGAAGAGATCAAGCTCGAGAAGCGCCTGCAGAGCCTCGGCACCTATGCTCCCGATGCCTGGGAGCTGTGGACCGAGGTCTCGCTCGCCGCGGCGGCCGAGGCATAGATGGCGCGACGTACCATCACGGTGGACGGCGAGACGTGGGAAGTCTCGCCCTCCGGACGCGTCACCGTGTACGGCCGCGACGAGTTCGGGCTGACGTTTCAGCAGGGGACCGGCCCGGCGCGCCGGCGCCGCTTCACGCGCTATGCCCCGGTGGGGAGCCGTAGCGTCGATGCCTCGCTCGCCGAGCTGTCGGAGCGGGAGCTGATCGCGCTGTTCCGCCAGTCGCAGCCGGCCTGGACG
>DASPXE010000271.1:0-8375 GCA_035637455.1 Gemmatimonadales bacterium
GGGGTACCCTCGCCCGGCGAAGTCGTACACGGGGGGCGAGAAGTCGAGCTTTCCGTTGAACCATGGCTTCACCGTGTGCTGATCCGAAGAGGGCACGTCGGTGAGATGGCCGGGCATGAGCGAGCGGATGTGGCTCGCGAGGACGTCACCGGCGAGCGTCTCACCGGCCGCGCGCTGCAGCGCGAGGCGCCAGCTGCCGGCGGCGACGACCACGAGTGACGCGGCAAGTGCCAACGGGCGCCACAAGCGCGGCACCGCGAGGCGGCGAGGGGCACGCGCGGGCGCCGCCGCTCGGAGCGCCGCCCGCACGCGGTCGCGCAAGGCGTCTGGTGCCGGGAACACCGGGACGCGTGCGGTGATCGCCGCGTGCAACTCGAGCCGCCCATCTCGGAACCGCGCGCACTCCGGGCATTGGGCAAGGTGCGCCTCGAGCTCGCGCGCATCGACCGCGGCGAGCTCGCCATCGAGATAGGCGTCCAGCTGGGCTTCGAAGCCCGGATGGGTCACGGTCAGCCTCCCTCCTCTTCACGCAGCGCCTGCTGCAGGCGCGTGCGGGCGCGCGACAGCCGCGACATCACCGTACCGACCGGCACGCCCGCGACGTCGCTGATCTCCTTGTACGACAGCCCTTCGAGCTCGCGCAACACGATCACCTCCCTGAATTCCGGCGCCAAGTGGTCGAGCGCACGACCGAGCGATTCCTTGGCGGCACTGCGGAGCAACGCCGCCTCCGGGTGCTCATCCGCCACCGCCCCGCTGTGCTGCGCCTCGTCGAACTCGAGCATACCCTCGTCCGGGCGCTGGCGGCGCCGCGAACTGAAAGCGGTGTTGCGCACGATCGCGAGCAGCCAGGCGCGCGCGCTCGTCCCCTCCTCCCCGCGGAAACTGTCGAAATACTTGAGCGCACGCAGACAGGCGTCCTGCACGACGTCTTCTGCGTCGTGCTCGTTCCGCGTCAGATAGCGCGCCAGCGTGTACGCGGCGTCCAGGTGCGGCAACACGACGGCTTCGAATCGCGCCAGCTCGCTTGACTCCAACCGGCCCTCAAGATGTCGCGTAGGCCTTCGGGAGAAGACTCCGCGGGCGACGGAATTATTCCCGCCGGAATAGACGCAGGGCGCCCGGGGTCTCTGGCATCGAAGGAAACTGCTGTCCCACTCTCGCAGGAGGAAGATCGCGTATGTCGTACTTACATGCCATTCCGGTCCGGAACGCCGCGCGGCTGCTGCTCGCCGCCGCTGCGCTCGCCGGGACCCCCGCGCACCGCGCCCCGGGCGACCCGGCGGCCGTGAGCGCCAAGCTGTCCGAGTGGAAGGTGGAGCTCTCGGCGCGCACTATCGCCGCCGGGACCGTGACGTTCACTGTCGCAAACGTCGGGAGCATCCCGCACGCCTTCGAGGTCGAGGGGCAGGGGATCGAGCAGGAGACCGCCGTCATCCAGCCGGGGTCAAGCACCACCCTGACACTCACGCTCAAGCCAGGGACCTACGAGGTGTACTGCCCCGTGGGCGAGGACTCGCATAAAAAGCTCGGCATGGAGACCGACCTGAAGGTCGTTGCCGCCGAGGGCTCGAGGTCGTCGGGCTACGGCGAGTCCGAGACGGGCGGTACTAGCAAGTCTGAGGCGAAGGTCCAGGCGATCCGGGTGACGGGCGGCGGACCCGTGATCCAGATCCTCCCCGGCCCGTTCCCCTTTCCAGACAGCGCGGCGCCGATCCTCAAGCAGTTCGGGGATGAGCGGGAGGGGCTCGAGTCGCAGGTGAAGAACGGGCCCTACTCGAACAACGTGACCAAGATTGCCGGCAGCTTCGCCTTCACCGCGTGGGACAAGGGCGCGGTGCGCGATTCCGTGGATGGAGTCGCCGAGTTGGCCACCCAGGACGGCGCGCGCTGGAAGCTCGTGCTGGACCGCGTGCAGACGAAGGATGTGCCGCACCATCCCCGGTTCGGGGGCGTGATCCTCGGCCTCTACTACCACGGCAACACGGCGGTGCACACGCCGCTCGTGCCCACGATCAACAGCGCGGTGGCGCTGTGGGCGTTCGGGCACCTGTACAAGAACGGCGCGCTCGTGACCGACAACGCTATGGTGCACGTGATGCTGTTGTCCCGCACCCGGCGCGACGGGGACTTCGCGCTCGCCTGCTGGGATTGCTCCAAGAACAAGGTCGAAGAGTTGCAACTGCAAATCCTACCTGGACCGGGCGAGCCGAAGTTGGACGCACCCGGCGGGTTCCTGTTCGTCAACTGGCAAAAGTCCAGCTCCGCGAAGCCGGCGAGCTGAGGAGGATGATCCAATGCGTTTACGCACGGCAGTCATCGGCATCATCGCGCTCGCGGCGCTCGCGGGTTGCGCCGGCTACACGGCGTCCGGCCCGTACGGGGGCGGGAGTGGGGGTGGGGGCGGGGGTTACGGTGGGGGCGGTGGTGGGGGAGGCGGTGGCGGAAGTGGTCCGGTCGGGTCCGTGACCGTGGGGAACAACGGGGGGATCGTGTTCAGCAGCGCCCACAACGGCACCGCCAACCCGGCGGTCGACACCGTGGCGGTGGGTGCCACCGTGACCTGGACGTGGACCAACAACCTGGGCGTCTCCCACAGCGTCCAGTTCCAGGGGTCGACCGCGTTTGCGAGCAGTCCGATCATGAGCGGCAACGGCCAGACGTACGCCATCACGTTCACCACGCGCGGGACCTATCAGTACGACTGCGCAGTGCACGGCACGGCAATGACCGGCACCATCGTGGTCCGCTAGTAAGGGTCGCTGGCCTCCGAATCCCGCTCGGGATTCGGAGGCCGCGGGTCTCCGCATTCCGCCAATCGCGCTCCACGACTTGATCGAATCCAAGCACATCGGCCGACTGCAGGACGCGGCCGACATGGAGGTGTTGGAGGAGACTCGGCGGCCGTCACGCCGCTCAAGAACGCCTCCGAGACCGGGCCGCGAGCGCCCGGCCCGCATCCCGCCGGTCGCGAAACAGCGGCTCAAGTCCGAAGATCCTCATAAACGCCTCCCCCGATGGAGATTCAGAAGGACGTATGACGCTTCCGCCGCGGATTCTCGTTGTCTCCGGTGAGCAGTGGCCCCGCGCGCTACTGCGTGCCCAGCTCGGTGAGGCGGGTTACGATGCGATCGGCGCGGGCACACTGTCGCGAGCACTCCGCGATCCCCCGGACGACGCTGAGCGGGGCCCGGTGCGACTCATGGTGGTGGATAGTGAAGCCGCGGCCGCCGAGCCTGAAGCCCTCGAGCACGCGCGACGTCGGTACCCCGGCGTCGCGTTCGTGTTGGTGCACCGGGCCGGTGCTGTGCCGCCGGGGTCTTGGGCTGCCACGCTGCAGCGGCCGGTCACCATCGGCGAGGTCGTCGCGGCCGTGCGGCGGCTGTTTCCGCTTTCCTAGGATCGCGGCCGTGCAGCTCACACACGGTCGCGATCGGATCGGGGGCAGATCCCGCCCTTCTGCCTACTTACCGAATTGTAGTGCAGTGCCGACCGTAGCCCCGATCAACCGATGGACCGGCCTGAAGGGGCGGCCCCGGAGGTCGCCCGGGTCGCCCCTTCGCTTCCTTGCGCTCTCAGAATAGCTCCCAGAAGATCGATGGGACCGTGACCGAGAGGTTCGAGCCTGCTCCACTGCCGGAAAAGAGCCCTCCCCACCCGGCGCCGCTCGCTCTTCCGCCGCACCAGACCCACAGCGCGTACCAGTGGCTGCTATCCACGTTTAGCTGCGCGAAGAGCGGGTAGCCCGAGCTGGATCCACTATGAGATCCGGCGCCTGACCACCAGGAGTCATCGCTCCAGAGACTGATGCGTTGATCCACGGGAGCTCCGTCGAAGCCACCGGCGAGCGTGTAACGCCCCACGTAGAGCCCGATGAAGCCGTCCGAGTGCGCGGAGGCGAACACGCAATACGTCCACCAGGAGTAGTTAAACGCCGGGGACGAAGAGAGGCGCAGGATGCCGTTCGTGACGACGGGGCGGAAGTAGATACCGAGTGCCGCCGCGGCGCTCCCGCTGGCGTCCTTGCTCGCGTTCCAGATGCTGAAGCTCATCTGGCCGGTATTCCGGTTCGCCGCCACACTGATGGCTGGAGCACCGGAGCCTGCACTCCATGTCCAGGGATAGTCGTAGGGAGGCGTGCGCGTGGCGGAAATCGACCCCAAGGACACGCGTTCCTCCTCGCGGACGAGTCGGGGGGCCGCGAGCTTCCGTACGCCAAGACGCCTGTCCAGCTGCCGCAAGGCCTGCACAGCGGCGCGAACCCGAGCTTCCTTGGAGATCACCTCGACAAGCGGCGCGTTGATCGCGGCCATGCGCCTGGCGTGCTCTACCTGCGCTGTCCGCGCCGTACGAAACTCCGCCGCCAACCTCTGCTGCAGATCCACCATACCCCGGCGCACCACTGCTTCGGGTGCGGCCTTGCCGCCGGACACGAGCTCAAGCGGAGACTGACCTCCGCCCCTTCCAGTCCTGACCGCCATAGATCCTCCAAGGGTGCGACAGGAGAACCTGGCGAACGGTAGTCAGGCCGGCGTCAAGGAATCCTCAACCGGTAGTGCGCCCGCATCTGCCCGCCGCCCGTGCCGGTCGTCCGGTTTGAGAGCGCGCCGCCAGCAAGCTCGGTTCGACTTCGTCGAGATCCGCTTGGCGCCATTCGCCGACTCGTCCAATTCCTGCAGACGCTGCCTCACAACCCACGCCGAGCCGAGCGCGCGCACCTCCCCCCACCGCAGCTGGGTCACCTCCTTCACCAACCGGTAGCACGCGCCGGGGTAGCGGTCGGACCGGAACGCCTGGCAGCAGAGTGAACAGGCTGTGATGGCGCGGGATCAGCGGATTGCAGCCTCGCAGGAGGAGAGCATGCACGGGATGGACCGCGGGGACTTCGCCCTTTCAGCACGCAACCCGGTCGCCTGTCACCTCGGCCAGCCCTGGTCGCGCCACCAGCACGACCCGAAACAGGCCGGCATGCGCCAAGTGGTGCCAGCGCGCCTCCCACACGTAGCCCCGGCCGCCGAGCGAGCGCACGGCGCGAATCTCGAGCTCGCGGTCGTCGTCCCATGCCACCACGTCCCAGCGCTCGCCCGCGAGTCGCTCGATCCGCAGCACCGGTCCGTCGGCCGGTACCAGGCGTCCCGGGTGGAGGTCTCGCCACCGCACCACCACCGTGTCGCCCGCGCAGGCCTGGCTCAGCACCACCCGCATGATGCGCTCGGGCGGCGGGCCGGCCGTGCGGCGCGGCAGGATGGTCAACGACGTTCCGGGATAGGCGACCAGCGAGTCGACGGGGTTCGCCGGACTCGCGCCCGAGCGCGCCAGCGAACCGGCCAGCTTGCCCAGTTCTTCCGCGAGGACGGCGGCGCTGTTGGGTCCGTACAGTGTGGAGCCGCCTTCGTACGCCTGCTCCCCGTATTCCGCGTCGGTCGCGACGTACTGCATGTAGCCGTTGGCGAGCCCCACGATCGTGACGGCGCGCGGCGCTAGCCCCGAGGCGCGGGCGCTTTCGGCGATGGCACCCTCGATCTGCGCTCCGGCCCGCGTCGTCAGCTCCGCCGGAACGACACCCAGCAGCAGATCGCCGAGGCGGATCACCGAAAGCTGGGCGACCTCCGGCAAGCCGTGCTCGCCCACGACCAGCTTGCGCTGTAGCCAGCCCAAGGCGACGCGCTTCTCGCGCTGGCAATCGTGCGGGTTGGGACGGATGGCGTGCCCGCCCTCCTCCAGGCCGAGCGGGAAGATGCCGAACAGGTGCCAGCCGTACAGCCGCGTGCGGCCGTCCTCGGCGCCCCCAAGTGTGGACGAGCCGGTCTCAGGATACGGGCACAGACGTGGGTCACCCTTCAACCGTAGGGTGCGGAATGCCACCCCGACGCGCAGGTCGGCGCGCAGCCCCGGCCCGAGCGAATCGAACAAGCCGGCCGCGCGCGTTGCGAGCGAGTCGCCTGCGGCGTTGACGTAGCGGCGCGCAGCGGCGAGGCATAGCCCCATCCACGCCGGCGCGGGGTCACGCCACTCCCATGGCGCTGACGGCGTGCGCGGTCCGCCCGGCCCCACCACGGGACGGAGCACCGGCGTGCCGCAGCGTGACTGCGCTGGCCAATCGGGGGATACGTCTCCCTCCGCTCCGTTCGCCACGAGGTGATAACCCGCGCTGCGTCCGCTCAGCGAGTCCACGTGGCGCTCGAGCCCTCGCTCGATGATCCCGTGGATGCCCGCGTCGAGGAGCTCGTTCTCCGGGGCGTCGGCCGTGCCGTGCAGCGCGAACACACTGAGCGCGCCAGCCGGCCGGTACGCGCTGTCCGCACCGCGGCCGCGCTGATCCACCCGCAACAGCGTCCACAGCGGATTCACGGCGCGGTGCGTCGGGTCAAGGCCGGGAGACGGCGGGACGGGCGTCGTCCACTCGGGCTTGTTGCGCAAGAAGGCCTCGTAGCTCCGGTTACGCGTGTGTCCCCACACCGCGGTGGCACCCCAGCCGACCCGTGCCGGGCGCAGATCTCGCTGGGCGTCCAGCACCGCGCGGACGAAGCGCGCCACCAAGAACTCGACCATCGCCGAGTCGTAGCCCACGACTTGCGACGTGCTCTGATTGTACTGGCGCTCGGCGTAGAAATGACCGGGGCCCGAGTGCACGTGCGTGGCCGCTACCACAAGGCGGTCCGCGCCGATCCCGGTCGAATCGCGAATGCGCAGGGCGGTGAGACGGTGAAGGTTCGGAGTGACGTGCGGCACGTCGGCGACGACGAACGCCACTCGCTCGCCCGTCCGATCCTCGAGCAGGAGGGCACGCGCGTACAGGCGCACGCGATAGCCCGCGGCGCGGCGGCCCTCGGGGCCGTTGCCGGCCAGCCCGACGCCGGGCGGGGGAGTGATGTCGGCGCGGCCGAACCCTGCCCGCAGGCCGGATGACGGGACCGGTCGCGAAGAGCTAGGGCTCGGCAGCGGCAGCTCGGCGAAGGCGATGCACCCGGCGGTCACGAGCGCCAGCCCGAGCGCCGCCGGCCTGCGCGGGATCACCATGACACGATCGGTCCCGACATCCGCAGCGCGAGCGCCGCCCAGAGCTTGATGCTACGCCGCGCGTCGTCGGGGCTCGCGCTGGTGGGCCGGGTGGCGTCGTCGGCGCTGAACTGTGTGTGGCCCTCCAGCCGGAACACCGTGGCCACGCCGAGCGGGTGGAACGTGACGTCGCCCGACACTGCGAGATCCACGTGCGTGACACCGGCTCGCGCGAAGTAGCCGCGCTGCGTCGGATCCCGGTTGTTCACCTCTTGCCCGAGCGAGTAGCCGACGGCGGCCCGGGTGATCACGCCGATGAAAGGCTGAGCGAGCGGATTCGCGAGGACCGGCACGGTGGCGCTTGCTTCGAGGTACGCTCCGCGCACCCGGTCGACATCCAGCCACATGGCGACGGCGGGCACGATGTACTTCGAGGTCGCACGCAGGTCCAGGTACAGCTCCGTCGTGTTGTCGGCGCGCGTGCGGCCCGCGCCGGGAGCTGCGCCACGGAACGCATAGCGAATCCCGCCGAGCGCCGCCTGCATCAGCCCCAGGGACCGAGTCGCCTGGCCCCAGTAGTTGACTTCGGCGAGTCCAGCCTGGCCGGTGCCGAGGTCCGACAGATCGCCGGGCCCGGCGGGCCCGAGCTCGTAGCTCGCCCACGCGCCACCCGATAGGAACCCGCCGCCCACCTTCACGCTCACGAAGCCTTCGGGTTGAGCGACCCAGCCGTTGGCCCGCGTCACGCCGCGCCACACGTAGGGGGAGCCTGCCACCGCGTCCACGCCCACGTATACCTGGGCTCCGGCGGGGCACGCCCAGCCGATGGATTGCAGGAGAGCCGCGCCCAACATGACGCCGACTCGTCGAGCAGCGAGCGCTGCACCCACGCCGATCCCCGTGTGCGAACCGTCCGAATCATGTTGAACGACTCACCGGGAGGCAACGTCCGCTCAGACTGTCACAGCCCGAGCCGCGGCCGAGCGAAGGGGTGGCGGAGAGGGGCGGGAACTTCTCAAGGATATGGTTCATTACTGAAGCGTGACCGCGTACGGCGTACAATTCCGCCTCGTAGCCCGGGGCCTGCTCGACTACCTCGCGGGTGTCGATCCCAGCGCTGTAGGGCTGGTCGGAGCGCTTCTCACACTGATGCGCAGCCCCAGGCGTCCCCGTTAAGCAGCCCCAAACGCGTAGCCGGCGCAGCCGGGGAATCTTCGCCAGAGTCTGGGATTCTCACACGAGCGTCGACCGGATGTTGATCTCCGACGTGAGCGTCCGATGGACCGGACACTTGCCGGCGATCTCGAGTGCCTTGTTACGCTGCTCCGCCGTGAGCTCCCCGTCCAAGGCGATCTCGCTCTCGATCCGATCGAGCA
>DASPXE010000272.1:0-2362 GCA_035637455.1 Gemmatimonadales bacterium
AAATGATTTGAATTTGATCTGATTGATTTATGATCATTTTTCATCTTTTGAAAATTGTCAAAATCGAGTTTTTTGCATTTAAAATCCTTTCTTACTATAGAAATTGTTAATTATGCATTAATGAAAGTTGTTCAGCATCAAATTTGGCATTAATATACCAAGTATCAGCCAATTTGAGTCAAAACTGATGAAATTATGATGAATTTTCATTATGACACCAAATGTTTCTTCTTAATTCATGAAAATTCATTAATGAAAGTTGTTTCAAATGATCTAATTTACCTAAATATCAATTTTCAAATGATTTGAATTTGATCTGATTGATTTATGATCATTTTTCATCTTTTGAAAATTGATCAATTAGAGTTTTTCATTTTTGACCCAAATGTTTCTTCTTAACAGTTGAAAAGTCAATAATAAAAGTTGTGCCAAATTATCTAATTTATCTAAATATCAATTTTTAAATGGTTTAAATTTGATCTGATTGATTTATGATCATTTTTCATCTTTTGAAAATTGATTAATTAGAGTTTTTTCATTATTGACCCAAATGCAGGGTTGCCAATAGTCAATGGACAGGACCAATAGACCAAGAGACAGTCGATTGGTCTATTGGTCTCAATGGTCTCCATTAGACTAGACTATGTCCATTGGGTTGTATGATAACATGATTTTGTGTTGATGAACTAATCACGATTAAAATCAAGCATCTTTTGACAATTTAACTATGTTTGTCACTGGAAGAGTACATATGTCATTAGGAATTATGAAACACGTTATTTAGAAGTATGAAACAACACCACCAGTCAATAATTCATGTCCATCGATAAAGAGCAGTGATCAGACATCTATTAAGGTTCGATATAAAGACTGTTCTATACTAAGAAAGCATTTTAAATGCAAAAAACTATATTTTAACAATTTTTAAAATGTGAAAAATGATCATAAATCAATCAGATCAAATTCAAATCATTTGAAAATTGATATTTAGATAAATTAGACCATTTGGAACAACATTTATTAATGAATTTTCATAAATTAAGAAGAAACATTTGGGTTAATAATGAAAAAACTCTAATTAATCACTTTTCAAAAGATGAAAAATGATTATAAATCAATCAGATCAAATTTAAATCATTTGAAAATTGATATTTAGGTAAATCAGATGATTTGGCACTACTTTTATTATTGACTTTTCAACTGTTAAGAAGAAACATTTGGTGCTATAATGAAAATTCATCATAATTTCATCAGTTTTGACTAAAATTAGCTGATACTTGGTATATTAATGCCAAATTTGATGCTGAACAACTTTCATTAATGCATAATTAACAATTTCCTTAGTAAAAAAGCATATTAAATGCAAAAAACTAGATTTTGACAATTTTCAAAAAGTGAAAAATGATCATAAATCAATCAGATCAAATTTAAATCATTTGAAAATTGATATTTAGGTAAATCAGATGATTTGGAACAACTTTTATTAATGAATTTTCATAAATTGAGAAGAAACATTTGGGTTAATAATGAAAAAACTCTAATTAATCACTTTTCAAAAGATGAAAAATGATTATAAATCAATCAGATCAAATTTAAATCATTTAAAAATTGATATTTAAGTAAATCAGATGATTTGGCACTACTTTTATTATTGACTTTTCAACTGTTAAGAAGAAACATTTGGTGCTATAATGAAAATTCATCATAATTTCATCAGTTTTGACTTAAATTGGCTGATACTTGGTATATTAATGCCAAATTTGATGCTGAACAACTTTCATTAATGCATAATTAACAATTTCTATAGTAAAAAAGCATTTTAAATGCAAAAAACTAGATTTTGACAATTTTCAAAATGGAAAAAATGATTATAAATCAATCAGATCAAATTCAAATCATTTGAAAATTGATATTTAGGTAAATCAGATAATTTGGCAGAACTTTCATTATTGACTTTTCATGAATTAAGAAGAAACATTTGGGTCAAAAATGAAAAAACTCTAATTGATCAATTTTCAAAAGATGAAAAATGATCATAAATCAATCAGATCAAATTCAAATCATTTGAAAATTGATATTTAGGTAAATTAGATGATTTGGCACAACTTGCATTATCGACTTTTCATAAATTAAGAAGAAACATTTGGGTCAAAAATGAAAAAACTCTAATTGATCAATTTTCAAAAGATGAAAAATGATCATAAATCAATCAGATCAAATTCAAACCATTTGAAAATTGATATTTAGGTAAATCAGATGATTTGGAACAACTTTTATTAATGAATTTTCATAAATTGAGAAGAAACATTTGGGTTAATAATGAAAAAACTCTAATTAATCACTTTTCAAAAGATGAAAAATG
>DASPXE010000273.1:0-1719 GCA_035637455.1 Gemmatimonadales bacterium
CCTTCTGTGAACTCTTTCGGATGCGCGGCGTACACGGCGATTTGTGACAGGATGACCTGGGCGAACTGCGGGCGAATCACCACCTCTGCCGCCCCGGCCGATACGGGGCTGTCCACGAAGACGATTCCGGCGACGGAATCAGGACCGTACTGCCTGACGTACGCGGCCACGTCTTGAGCGCCTTGCGACCATCCAAGGGCGCTGGAGGGGATACCGACCCAGCGTCAGAGCGGAGGTCCCTGGGTGATGTGGGCCGGCACGGCGTACGCTCATATCATGGTCCCGCTCACTTCACCGAAGAAGTGACTCACGCCGCCCACGCACCACCTGTGGCCCTCGTCCTCAGCTTGCAGCCGAGCGTCAAACGGGACCAGCTGGAGAGTCTCCATACGCTCAGCTTCATCGAGCGGCGGGAGAATGTGGTCTTCCTCGGACCGCCGGGCGTCGGCAAAACCCACTTGGCCTTCAGCCACGCGGTCGCTGCGGCCGAGGGCGGGCGCCGCGTCTACTACGCCACGCTCGCCGACCTCATCACGTCGCTCGAGGACGCCCAGCAAGCCGGCCGGCTGAGCCACCGTCTCCGGACCCTGGTCTTCCCGAGTCTCATGATCCTTGACGAGATCGGCTATCTGCCGATTAGCCGGACCGGGGCGATACTCTTGTTCCAGCTCATGTCTCGCCGCTACGAGCACGCCAGCACGGTGCTCATCAGCAACACGGGCTTCGAGGAGTGGGACGAGGTGCTGGGCGACGAGGTCGTGGCCGGCGCTCTCATCGACCGGCTGCTCCACCACTGCCACATCGTGAACATCCGGGGCAACAGCTACCGGATGCGGGAGCACCGAGCGCTCGCCACTCGCTTGGCCACCGCCCCCGTCAAGCCCGCATCACCCCGTGCCCGCCGGCCCAGCCGGCAGGAGGCGTAAGCCCCAGACTGGGCTGGCCGCCCCCCCGAGTGTGCAATTCCCGTCGGCGAAGGTGTGCAATCCAGATCGGCGTTGACATGGGACCAGTGTTCTAGCATGAAACGTGCATTCTTCTCCCCCCGATCGACGGCCTCTGCCTCGCCGGGCGCGGCGAGTTGTAATGCACTCGTGACAAGAGTGTGTCCAAGGCGAGGCAATCGCCCGAGGCGCGATGTCGTGCGGCTCGCCCGTGACCCTCGGAGAGGAGCTCGCGAAGCCGGCTGAGTAGGGACGCCCGTCCGGCCAGTTCTCTTTCCGGCGCCGGCAGATGTGAAGCGACAGGATTCGGTGCGGGCATTCGCGAGCCAGCGCGAAGGGCGTAAGCCGCCGCCGTGTTTCCGAATGTGCGAAGGTCGGTGTCGCGCCCTAAGAGCCCCACCGACCTGCTCATCTCGACCCGCCGGAGGGTGAGAATGGGAGCCCATCGTCGGCGCTTGGGTCAAACGGGAAGCCGTCGCGCAGCGTTCATTCCCGCTGGCTCCACACTGGAGTCGGTATCCAAGTCGGTTCGCGCCGCTCTCCCAACCCCGATCAGATCCCGAAAGCAGTTCCACCGATTCACGGCCCGTCCCCCGCCTGTGCACGTGAACGGCCTTTTGCACGCGGCGTAAACTCACCCAATAGGAAGCACACGGAGAGGGAGGAACACTCAATGAATGCGCGGACCTCGAGTGCAGGACTCGCGGGCGTTGCGCTGATCAGCCTCGCTCTGGGATGTGAGAGGGGAACCCCAGCCTCGGCAATGCTGGCGTCA
>DASPXE010000274.1:0-3073 GCA_035637455.1 Gemmatimonadales bacterium
GGCGTGCTCGACACAGCGCGGTACCGCGCCTTCCTGGCGGAAGCGCTGGACGCCTCGGTCGAGGACATCCAGGCGATGGTGCTGGGGGGCCACGGCGACATGATGGTGCCGCTGGTGTCATACACGACCGTCTCGGGAATCCCCGTCAGCCAGCTGCTCGACAAGGCGAAGCTCGACCAGATCGTCGAGCGCACGCGCAACGGCGGCGCCGAGATCGTGGGCTACTTGAAGACCGGCTCAGCGTACTACGCGCCGTCCGCCGCCGTCGTGCAGATGGTCGAAGCGATCGTGCGGGACAAGAAGCGTATCCTGCCGTGCGCCGTCTGGCTCAAGGGAGAGTATGGGCTGTCGGGGATGTACTGCGGGGTGCCAGCCAAGCTCGGGCGTAAGGGGCTCGAGCAGATTCTCGAGGTGGACCTCACCGCCCAGGAGCGGGCCGCGCTCCAGAAGTCCGCGGAGGGGGTGAAGCAAACCATGGCCGCGGTGAACCTGTGACCACGTCGCTGCGGGACTTGCAGGAGCGCGGCATCGGCGCGACGCTGCGACGCGATGCCTGGTGGGTGGCACCCGCGCTCACGGCGCTCGTGCTCGGCAGCTTCGGCATCTACGCCACCTGGGCCGCCTGGACCGGCGCGCACTACGAGTGGGGGCCGTACTTGTCTCCGTTCTACTCCCCGCTGCTGCAGCCGTCCTGGTGGCCGCTCTCGCCGGCGTTCCTGATTCTCGTCTTCCCACTCGGCTTCCGGCTGACGTGCTATTACTACCGCAAGGCCTACTACCGGGCCTTCTTCCTCGACCCCGTGGCCTGTGCGGTCGGCGAGCCGCGGCACGGTTACCGAGGCGAGACCAAGTTCCCCTTCATCCTGCAGAACGTGCACCGGTTCTTCATGTACGCCGCGGTGGTGTTCATCTTCATTCTCTCCTACGACGTGTTCCTCGCCACCCGCTGGCCCGTGAACGGCGTGCTGCCGGACGGCGCGATGGCGCCCGGCCCGCGCGAGTTCGGCGTCGGCATCGGGACGCTGGTGATGGCGGTGAACGTGATCCTGCTGGCGACCTACACCTTCGGGTGCCACTCGCTGCGTCACCTGGTGGGCGGCGGCGTCGACTGTTTCTCCTGCGCGCGCGGTGGCCAGGCGCGCTACCGGCTGTGGCGCGGGGTGACCCGGCTCAACAGCCACCACATGCTGTGGGCCTGGTGCTCGCTCTTTTCGGTGGCGCTGACCGACGTCTACATCCGGCTCTGCGCGATGGGCATCATCCACGACGTGAGGCTCTTCTAGTGGCGACGTCAGACCTTCGCACCCACACCTACGACGTCGTGGTGATCGGCGCCGGTGGCGCCGGGCTGCGTGCTGCCATCGAAGCCAGCGCGCAGAGAGCCAAAGTCGCCCTGGTCTGCAAATCGCTGCTCGGGAAGGCCCACACCGTGATGGCCGAAGGGGGCGCCGCGGCAGCGCTCGGCAACGTGATGGAGGAAGACACCTGGCGCGTGCATTTCCGCGACACGATGCGCGGCGGCAAGATGCACAATAATTGGCGCATGGCCCAGATCCACGCCCAGGAAGCGCCCGACCGCGTCACGGAGCTCGAGGCGTGGGGCGCGCTGTTCGATCGCACGCCCGATGGCCGCATCAATCAGCGCCCCTTCGGCGGCCATACCTACAGTCGTTTGGCCCACGTCGGTGACCGCACCGGGCTGGAGATGATCCGCGTGCTCCAGGACCGCGCCGTGCACTCCGGACTCGACGTCCACATGGAATGCACCATTGTGCGCCTGTTCGTGGTGGGCGGACGAATGGCCGGAGCGCTCGGCTACTTCCGCGAAACCGGCCGCTTCGTCCTGTTTCGCGCCGGCGCCGTCGTCCTGGCGACCGGCGGCATCGGCAAGGCGTGGCAAATCACGAGCAATTCGTGGGAGTACACGGGGGACGGCCACGCACTCGCCTACGCAGCCGGCGCCGAGCTGATCGACATGGAGTTCGTGCAGTTCCATCCCACCGGCATGGTCTGGCCACCCGGCGTGCGCGGCATTCTCGTGACCGAAGGGGTGCGCGGCGAAGGCGGCGTCCTCAAGAACGCGAAGGGCGAGCGGTTCATGTTCCGCTACATGCCCGAGATGTTCAAGGGGGATTTCGCCGAGACGGAAGCGGAAGCCGACGCGTGGGTGAAGGGCGATCGCAAGCAGAATCGCCGGCCACCCGAGCTCCTCACCCGCGACGTGGTGGCGAAGGCGATCGTGCGCGAGATCGCCGAGGGACGTGGGACGGAGCATGGAGGCGTCCTGCTCGATATCGCCTCGAAGCAGAGCCCCGACTACATCAAGCAGAAGTTGCCGAGCATGTATCACCAGTTCAAAGAGCTGGCGCATGTCGACATCACCAAGGACGCGATGGAGATCGGCCCGACCACGCACTATATGATGGGGGGGGTGAAGGTGGATGCCGAAACGCAGGAGTCGACCGTCTCCGGGCTATTCGCGGTCGGCGAGGTCGGGGGCGGCATGCACGGGGCCAACCGGCTGGGCGGGAACTCGCTGAGCGACCTGCTGGTCTTCGGGCGTCGGGCCGGGCTGCACGCCGCGGCGAAGCGGGGGGCACCCCCGTCCATCCCGGACGCCGCAGTCGAAGCGACGATGCGCGAGGCGCTCCAACCCTTCGAGCGCGACGGCGAGAATCCGTTCGCGGTGCAGTCGGCGCTACAGGCGGTGATGCAGCGGCATGCCAGCATCATTCGCGACAAGAGCGGCCTCGAAACCGCGCTCACCGAGCTCGAGAAGTTGAAACGACGTGCTCAAAACGTCGGGATCACCGGGAGCCGCGAGTACAATCCCGGCTGGCACACCGCGATCGACCTGCGGTCCCTCCTCGTGGTCTCGGAGGCGACCGCGCGCGCCGCGCTGGAGCGGACCGAGAGCCGCGGCGCTCATACTCGCAGCGACTACCCGGACTCCGACGAGCGCCAGGCACGTGAGCAGATCGTCATCAAAAAAGAAGGGGACCGCATGGTGGTACGACGCGAGGCGCAGCCTCCGCTGCCGGCGGACTTGATGAAGCTCATTAAGGAAGGAGCC
>DASPXE010000275.1:0-2394 GCA_035637455.1 Gemmatimonadales bacterium
CGAGCTGCAGCGCGCTCACGTGCAACTTCGCGAGCACGAGCAGTGACCCTGACGGCTCGATCGCCGCTTACAGTTGGACGCTCGGTGATGGCACAACGTCGACCGCGCCGAACCCGTCCCACACGTACGCGGCCGGCGGGACCTACACCGTCACCCTCACGGTGACCGACAATCAGGGCGCGACCGGCTCCACCTCGAAGTCCGTCACCGTGACGGCTCCGAACAAGCCACCCAGCGCGGCGTTTACGTCAAGCTGCAGCGGGCTCACCTGCAGCTTCACGAGCACGAGCAGCGACCCCGACGGCTCGATCAACGCCTACAGCTGGACGTTTGGTGATGGCGCAACGTCAACCGCGCAGAACGCGTCTCACAGTTATGCGGCCGGCGGGACCTATACCGTCACGCTCAAGGTGACCGACAATCAGGGCGCGACGGGCTCCACCTCGAAGTCCGTTACCGTGACGGCCCCGAACAAGCCACCCAGCGCGGCGTTTACGTCAAGCTGCAGCGGGCTCACCTGCAGCTTCACGAGCACGAGCAGCGACCCCGACGGCTCGATCAGCGCCTACAGCTGGACCTTGGGTGACGGGGCGACCTCGACGTCCCAGAACCCGTCCCACACGTACGCGGCCGGCGGAACCTACACGATCACGCTCAAGGTGACCGACAATCAGGGCGCGACGGGCTCCACCTCGCACAGTGTGACCGTCAGCCAGCCCAACCAGCCCCCGACCGTGAACGCCGGGTCCGACGCAACCGTGTTGCTCGGTCTGCTCTACACCGAGCAGGCCACGTTCGGCGACCCCGACAACGACGGGCCGTGGTCGTACACGATCAGCTGGGGCGACGGCACGTCCACGAGTGGCAGCACGTCGAGCCAGAGCACCGTCTCGGCGACGCACACATATCTATTGCCGGGGAGCTACACGATCCGCGTGACGGTGGTCGACAGCCGCGGCGCTTCAGGTTCGGATCAAAAGGTGCTCACGGTGGTGCTATGACCGCGCGACCAATTAGGTGGCTTCACCCCTCGGCTCACGCACGGGCGGAGGCCGCATCCTCATCCAGCGCACGCAGCGCCTCCAGCGCCTCCCGGGTGTGCCGCGTCGCGCGCACCTGCGACGAGTAGGTGCGCCGCACCACACCCGCCTTGTCGATTACGTACGTCACCCGGCCGGGCAGCAAGCCCAGCGTCTTCTCGACGCCGTACAGCTCGCGCACCGCGCCGCCACGGTCGGAGAGCAGCAGGAACGGCAACCCGTGGCGCGCCGCGAACCGGCGGTGCGACGCGACCGAATCCGAGCTGATGCCCACGACCTCGGCGCCTGCGGCGGTGAACCGGTCGTAGCTGTCCCGGAACGCACGCGCTTCGAGCGTGCACCCCGGGGTTTCATCCTTCGGGTAGAAGTAGAGCACCACGGTCCCTCGGCCGAGCAGATCCCGCAGCTGCACTGGCTTACCCGTCTGGTCCGGCAGCGTGAAATCCGGCGCGCGATCGCCGACGCGTACTTTCTTGTCTTTCCTCACAGATACACGCTCCATTCACTGGGGATTAGGTGCTTCAATGTGCGGCGGCGCCCCCCGGCATTCCCTTGCTCTTGTGCATCAACAGCAAGAGCGGCAGCGACAACACGAAGCACGCCCCAAACAATAGAAACAGCTGCTCGAACGAGAGCATCATCGCCTGCCGCGTCACCTGACCGTTCAGCACCATCAGCGCCTTCGCCTCGGCGAGCGGCGCCGGCGTGCCCGTCGCCACGAGTCTGGTCATGATGCCCGCCAGGCGCTCGCGCGTCACCTCGCTGAACTGGGTGACGTTGGCAATCAAGTCGGCGCGATGGATCGCTGTGAACCGCTGCACCAGCGTCGCCGAGATCGCGATCCCCACGCTCCCGCCCAGCTGCCGCATCAGGTTGAAGAGCCCGGTGCCGTTCGGGATCTTGCTCATCGGCAGGTCGGCGAGCGCGAGGTTCGTGAGCGGCACGAAGATCAGGCCGAGCCCCACGCCCCGGAAGATCAGCGGCCAGAAGAAGTCGGACATGCCGCTGTCGGTGGTGAAGTGGGCGTGCTTCCACATCGACAGGGCGAAGATCGAGACTCCCGCGAGGATCGAGAGCCGCCCGTCGAACTTGCCCGTGGTTCGCCCCATCGTGGCCATCGTGAACGCGCTCGCGAGCGCGCCCGGCAGGATCACGAACCCGGTCTGCTCCGCCGTGAAGTTTTGGAGGTTCTGCAGGTACACCGGCAGCACGAACACGGTGGCGTACAGACAGATTCCCAGCACCCCGCCGAACACCACCCCCACGGCGAGCTGCCGGCTCTTCAGGATGCGGAGATCCACGACCGGGTGCTCCGTCGTCAGCTCGTGCCACACGAACGCGATCAGCGACACGG
>DASPXE010000276.1:0-14104 GCA_035637455.1 Gemmatimonadales bacterium
ACGCCGACCTCGCCGGGGTCGATCACGACCATGAGCGACCCGATCCCGACGGCCAGGGCGATCGCGGCCAGGCCATAGCCGGCGAGCCGCAGCAGGTTGACGACGGGCCCGGGACGCTGAGACCGGAGCGTCGCGGCGGCGAGCAACAGGGTGAACGCGATGGCAAGGAGCACGGCGCCGGAAACGAGCTTGCCCATGGGGGCTCCGAGGGGGAGAGACGGAGAGAAGATACTGCGTCAGACGTCAGACGTCAGACGTCAGACGTCAGCGCTGATGTCCGATGTCTGACGTCTGATGTCTGATGTCTGAGGTCTCACGAGAACAGGTTCGGCCCGCCTCCGGTCTTCCCGTACCCCGGCCCTTTGGGCTCGGCGCGCGCCCGCACGTAGCCCAGCTCTTCGGAGCGGGAGATCCGCTTCTCGGCGACCAGGCCTTCGAGCACCAGCTCGCACGCCGCGACCATCGTCGCGGGGTCTTTCTTCGCCGCGAGCCCCACCTGGTCCACGAGGTCGAGCAGTCCCGGGACCACGCTGAAGCCTTTGAGGCAGGTCTCCGAACGCTCGTCCATGGAGATCTTGAGGGCGCCGCCCTCGTCGAACCAGTGCACGGCATCGTCCACGTTGGCGCCCCCGACCCGCGCCTCGAACGTCTTGCCGGCGGCGCGCCGGATCAGGTCCTTGGCGATCACCTCGGGGCCTTGTAGCTCGCCTTCGTACTCCAGCTCGAGCTTGCCGGTGATCGCAGGCAGCGCCGCGTAGATGTCGGAGATCCGCGGCACGACGGTCTTTTCCTTCGTGAGGATGGTGCGTCGCTCGGCGTTCGACACCACGTTCTCGAGCACGCTGATCGGCAGGCGCTGGGACACGCCGCTGCGCCGGTCCACCCGCTTGTCGTCGCGCGCCTCGAACGCGATGCGCTCGATCAGCTCGGCGATGAAGTCGGGGAGCCGGAGCGGCCGGCCGTTGCGCTCGAGCCACGACTCCTGGCGCGTGATCGCCGCGCCCAGCTCGACGGTGTAGGGGTAGTGCGTGAGGATCTCCGAGCCGATCCGGTCCTTGAGCGGCGTGATGATCTTGCCGCGGGCCGTGTAGTCCTCGGGGTTGGCGGTGAAGACGAGCGCGACATCGAGGTTCAGGCGCACCGGGTAGCCTTTCACCTGAACGTCGCCCTCCTGCATGATGTTGAAGAGCCCCACCTGGATCTTGCCGGCCAAGTCGGGGAGCTCGTTGATCGCGAAGATCCCGCGATTGGCGCGCGGCAGCAGCCCGAAATGCATGGTCAGCTCGTCGGAGAGCAGGTGTCCCCCCCGCGCCGCCTTGATGGGGTCCACGTCGCCGATGATATCGGCGATCGTGACATCGGGGGTAGCGAGCTTCTCGACGAAGCGCGCGTCGCGCGGCAGCCACGCGACCGGCGCACGCTCGGCCCGTTCGGTCACGAGCTCGCGACCGTACTTCGAGATCGGCGCGAACGGGTTGTCGTTCACCTCGCTGCCGGCGAGGATCGGGACCTCTTCGTCGAGCAACGTCACCAGCTGGCGCAGGATGCGGCTCTTCGCCTGCCCGCGCAGCCCGAGCAGGATGAAGTTGTGGCGCGAGAGGATCGCGTTCACGAGCTGCGGGATCACGGTGTCCTCGTAGCCCACGATCCCGGGAAACAAGGGGGAGCCGTTCTCGAGCAGGCAGATCAGGTTCTCCCGCATCTCATCCTTCACCGTGCGATGGATGCGGGCGTCGCTCGCCCACTCGGTGTGTTTCAGTTCGCCCAGTGTGGTCGGCTTGTTCATGGCTCCATAGTTAACCGGCCGCCGCCCGCGGTGTAAAGAGTCGCGCGGCGGCGACGCCGCGGGCGGGGAGCTCGAGCGTCACGCGACGGTCCGGCCCGACGGCGATCGCCGCGCTGTTCATCTCGACCAGGTTGACGTGACGCGCTTCGCGGAATTCGAACGCCGCGGGCCCGACCGCCACGCTCCGGGCCGCGCCGCTGACGTCGAGCAGCTTGACGACGGCCCCCTCCCCGTCGTCCGCCGGCTTCGCGCCCAGGACGAGGACGCCCGCGTCCCCGATGGTCAGCGCGGCGTCCTTCGCGACGAGCGGCCCGGAGCTCGCGTTCATGTAGGGCACGCTCACGTACAGCGGGTCGCACGCCGCCCACCCGCGCCGCACCGGCTCGGCGGCATCCCCGGCGGGCGACGGTGCGAGCAGGGAGATCCGGAAGCGGCACGCATACTCGCCGCCCTGCCGCGCCGCGTAGTTCGTGTGCCAGTAGTTGTTCATCGCGTACGCGAGCAGCGTGCCGTCCGGGGCGATCTTGCGGCGCCACTGACCGCGGACGATGTCGTTCAGGGCGAACAGGGGCGTGTCCGGGCCGCTCCACAGCACGCCCCCCCCGTCCGTGCCCTCGTGCAGCCACACCCAGTGCGCGTGGCAGTACCAGTCGCGGCAGCTGCCCGGCTGCTGATCCTGCTCGACGGTCATCCGTCCGAGCGGGACCTCGACCTCTACGGTGGGCTTGGTGAACGCGAACGGGAAGGCGACGTACAGCGCTTCCTTGTCGAGCGTGGCGGTTTTGGTACAGCGGTTCTCGATGTCGATCCACGGCAGCTCGTCGTACAGCGTCACGACGGACGTGATCGCCGCGAATCCGTCCAACTTGCGTGCGATGACGAGCCGCATGCCGATGCCCGGCAGGCGCTCACGCCGCGCCGAGTCGAGCCGGGCCGTCGCGACGCTCAGCTGCGGCGCCGCGGCCAGATGCTCACGCGCGGCGGCGGTCCACAGCACGCTGTTGGCGCCCCCCGTGACATACACCAGCTCGTTCAATCCCGACCAGGCGCCGGGTTTCACCCGGTCGCGGCCGTCACCACCCGTGAGCGAGCGGATCGCGCCCGTCCCGGGATCGAGCACGACGTGGAAGCTCCCCGCCTGCGCCTCCAGCGCCGTACCGCCGTCTTGCGGCGGATTCGGGGCACCGGCGCGCTCCGCCAGCGCTAGATAGCCGAGCGCGGGGACGTCCCGAGCCAGGACGAGCGCAGCGCCGTCGGGCAGGTCGACGGCGGGCCACTCGCGCCCTTCGTACGCGAGCCGGCGGCCGGCGCCGCCCGGCAGCCGCACCACGTCAGTCCGCGGCCAGCTGGACGCGTTGAAGACCAGACGGCCGGCACCGGCCGCCGTGGCGCGCCCGATGCGGAGCAGCGCCCCCCCCACCTGCTCCTGCAGCGCGGCCACGGCGCCGTCCAGGAAGCGGCGCTTGTACTCCCACTGCGCGACCGTTTGCCGCCCCTCCGGCTCCGTCACGCTCCCCGCTGCGCCCCAGGTGTGCTCGCCGAACAGCAGCAGGTCGCGCCAGATCTGCCGGCGCTCGTCGGCGCGGCGGCGCATGCGCCCGGCGCCCTCCGCGTCCGGCGCCTCGGTCCGCCCGTCCCACAGCGCGAGCAGCTCGACGGCGCGCGCCGCGAGCTGCGCGGCCCGATAGCGCGCCAGCTCCGCCGCGGTCGAGGCGGCGCCGTCCTCCCAATAGAGCCCCGTGTCGCCGCGCCGCACCGGCAGCTTCGACCCGAACCGCCGTTCCACGTCGCGAAAGAAGTCTTCCGCGCGGCCCGCGACGATGCGCGGGAAGGCGTACCGCCGCCGGAACTCCTCGAAGTTCTCCACCAGCCGCTCGTCCATGACGGCGTTGTCCCACTGCGCGCCGTACAACAAGGCGACATCGTAGGGGTAGCCCGGCGAGACGAGCACCGGGTTCGTGAGCAGCCAGTCGGACAAGCGCCGCGCCATTGCCTCGGCGCCGACGTCGAACCCGAAGCGCAGGGCGTCGCCGTAGTGGTACGCCCGCCAGTGCAGCACCCGGCTGCCGTCGGGCCCCTCCCACCAGTACAGCTGCGGATAGGTCGTCCACTCCCCGGTGAGCCCGAAGCGCGTCGCTTCCGCTTCGGGGAGCAGCGGCACCGCCCGCTCCGGGTTCGGGCCGCTCGCCAGGTAGCGCACGCCGCTGGCCGCGAGCACCGTGGGAAAGGTGAGGGGCTGCCCGGGCACG
Source organism: Gemmatimonadales bacterium (assembly GCA_035637455.1). Lineage (GTDB taxonomy): Bacteria > Gemmatimonadota > Gemmatimonadetes > Gemmatimonadales > GWC2-71-9 > 20CM-4-69-16. The sequence continues at coordinate 4,036 of DASPXE010000276.1, forward strand.
TCGGTGATTTGCGCGCTCAGGTAGCCGAGCCCGCGCTCGCGGGCGAACAGGCCGGTGGGCCAGACGACGCGTGCGAACGTCTCGTGGTCGAGGATCCCCGTCAGGACATTCGCGAACAGCGCTCCGAACCCTACCTTGCCGTCGCGGATCGCCTGGACCAGCGCCTCGCCCGCCGCCGGCGAGCGGTTCTCGACATAGGAGAGCACCTGCAGGGCGCACTCCGCGCTCCACCGATAGTCGGGATGCGCGGGGAGCCGGGCGAGCGCCGCGTCGAGGTTCTTACGGTGGATCTCGAGACAGCGCTCCTGCAGGTCCGTGTAACCGACGTCGGTATGATTGCTCGCGAGCCAGTACAGCGTCCAGCGCCGGGGCGGCACGAGCCGCAACTTGCGCCGGGCCACGCGCTGCTTGCCCACTTCGAGGTCGATCTGAAACTCCGACGGCTCGGAGAGGGGCACCCACACTTCGCCGGCGAATGCCGTCCCCGTCCCGGCGCCGCCAGCGAGGGGGAGGATCCCCGCAGTTCCCACCAGCGCGCCGCGGCGGTCGGTCACGCGGGCACGCGCGGCAGGGGCCTCGAGGCCGGTGACGGTGATGCGCACGAGATTGCGACGCCCGTCGGGCTGCTGGTACAAGGGTGTCGGTGTGGCCTCGACGGTGACGGGCGGAGCCGCGATTGCCCGACCGCCCGACGGCCTGACCGCCGCCGTTACCGAAGCAACCCAGCCCAGGAAGCTCCGCCGATCTGGTGGCACGCCTAGTATACCCCGCTTCGTAGGAACGCCCTTGACTCCGGGGGTCCCAACGCTAGGTTCCCCCGCCGAAGGCCCCCCTCAACCGCTACTCTCTTCTCAGGAGTAAGCATGAAGCGTCTCGCACTCGCCCTGGCCGTCGTCACGATGGGCGCCTGTAAGAAGGCGGACCAGCAGCCTGCTCAGCAGACCCAGATGACGCAGGACACATCGCACGCGATGATGATGAGCGACACGGCGAAGCACATGATGGCCGACACCGGCAAGATGATGATGGCCGATACGTCGAAGAAGATGGCGCCGGCGGCCCCCGCGGCGAAGCCAGCGGCGAAGCCCGCGGCGAAGAAGAAGCCGTAAGCAGCGCGCCCCCCCCACGCGGTGACGATGCCCGGGACTAGCGCCCGGGCTTTTCGTTCTCCACGAACCAGCGCACCGTCCGACCCACGGCCTCCTGGGCCGTGAACGGCGGCCGCCAGCTGAGTTCGCTGCGGGCCCGGTCGTCGCCGTACGGGTTCTCCCCGATGATAAAGGAGGCGGCGGCCCGCGCCAGCGTGCGCGATGTCAGAACGCCCATCACGACCCGCGCCAAGCCTAGGGGGATCGGGATCGCTCGGGGCCGTGAGCCAAGCGCCGCAGCGAAGGCGGCGAAGAACTCGCGCTGCGTGAGCGGCGGCGGCGCATCGCTCGTCACGTGGTACGCGCGGAAGTCGGAGACCGGCGCCTCGAGCGCCGCGACGACCGCCGCGGCGACATTCCCGGCGTACACGCACGAGAGCCGGTTGGTGCCGGGGCCGATGCGCGGCACGACGCCAAAGCGCACGACGCGGATGACCCGCGGCGTGAAGAGGCGGTCGCGCTCGCCGTAGACGACGTTGGGACGCAGCGCCACCGCGCTGAGCCCGCCGCCGGCCGCGTCCCGCACCACCGCTTCGGCCAGGCGCTTGCTGCGGGCATAGAAGTCCGACTCCGCGATCGGCAGGAAGGGGGAGTCCTCGCCCCGGCGCTCCCGATCGACGCCGTAGGCGCCCGAGCCGCCGTACACGGCGACGGAGGAGATGTGGACGAGCCGCGCGCCGGCCGCGCCGGCGGCTTGGGCGGCGAGCCGCGTCCCCTCCACGTTCACCGCGACGTAGCGCTCCCAGCTGCAGCGCCGCTGCACCAGCGCAGCCGCGTGCACGATGCCGCGCACGCCGTGAGCAGCGGCGCGCCACACGGCGGGGTCGGTCACGTCCCCCGGGACCGGGTCCGCGCCGAGCCGCTCGACCGCCGCGCGGCTCGCGGGGCGCACCAGGGCGCGTACCGACGCGCCGCGGGAGCGGAGCGCCTCGATCACGTGGCTGCCGACCAGGCCGCTCCCGCCCGTGACCAGCACGCTCATGCGGGGCCGACGAACGGAACGGCGAACGGGACGTCGACGACCCGCGCGTCGCGGCCAGCGGCGCGAACCATCACCCCCGGCCCCACCTCGCGGCGAATCAGCGCGAGCCCGATCCAGCGGCCCCCGCCCGCGACGCCGCTCTCGGGCACCCAGGCGAGGCTCGTCACACGACCGACGTCGCGATCGAGGTGCGTCACGCTGCTCCACCCGTCCGCCGGGGCGGCGGGCGGCTCGGCGTCGAACAGGAGGCCGCGCAGGTAGCGGTTGGTGTGGCCGCGGAAGTGGAGGCGCGAGACGGTTTCCTGGCCGGTGTAGCACCCCTTGGTGTAAGACACGCCGCCCAGCTCGTCGTACCGGACCTCCTGCGGGATCGTTTTGTCGTCTACTTCAGCGCCGAGGCGCGGCCAACCCGCCAGAATGCGCGCGAGCTCGAGCGTCGCGCCGTCGCCTGGAACGGCCCCGGCTGCGGCCAGCCGGGCGACGACCACCTCCGTCTCCGCAATCGGCACGGCGAGCTGCAGCGTGAACGGCGCCCCTTCCGTGGCGCGCGCGATCTCGCTGGTGCCGCCCGGCGCCGGTAGGACCCGGCCCGGGCCCGGCGGGACGGGCAGGCCGGCGGCTTCGGCGACCGCGAGCGCGTTGGGGCCCGCCAGCCGGTACACCGCCAGCTCGGCCGTGCGGTCCGCGAGGCGCGCGAGGCGCGGCGGCACCGAGCGCGTGAAGATCGCGAGCGCGCGCTCCCGTCCTTCCGCTGGGACCGTGAAACTCACGGTGGATCCGAGTCGCGAGGTCCAGGCATCGACGACGATCATGCCCTTGGGGGTGAGCAGCGCGCCATAGACGAACGCCCCGTCTCCCGGTTTCTCGACGTCGTTGGTGAGCAGCCCCTGGGCGGCACTGACGGCCCCGGGGCCGGTGAGGGCGACGAGCGCGGCCTCGACGCGCGCCAGGACGGCGCCGGTACGCAGGGCGGCGAGCCGCACCGGCGAGACCGTGCCCGGAGCGAGACGGGCGACGGTGGCAGGCGCCGAGGTCGGGAGCGGTGGCGGAGCGTCGGTCATCGTGCGGCGAGCGCGAGCAGTTCGTCAGGGTCGTGCCCTGCGAATGAAGACCACACTAGGTCGGCGCCGGCCCCCGCGAGCGCGGCAGGCGGATGACTGGTGGTGAGCATAGTGCAGCGCATCCCCGCGGCGCGAGCGGCCCGCAGCCCCGGCAGCGAGTCCTCGATCACGACGCAGTGGCCGACCGGCAGGGGCCGGCGGCGGTCCAGCGCGCCCTGTGCGGCGAGGTACCCCGCCGGGTCGGGCTTGCCGCGCCCCACGTCTTCGGCGGCGACGAGCACGTCGAAATGGCGTCGCAACCCCACGCGGTCGAGCACGAGGTCGACCTCCCGCCGCAGCGCGCCCGACACCACGCCGAGTCGAAAGCGCTGCGCCGCGCGTGGCACGAACGCGGCCGCGCCGGGCACGAGCGCGAGCGATCGGTCGATCAGGCGCTGGTACACCCGGGATTTCTCGTCGAGCAGGTGCTCGAGACCCAGCGACGGTAGCGGCTTGCCGGCGCGCAGGAAGGCCTCGATCAGGCAGCTGCGGTCGTCGAAACCGAGGAAGTCGGAGTAGTACTGCTCACGCGTGAGCGAGAGTCCTGCCTCGGCGAGCACCGCGCCCAGCGCTTCCCGATGCTGCTCTTCGTCGTCCGCGATCACCCCGTTGAAGTCGAATAGCACCGCTTCGATCATGCTCCCTCACGCATAATAGCCCGCCGCGCGGTACGATTCATCGAGCAGCTCCACGGGATGACGCGCGGCGGCGCGTAGCCCGCCGGCGGCGAGCCCCGCCCCGAGCTGCATCAGGCACCCGGGGTTGCCGGTCGCGACCACCTGCGGCGACGCGGTGCGGAGCGAGGCGAGCTTGGGCGCGAGCACTGCGCGCGACATCGCGGGCTCGAGCAGGGTGAACAGTCCCGCGCTGCCGCAGCACTGGGCGGCGTCGGGGAGGGACACGACGCGCAGCACCGGAATCGCTGCGAGCACGCGGTACGGCTCGTCGGCGATCCGCTGGGCGTGCAGCAAATGGCACGGCGGATCGTACGCCACCTGGGCGTCGACCGGGGCGCCGGGCCGGGGGCCCCGCGCGGCGAGTAGCTCGGTGACGTCGCGCACCCGCGCCGCGAACTTCGCTTCGTCCACCAGGTGACCGTACTCCTTCAGCATCGCCCCGCACCCCGCGCTATTGACGACGATCGGCTCGTCGCCGTCTGCGAACGCCGCGACGTTCCCCCGTGCGAGCCGGCGTGCCTCCTCGCGCAGCCCGGCGTGGGCGTGCAGCGCACCGCAGCAGACTTGCCTGGGGACCTCCCGCACCGCGTAGCCGTTCACCTCGAGCGTCCGCACGGTGGCGTCGTGGACGTGGGAGAAGAGGCCATCCATGACGCAACCGCGAAACAGCAGAACTGGGGAGGCTGGGGAGGTTGGTGGAGGATGGTGGAGGCTGCTGCGGGGCGCACCTCCACCAACCTTCACCGATCTCCACCGCCTTCCACCGCCCTCCGGCGCGCTCGCCGCCAACATCCCCATCGCGAACCGGAACCGCCCCCACCCGGCCAGCCGGCCGGGAAGCCCCGTCGCCCGCAACAGGCGCGCGAACCGGTAGGCGATGCGCGACGGGCCCGGCGTCGTCAGCGCCCACAGCGCCGCGCGCGCCAGCGGGGCCGGGCGGCGCTTCGTGGCGAGCAGCGCGCGGGCTGCTTCGATGCCGCGTCCGTAGCCGACGCCCGAGGGGCAGACAGGCTCGCAGCCCCGGCAGCCGAGGCAACGATCGAGGTGTACGACGACGGCGGGGTCGTCGGGGGCGAGCTCGCCGGCCTCGAGCGCGCGCATCAGCTCGATGCGTCCGCGCGGGCTATCGGCTTCGTCGCCGGTGGCGACGAATGTGGGGCACGCCTGGAGGCAGAAGCCACAGTGGACGCAGGCGTCGAGTGCCTCGAACCCGCCGCGGTCAGACATGCATCGGCGTCACTCGGAGCCTTCGACCGCCACCACGAATGCTTCGCCGGGGTCGAAGGTGCGTCGCAGGCCCGCGACGAGCGGGCCGACGCCTTCGCGGTAGGCGCCGAAGTGGCCCACCGCGCTCCGGATCGACCAGGGGGCGCGTTCCAGGGTGAGCGGCACCTCGAGCCCCGCGAGCGTGCGGCGCAGGCGGCGCAGCCGGTCCACCGTGGTGTCCCCCGCCCAGCGGATCGCGCCGACGCCGGGGCTCGCCGACACCCACTCGTCGCCCACCTGATGCTGCAGCAGGTCGAGCAGCTCGTCGCTCGAGTCCGGCAGCCCGCCGGTCCGGAACGCGATGGGGCGGGTCGCGAAGCTCTCCGCCGCCCGCATCCAAAATCCGTGCGCCTCGTCGGCGCGTAGCGCCGTGAACCGGCCGCCGCTCGCCCCGCGCAGCCCCGCCTCTTCGGCGGCGACCAGCGCCGCCGACCCCGCCAGCCGCACCGCCAGCGCCCAGCCCTCGCGCCGCGCCAGCGCCGGCGACATCAGCTCGAGCGCGGCCGGCTGGAGCCCCGCCGCGGTGATGTCTTCAGCGACCTGCGTCAGGTCCTCCCGTGTCCCCTCGAGGACGAACGTCTGGTCGGCGCGCGGCAGGGCGCGGAGCCGCAGGTGCACCAGCACGATCACGCCGAACGCGCCGAATCCACCCGCTTCCAGCTTGGTGAGGTCGTACCCGGCGACGTTCTTCACGACTCGCCCGCCGCTCTGTACCAGGCGGCCGTCACCGGTGACGAACGTGACGCCGAGGACGTGGTCGCGCACCGCGCCGAAGCCCTGGCGCAGCGGCCCCGCGGTCGCCGTGGCCACGACGGAGCCGAGCGTGCGCCCGGCCAGGCCGGGAGGATCGAGCGCGAGCCAGGTGCCGCGGTCGGCGAGCTGCTGGCGCAACAGGTCGCAGCCGATCCCCGCCTCCGCGGTGGCGGAGAGGTCCTGCGGCTCGATCGCGGGAACGCGGTCCAGCCGCCGGGTGGTGAGCGCGAGGTCGGCGGGAGCGTCGGCGGGCAGCCACGTCCCGGCGCCCTCGAGTCGGACGCGCCATCCCTCCTGGCGCGCCGTGCCGAGCAGCAGCGCGACTGCATCGGGGGAGGCGGGGGCCACCCGCGGCACGGCATCGGGGCCGCCGGCGAGCTCCACGGCGTCTGCGCCTAGCAAGGCGCGGACTCTTTCGAGCACGCTCATGGTATTCCCACCCTCAAGGGTGGGCTCGGCGGCGCGCTGCCCTTAAGGGCAGTGTCCGGCCGAGCCCAGGCTTCAGCCCGGAGAGGGCGACCGGTCGCTCCAGACCACTCCCGGCAGGCATGCACGGGGACCACCTTCCCAGGGTTCACCTGCTCCTCCGGGTCCCACACGCGCCGCACGGCACGCATCGCCGTGAGGGATTCCGCATCGAAGATCAACGGCATATAGCGCAGCTTGTCGAGCCCCACGCCGTGCTCGCCGGTGATCGTGCCTCCCACGGCGATGCACGCCTCCATGATCTCGGTACTCGCGGCGTCCACCCTGGCCTTGAGCCCCGGCACGCGGCCGTCGAACGAGATGTTGGGGTGCAGGTTACCGTCGCCGGCGTGGAACACGTTGCTCACCGTGAGCTGATATGTCGCCGCGATGCGGGCGATGGTCTCGAGCACATCGGGGAGGGTCGAGCGGGGGACGACCGCATCCTGCACGACGAGGTCGCGGGAGAGACGGCCCATCGCGCCGAACGCCTTCTTGCGGCCCTGCCACAAGCGCTCGCGCTCGCGCGCGTCGGCAGCGGTTCGGGTCGAGCGGGCGCCGTGCTCCCTCAGCACGCTCTGGATGGTCTCGGCGTCGGCCGTGACCGCGACGTCGGAGCCGCCGTCGAGCTCGACGAGCAGCACCGCCGCGGCGTCGCGGGGATACCCCGCCGCGTACACGGAGTCCTCGACCGCGCGGACGCACGACTGGTCCATCATCTCGAGCGCAGCGGGAACGATGCCGCTGGCGATGACGGCCGAGACGGCCTCGCCGGCGGTCCGGAGCGACATGAAGTCCGCGAGCAACGTGCGCACTGCGCGCGGCAGCGGGAGCAGCCGCACGGCGATCCGGGTCGCGATCCCGAAGTTCCCCTCGGAGCCGACGAACAGCCCGACCAGATCCGGCCCCCACGGCTCGCCGCCCGGGCTGCCGAGCTCCACGACGCGGCCGTCGCCCAGCACCACTTCGAGCGCGAGCACGTGCTGCGCGGTGACCCCGTACTTGAGGCAATGCGGGCCGCCCGCGTTCTCGGCCACGTTGCCGCCCAGGGTGCAGGCCGTCTGGCTCGAGGGGTCGGGGGCGTAGTACAGGCCGTGCGGCGCCGCGGCGACCGAGAGGCGCGCGTTCACCACGCCGGGCTCGACCAGGGCGAGCCGGTTCTTGGGATCTATGCCGAGAATACGGTTCAACCGGGTGAGGACCAACAGCACGGCGGAGCCGTCCGCGAGGGCCCCGCCGGACAGCCCGGTCCCGGCGCCCCGCGGCACGACGGCAACGCGATGGGCGGCCAGCAGCCGTACCACCGCGATGACTTCCTCCCGGCTCCCGGGCAGCACCACGACCGCCGGCACGCGGCGGTGGGTCGGCAGGCCATCCCGCGCGTAGGTGACGCGTTCGGCAGGCGCGGTGCGCACGTGCTGCGCGCCCACGATGCCCGTCAGCGCCTCGACCAACGCCGCGGTGATCATGTGGCCTGCTCGATCTGGGGGTGCGGTCCGCCGCGCCCGTTGCTCTTGGCGCGCTGACGCACCGCCGCCCGGCGCTCGGCGTCGGCTACGAGCGGCCCCACGAGGGTGGCGAGCTGCCGCAGCCGCGCCGTAGTGCTGCGGAGCGCCAGCAACCCGCGCTTCGCCTCCGGCGGGAGCTCCAGCGCCGCCGCCACTTGGAACGACAGCAGCTGCGGGTCGGCCGGGAGCTCGATCGCATCGTCCTCGCGCCCCGTGAGGATGGCGAGCGCTTGCGCCAGACGCGTGAAGCCCTCGCGCACGTCCGCCGCGAGCGTCACGGCCTCGCTCGCGTCGACGGGCTCGTCGTCGAACTCGTCCACCCGCGCGAGCCGGTAGGGACGATCCGAGCTGACCCAGTCGATCAGGACGAAGCGTCGTTCCCCGACGGTCAGAACGCTGGAGCGGCCGTCGGGTAACCCTTGCGTGTTGCGGATCACCGCCACGCATCCCACATCGCCGGGACGCGGCAGCGGCTCGACTCCGGCGTCGCGCTCGGCCGGGACGTACGCGATTCCGAACCGCCGGTCGGCGGCGAGGCAGTCGGCCAGCAACTGGCGATAGCGCGGCTCGAACACATGCAGCGGCTGCGGGGCCCCGGGGAACAGGACGATCGGAAGGGGAAAAATGGGAAGCTCGCGGGCCATGGGTAAATAGTATACCGAAAATGCAAAGGCTAGACGCGCAGACGCGCAGACGCGCAGCGGATAGCAGCACAGAGGGGTCAGGAAATGCTTGTCCTGACCCCTCAAACTGTTCACCGCTGTGCGCCTACGCGTCTAGCCTTTGCCGGTCCTCAGGCTGCTCGCCAAAAGCCTTTTAGCGCCCGGCCGTCGGGCGATTCACGCAGCTTCTCGAACGCCCGTTCCCGTATTTGCCTGATTCGTTCCCGGGTGACGCCCATCAGCGCGCCGATCTTCTCCAGTGTCATCGCCTCGCTACCTTCCTCGAGGCCGTAATACAGGTACAGGATCTTGCGCTCGCGCGGCGTCAGGTACTTCTGGAAGATGCGATCGATGAACTCGCGCATCAGCCTGCCGTCGGTCTTCTCCTCGATCTCGCCGCCTTCCTGGCCCGCGAACCGCTCGCCCAGCGTGGCCGCGTCCTTGTCGGTGCGATCCACCGGGGCGTCGAGCGACAGCTCCGCCGCGGTCATGCGACGCGCGGTGCGGACGTTTTCAACGGTGTCTTCGAGGGCGAGGGCGATTTCGTCGTCGGTGGGTTCGCGACCGAGCTCTTGCGAGAGATACGTCTCGGTGCGGCTCATGCGAATCAGCTGCGAATTCTGATTCAGCGGGATGCGCACGCTGCGGGTCTGCTCGGCCAGCGCTTTGAGGACCGCTTGGCGCACCCACCACACCGCGTACGAGATGAACTTCACGCCCTGATCAGGATCGAACTTCTTCACGGCCTTGAGCAGGCCCTCGTTGCCGATCGCCACGAGCTCGGACAGGTCGAGGCCGTGGCCTTGATACTTCTTGACGTAGGAGATGACGAAGCGGAGGTTGGCGGTCACGAGCCGCTCGGCGGCTCTTTCATCGCCCCGCTGGACGCGTCGGGCGAGCCGGCGCTCTTCGGCGGGGTCTTTGATCAGCGGCAGCTTTTGGATGTCCTGCAGATACTGGTCGAAGGCGCCGGAAGGATTGGCTCGAAAGAACGCCTTGGCCTTACCTCCGTTCGACCGCGCCATAGCTAGGGCTCCGACGGTGGACGATGGATGGTGGCGCATGCAGCACTGCGAAACGCCGTCAATATAGGAATCACCCGCACTTGGTGCAAATCTCGGCAGTTTTCAACATCACAAACTGTTAGATCGCCGCACGAGTGCGTCATTTGTCCACTATCAACATGACCTGTGGAGAAGGTGATGTTGACCGGTTGTTGAAGCCGCACGCACGAAACATAGCCGGAATGTGGAGAGGTGGGAACCGTGTGGGAAGTTGTTGACGGATATGTGATTAGTTCAGCAGTGTGATGCCCGGCCTTGTTGCCGGATGCGACGGGCGCCTATCGTAGCCGGTCCTTTTCCGGGAGCCCTTGTGAGCAGCATCATCATCGGACTCGTCTTCATCGTCGGCGGCCTGTCGGGCCGGCTGGCGCTCATCGGAACCAACAGCGGCGTGGCGCTCGCGGTCGTGGGCCTGCTACTCATCGGCCGCGGCATCTGGCGCAT
>DASPXE010000277.1:0-16286 GCA_035637455.1 Gemmatimonadales bacterium
GCGTTTCCTTCCCCCTCGGCATGACCCCTACTCCCCTGCTCGCACACGTTCCCCATACTTACACCCGGCCGTCGACGTACGAAAGGGCGCGGTACAGTGGCCACCGACACTTGAAACCCGGCGGTGAACCAACGAGCGTCAATCGCTAATGAAACCCCGCCGCCCCCGGAACGCGAAGCGGCGCCCGAAGAAGCCCATCCACCGGGTGCTCAAGAAGGTGCTCGGATTCAAGGCGAGCGAAGCAGACGCCGCGGTGCTCCGGGGCGCGAGGCGCGCAGCGAGCATCTACTGCAAGCCGTGCTGGGAGCTGCGATACTGCCCCTATGGCCCCCTGGTGGAGGATTTCCCCCTCCTCCCAGTACCGCGGCACGAGGCAATCGAACATCACGAGTATCTGAAGCGGTGCCTGGAAAGCGGGGTGCTTGCCGACGGAACGCCCCTCGACTTGTGGCGTAGGGCGTTCTTCAAGAAGATGGTGCGGACCTTCCGCGCCGCCGATTATCCCGAGGAGATCCCGGACGAGATCGCCGCCATGGCGTGCAGCATCTTCGGCCACATCTGCCCCGTGGTGTTCACAGCCGAAGGGTTCACCGAGACCACCGAGGGGCGGCGTCGTGGCCGCTACATTCCGTTTGAGACCAAGATGCGCGTGGTGCGGCGCGACAACTACACCTGCCAGCACTGCGGTAAGCACCTGCAGGACCCCGAGGTCGAGTTCGACCACCTCATCCCGCTCTCGAAGGGCGGCAGCAGCGACGAGCAAAACATCCGGCTCACGTGTCACGACTGCAACCAGGAGAAGTCGGATCGCGTCGAGATCTAGGGGTTGAGTCGCGTGCGATGAACGCGCCGCCGGGTGACGGCGCGCCCCAGCGCGAAGAGGAGTTCAGCCTCGATGTGGGCCAAGGCCACGGGGACACGGCCGTGGAGACGCATCACCGCAGCCTCCCCGCCGGCGGTGAGTGCGTCGGTGACCGCGCGCTGCGAGATGCGTTGGCCGCGCCACAACTCCCTATCCCTGCCCTTGCAGCAGAGCCGGTGATCGTCGATGATCCGCCGGCGCCGCGACGGCCGGCAGCGGAGCAGTCCGCGGACGAGCAGGTCGAGCCGCGCCGTGGCGGGCAGGCACGCGATGTCGAGCGGGCTCATCGCGCCTCCTCGATCTGGAAGAGCGCCTTGAAGAGGAGCGCCCCGACCGACCGCAGCTCGGGCGTGTGCTAATGATGTCGTACAGTGCCCGGGCCGAGAATCGAACTCGGATGGGGTCGCCCCCACCGGATTTTGAGTCCGGCGCGTCTGCCAGTTCCGCCACCCGGGCAACAATGAATGTTACCTTCTTCTGCAAAATGACAGCGCTGATTAGAGCCCAGAATGACTACTGCCACCCGCCGAAGAACCTGGACGTGCGAGTCTGGCGGTACATGCCCGTGGAGCACTTCGAGTCGCTGCTGGAGGAGGGCGTCTTCTTCACGCGGTCGAACCTCTTCGACGACCAACGCGAGGGCTCCGCCACGCACCGCCAAGCCTGGTCGAACCGTTTCCCGCCGCTGATGGCGCGGTCGAGCCGCACCGGCGTTCGCAAGCCAATAACCGAGTTCTTCGCCGACCACGGGCGGTGGAACCGCCAGTGGGTATGCGTGAGCTGCTGGCACATGAACGAAGTCGAGTCCGACGCTATGTGGAAGCTGTACGCGCCAGCCGGCAAGGCGGTCTGCGTGCAGTCCACGTTCCGGCGCCTGGACGAGTCCCTGCATTCAGCCCTGCCCGACTTGGAATCGCCGATGGTCGGCGTGGTGCGATACATCGACCACGCGACCGATGTCATCCCCTCGCAGGCGATCCTCGCCGCGTACTTCCACAAGTCGCTCGAGTACGCGCACGAGCGCGAGGTCCGTGCGATTCTTTGGGACCTGCCGGTCGATGAGCAGTTTGTCCCAAGGCGCATCCGGATCGACGCCGTCCCCGAGAACGACGGCTGGCCGGTGCCCGTCGCCGACCTGAACCACCTCATTGAGCACGTGTACGTCGTTCGCCGCTCGTCGGCGGAGCTGGCCGCCCGGGTCGGCGCGGCCATGGACAAGCATCAGGTTACCGCTCCCCTTTCGCGGTCGTCGCTGGAGACCCCCGGGGTCTACTGAGGCTGCCGCTTTTTGTGACATGGTTGTCACAAACAGGGCCCCTAAGTCCTCATGCTGCAGCTAAACGCGTCGCGATTTTGAGTCCCCTGCGTCTGCCATTCCGCCACTCGGGCGAGTGCGATCGGGACCTAACTTAGTGGCCGAGCCGGTCGGGCGGCAGCCTCACGGCGTGTGGCCTCCATTATGGTGCCACGTTGGAGAGACCACCGAAGACGGCATCCTGATTCAAGGTGCCGTGAAACGCCGCTGCTCACGTGCTTCGCGTCCGCTGGCACCTGAGCAGCGTTGTGGTGCGACGCATCACAGTCTCCGAGGGTGCGGAAAGGAATGTTGTGGCCCAGCAGCACGTGGCGCCCTGACAGCTGACAGCCCACCTCTCGCGCTCCGGAGTGCGCCGATGCCCCACGTACAGCAATGGGCCAGGGTCAGGGCTCGGACCAATTGCCCGCTGCGCCGCGGCGCGTGGTATCGGGTCACGCGCCTCACTCCGCTCGAAGCCGTCCTCGAAGTCAATCAACGACCGGTGCATGTGCCGCGCCCATTCGTGCAAGTCTTGCCCCTCCGTCCCCGCATGTGGTCCGTGGTGCCGCGGCCACGCGATGCGGTAACCCTCCCGGATAGCTGGGGCCCGAGGTATGCAGTATGCCCCGACTGCAGTGCCCGCGCCGCCCTACACGGACCATCGGGCGGCATGCCCTGCCCGGGGTGCGGCTCTGTGTTCCCGATCGCGTGGTCGGACTCGCCCTGGCGGGTCTTCGAGGTCCTGTCCGACCGACCAGCCTTGAAGGCGATGGCGAAGGCTCGGGACGCGGCGCTCCGGCTGCTGCTCGGAAGAAACGAACGAGCGGCGCCTCCACGACCGGGCGAGCACTAGGCGGGGGGCGGTTGACCCGCCCGTCGGTAGTCGCTGACGCGCCACAGGTGACGTTGCATAGGCACCACGGCCGCTCGACTTTCTGAGAACCCGGGAGCCCTGTTCACCGATGACGGGATTTCAGTTTGGGCGTCTGAAGCTGGAGGGTCCATACCCCTTGCGCCGCGGCGCATGGTATCGCGTCACCAACGTGACTTCCGAGGCGGTCGTCTTCGAGGTCAACCGCCGGGCCGTGACAGTGCCGCGGTCGCTCGTGGAGGTGGTGGGCGGACCGCCGCGCCTCTGGACGATCGTGCCGCGGCCGGTGAACGCGGTGCGGGTGCCCGCGAACTGGGGCTGGTGGTATGCGGTGTGCCCGAGCTGCAAACATCGGTCAGCGCTGAATACAGCTCCGCAGACGATGCGTTGTCCGCGGTGCAAGGGGGTGTTCCGGTTCGCGCGAGAGGAGCGGTACTTGCCCGGCGACTGGACGCCGCAGACAATCCCCACTCGTTCTTCACAGCAAGAGCCCGACCGTCGATCCGACTCCAGCGGCCCAGGGTGATCGATCCGTGGGGCGAAGCATCCCGCCGTGTCGCGCATCACAGCCCCGCAGCTCACTTGCCGAGAACATGTAGTTGTACTTGCCGCGCACCGACGCCCGGCGGCGCCCGCGTTCACGATCGTCCCAGCACTCCGGAGGGCGCGCATGCTACAACCTGAGCAGTGGGCCAGAATCAGGGCCCGGGCGTTCCCCCCCCTGCGGCGCGGCGGCTGGTACCGCGTCGTTCAACTCACTCCTACAGAAGTGATCCTGGACGTCAACCGGCGGCCGCTGACGGTCCCGCGGCCGTTCCTACAAGTGTTGCCCATTCGGCCCCGCATGTGGTCGGTGGTGCTCCGGCCACGTGGCAGCGCCAATCCCCCACAGAGCTGGGGCCCCCGCTACGCCGTCTGCCCGCACTGCTGCGCGCGGGCGGCTGTCTCCGACCGGTCGACCAGCATGCGCTGTCCCGCGTGTCAGATGGCGTTCGTGATCGGCTGGTCCGACTCCCATTGGCGGGTGTTCGACCTGCTGTCACGGAGTCCCGCCGCGCAGGTGATCGTGAAGGCGCGCGACGCAGCGCTGAAGGTGCTGAAAGGCTAGGGGCGTCGCCGCGGTGGCTTGTCCGGGCGCGGCCGCCGCGCCGCGCCGCGCGGTCCTAGCCCCTGCCCGCGCGCCCGCCGCTGCTCGCGGATGTCCTGAATGCGCCGCCGCAGCTGCTCGCGCATCATTTGATAGCGCGCGTGCTGGACGGGGCTGAGATAGCCCGCGATCTCCTTGTCTTCGTCCCGATCGAGCTGTGCCAGCGCGGTGCGATTGTGCTCCCGAGCGTCCATGAGTCTCCGGACGCTGTCGCCGTTCGCCGCGACGCCCGGCTGCAGCTGCCCGCGCAGCGCCTCGTTGACGGCCTGCTGATGCTGGGCGAGGTCCCGGCGCTGGTGCTGGTACTTCCCCTCCGTCCCCTGAAGTTTGGCGGCCTGTTCGTCCGACAGATTCAGGTCATGGCGGACCCGTTCGTTCCAGCGCTGCCGCAGCTGGCGCTGCAGCTGCTGCACCTCGGCGTCCTCACTGGTGTCGGCCGGATTCTGCGCCGCCAGTACCGGGACCGCCGCGGCTAGCACCACGAGCCATGCGAACCACTTCATCGGTCAGCCCTCCAGCGCGCGCAGCAGCGCCCGCAACTCATCCGCACTCAGACCTTCGAGACCGGCGTCGACGCTCCCCGAGCCCTCTTCGGCGAGCGGTTGATCGAGGGAAACAATCGCCTCGCGCAACTGCTCCGGAGAGAGACCGGTCAAGTCCTCCCCCACGGGGATCACGACCGTCGTGCCCTGCGCTGGCTCGCGCCACGGTCTGCGCGCCAGGACGCCGGTGCCGAGTAGCAGCACCAGCAGCGCCGCGACCTTGAGCCACGCCGGCTGCATCCACAGCCACGCCACCACGCTCACGCGCGGCTCCGCCCGCAAGCGGGCGAGCACCGCCTGCGCCGTCCGCTCCACGTCCAACCGCTCGGCGGCGCCGGCGCCGAGCCGTTGCGCTAGTCTTTCCAGCTCCTGATCGTTCACGCCAAGTGCTCCTTCAACCGTTTGACGGCGTGGTGGTAATGCACGCGCGCGGCGCCCGGTGATGTCCCCAGGGCCGCCGCAATCTCTTCATACTCGAGCCCCTGCTGGGCTCGCAGCAGGAACACCTCGCGCTGCATCCGCGGCAGCTGCCGCAGGCCCTCCTGCAATCTCCCCTCGACTTCGCCCGCCACCGCCCGCTCGTGCGGATCTCCATCGGTCGCCCGGACGTCCTCGCCGAGGGGCACTACCCTGGCGCGCTGCGCCCGTCGTCCGGCGTCCTTGAGGACGTTGCCGCCGATCGTCAAGAGCCAGGTGCGAAACCGGCACTGGCCCCGGAACCGGTCCACGGCGCGGAACGCTCGAATGAATGTCTCCTGCACCAAATCGTCGAGGTCCGCTTCGGGCGCGCCCGCGCTGGCGAGGAAACGCGCCAGCGCACGGGCGTGGCGACGGACCAGTTCGGCCGCGGCCTGCTCGTCACCGCCCTGCCAGGCGGCAATCAGCGCCGCATCGGTCGGCACCGCGGCGACGGGCTCGGCTTGGGGCATGGCGCTCCGGACGGTGGACGAGGGCGTGAGGCAAATATTAAGGCTGGCGGAGGTTCAACCTCCACCGCTCTTGAATTCCCCTGTGCCAGCGAGTACTTTCACAATTCGAACAAGCGTTCGAACCCCCATGCGCCCTTACGACGAGCGGCTGGAGCATCTCCTGGCCCGGGCGGCGAAGGTGTTCGCCGAGAAGGGCTACCACTCCACCACGATGCGCGACCTCGCGGCGGCGAGCGGTATGTCGCTCGCCGGGATGTACTACTATGTCCGCGGCAAGGAAGAGCTGCTCGCACTGGTGCAGGAGCGGTGCTTCACCCGGGTGGTCGCGGGCGCCGAGCAGGCGGTCGCCGGCGCCGCCGAGCCGGTGGAGCGACTCCAGCTCTTCATCCGCCACCACGTAACGTTCTTCGCGGCAAACCTGGCGGAGATGAAGGTGCTGTCGCACGAAGCGAACTCGCTCACGGGCGAGCGGCAGCGCAAGGTGAACCTGATCAAGCGGCGCTACGTGGACTTGCTGGAGAGCCTGCTCAGGGAGGTGGCGCCCGACGAGCCGCGCGTGGACCGCAGCGCGGCCGCCTACGCGCTGTTCGGCATGATGAACTGGATCTACAACTGGTACGACCCCGCGGGCGAGATCGACCCCGATCGCCTGGCGGGGCTGATCGCGCGCATCTTCGTCGGCGGCTTCGCGGAGGCGCGTTCCACGGTACAGGGAGGCTGACGCATCATGGCGACGATGACGGAACCCAAGGTCGACAAGAAGACGCTGGTGCATTACCTGGTGGAAGGCGGCGTGGCGATCATCGAGCTGGACGATCCCCCGGCCAACACCTACACCCACGAGATGATGCGCCAGCTGGACGACGCGATCCTGCAGGTGCGCTTCGACGACACGGCTCACGTGCTGGTGCTGCGCGGCCACGGTGAGAAGTTCTTCTCGGCCGGCGCGAACATCGCGTACCTTAACAGCATCACGCCCCGCTACAAATACTTCTTCTGCCTGCACGCCAACGAAACCCTCAACCGCCTCGAGCACACGCCCAAGCTCACGATCGCTGCGCTGAATGGGCACACGGTCGGGGGTGGACTCGAGATCGCCATGGCGTGCGATCTCCGGCTCGCCAAGGAGAACGCCGGGAAGATCGGGCTCCCGGAGGTGAATCTCGGCGTGCTGCCCGGCACGGGCGGCACGCAGCGCCTCGCGCGCATCGTCGGCAAGACGCGGGCAATCGAGATGATGGTGAAGGGGGAGACGTTCTCGTTCGACAAGGCCAAGGAGCTGGGCCTCGTGAACGAGGTCTTTCATGCCGACGACTATTGGGAGCAGGTGATGCTGTACGCCAAGCAGTTCTGCCCGCCCCACAAGGCGTCGAAGGCGGTCGGCTTGATCAAGCGGTCCGTCCAATCCGGTGCCGAGGTGCCGTTCGAGTCGGGGCTGACGCTCGAGCGGGAGCTGCAGCAGCAGCTGTTCCAGTCGGACGACGCGAAGGAAGGCATCGCCGCATACGTCGAGAAGCGCGTCGCGGAGTTCAAGGGCCGGTGAAGACCGACCTGCTGATCGGCAACCAGTGGCGGGCGGCGGCGAAACGCTACTGCCTCACCAACCCCGCCACCGAGGAGCCGCTCGCCGAAGTGGCCGAGGCGGGCGAAGCGGACATCGACGCGGCGGTGCAGGCCGCGCGCGCCTGCCTCGAGTCCAAGGAGTGGCGCGAGCTCCCCGCGCGCAAGCGCGGTGCCCTGCTCTACCGTCTCGCCGACCTGCTCGAGCAGCACTCCAAGGAGATCGCCGATGTCGAGACGAAGAACAACGGCAAGCCGCTGTTCGAGTCGAAGATCGACGTCGCCATGGCGATCGAGACGCTCCGCTACTACGCCGGCTGGGCCGACAAGGTCACCGGCGACACGCTTCCGGTGAACGGCAATTTCTTCACCTACACCCTGCGGGAGCCGGTCGGCGTGGTCGGCGCGATCGTGCCGTGGAATTTCCCGCTCAACCTCGCTACCTGGAAGGTCGCCCCGGCCCTCGCCGCCGGATGCACGGTGGTGCTCAAGCCGGCGCACGAGACACCGCTCACCGCCCTGATGCTGGGCGAGCTCGCCGTCGCAGCGGGTTTGCCTGCGGGCGCCTTGAACGTGGTCCCCGGGCCCGGCGCGACCGCGGGCGCGGCCCTGGTGCGGCACCCGCTCGTCGACAAGATCGCCTTCACGGGCTCGACCGAAGTCGGCCAATGGATCATGCGCGAGGCGGCGGGGACGGTGAAACGCGTCACGCTCGAGCTCGGCGGGAAAAGCCCCAACATCATCTTCGCCGATGCCGATCTGGCGGCCGCGGTGCGCGGCGCACAGACGGGGATCTTTTACGGCAAGGGCGAGGTGTGCGCCGCGGGCTCGCGTCTGCTCGTCGAGAAAGCCGTGCATGACCAAGTCGTCGAGCAGCTCGCCGAGCGGGCCAAGAAGCTCGCCCCCGGCGACCCGTTCGACAAGAACACGCGCCTCGGCGCCATCGTGTCGAAACGCCAGCAGGAGGCGGTCCTCTCCTATATCGCCGCCGGGCAGAAGGAGGGTGCGCGGCTGGTCGCGGGCGGCAAGCCGGCCAAGGTGAACGGCAAGGGTTATTACGTGGAAGCGACCGTGTTCGACGGCGCGAAGCCGGGGATGAAGATCGTGGACGAAGAGATCTTCGGCCCGGTGCTGGCGGTGCTGACGTTCGACAATGAGGAAGAGGGCGTCCGCCTGGCGAACCATTCGATGTACGGGCTCGCGGCAGGGGTCTGGACCAAGGACGTCCAGAAGGCGCATCGGGTGGCCCGCGCGATCAAGGCCGGAACGGTGTGGATCAACACGTACAACTTCTATGATCCGGCGGCGCCGTTCGGGGGCTATAAGTTCTCCGGCTTCGGCCGCGATCTTGGCAGAGAGGCGCTCGACAACTACACCGAGACGAAGACCGTTTGGGTCGGCCTGTGAACGACGCCTACATCTGTGGGGCGCTCCGTACCCCCGTCGGCAAACACGCTGGGGCGCTGGCCTCGCTGCGTGCCGACGACCTCGCCGCGATCCCCATTAAAGCGGTGGTCGAGCGCTCCGGAATCGATCCGGCCACGATCGACGACGTGATCCTCGGTTGCACCAACCAGGCGGGCGAGGACAACCGCAACGTCGCGCGCATGGCGTTGCTGCTCGCCGGCCTGCCGGTCGAGGTGCCCGGGCAGACGGTGAACCGGCTGTGCGGCTCCGGGCTGCAAGCGGCGGCGAGCGCGGCCCAGGCGGTGAAGGCAGGCGAGGGCGACGTGTTCGTCGCCGGCGGCGTGGAAAACATGACCCGCGCCCCGTACGTGATGCTCAAGTCGGGCGACGCGTGGAGCCGCAAGCCCCCCGAGATCGCCGACACGACGGTGGGCTGGCGCTTCACCAACCCGCGTCTCAAGCAGGAATGGACGATCTCCCTGGGCGCGACGGCCGAGGTCGTGGCCGAGCGCTACCACATCGGGCGCGCCGAGCAGGATGCATTCGCCGTGGAGAGCCAGCGGCGGGCCGAGCGGGCGCTGCGGGAGTGCGTTTTCACCGAGGAGCTGGTTCCGGTTTCCCTGCCCGACGGCACCACGTTCGCGAAGGACGAGTATCCGCGAGCCGGGACGACGCTCGCAGCGGTTGCGAAGCTGAGGCCGGCGTTCCAGCAGGACGGTACGGTCACCGCGGCGACCTCGAGCGGGATTAATGACGGCGCCGCCGCCCTACTCCTCACCTCCGGGCGGTCAGAGCCACTGGCGCGCGTGGTCGCGACGGCGGTGGCCGGGGTGGATCCGAGCTGCATGGGGCTCGGGCCGATTCCAGCGACGCAGAAAGTCCTGAAACGCGCGGGATTGAGGATCGATCAGATCGATCTCGTGGAGCTGAACGAAGCGTTTGCGGCGCAGGCGATCGCATGCATCCGCGAGCTACAGCTCGATGCCGCGCGGGTCAATATCTACGGGGGCGCGATCGCGCTGGGGCACCCGTTGGGAGCGACTGGAGCGCGCATCCTGACGACTCTGGTTCACGCCTTACGCCGGACGAAGTCGCGCTACGGCTTAGCGACCATGTGCATCGGAGTCGGTCAGGGGATCGCGATGATCGTGGAGCGGTGCTAAAGTGCCCGGCTACGACTGCGTCCTGGTGGAGATCTCGGGCGGGATCGGGACGGTGACGCTGAACCGGCCCGAGAAGCTCAATGCGTTCGACGGAGCGCAGTGCCGGGACCTGCATGAAGCGCTGCGGATGCTCGCCGGCAGCGAGGCCGTGCGCGTGATCGTCATCACCGGCGCGGGCCGGGCCTTCTGCGCCGGGGCGGACCTGAGCGTCCTCGGGGCGGATGGCGCCTCCCTCGTGGCGGCAGGCAAGGAGGTGGCATTGACGATCCGCGCGGCGCCGCAGCCGGTGCTGGCGGTCGTGAACGGGCCGGCGGTCGGAGGCGGTGCGAATCTCGCGCTCGCCTGCGATTACCGCATCGCGTCCGATCAGGCGTCGATCGGACAGGTGTTTCACAAGCTCGGCCTCGTGCCCGATTGGGGCGGGAGCTTCTTCCTGCCCCGCCTCGTCGGCACGTCGCGGGCGCTCGAGCTGGTGTGGAGCGCGCGGATGGTCCCCGCCGGCGAGGCGCTCGCGCTCGGGCTGTTCGACCGCGTGGTCCCCCACGCAGAGCTCGGGACGGAGGCCCGCCGCCTCGCGGAGCTGTGGGCGGCCCAGCCGGCGGCGGCGGTGCGCCGGGCCAAGGAAGCGCTGTACGCGAGCGAGGCCAGCTCGCTTGCGGCTATGCTCGATCTCGAGATCGCTCAGCAGCAGGAATTGTTCGCCACTGCCGAGGCGCGCCAGCGCATCGGGGCGGCGCTGTCCAAGAGGAGCCACTGATGGTTCGCAAGCTCAACAACTTCGATGAATGGATCGACTACTTCCGCTACTGGCAGGATTCGATCGGCCTTCCCCAGGGAGAGCTCCGCAACTTTAAGTTCGAGGCGAAGTTCGGAGACCAGGAAGTGCCGCACATCGAGTTCGGGCACTACAAAGGCCAGCGCAAGTGGCCCAGCGTGATGCACATCCCCGACCAGCGGATCCGGGACGCCTTGCTCAACCTGATCGTCTACCAGGGTGACACCGAGTTCGCGTCGGTCGAGCAGCAACGGACGCTGCTGCAGCACGCGCCCTCGGACTACGACCTGCTGTCGCTCATGCGGGTGATGACCGAGGAGATGCGCCACGGCTGGCAGATGTCCTACCTCCTGTGCGCCTACTTCGGGGACGAGGGCAAGCGCGAGGCGGCAAAGCTGCTGGAGCGCCGTGCGGACGAAGGCGAGCGGCTACTCGGCTCTTTCAACGAGCTGGTGGACAACTGGCTCGACTTCTTCACCTACACGCAGTTCATCGATCGCGACGGCAAGTTCCAGCTCACGATGCTCTCCACATCGGCGTTCGATCCGTTGTCGCGCTCGATGATCCCCATGCTCAAGGAGGAGTCGTACCACCTGGGCACGGGGAACAACGGCCTGCTGCGGATCGTGAAGGCCGGGGCGATGCCGCCCGAAGTGATCCAGCGCTTCTTCTACAAGTGGATTCCCACCGCCTTCGATCTGTTCGGCACGGACAACTCTTCCTCGGCGCACTGGGCGTACGTGTGGGGGTTGAAGGGGCGCTACGACGAGCGGGACAACCATACCGAGCCCGAAAAGTCAAAGCTCAACGAATACAGTCGCGAGCTGTATCGGCAGGAGATCAGCAAGCTGGTAGAGCGGCTGAATCTCTTCATCCCAGAGCGCGAGCGGCAGCTCAGAGTTCCGGACACGAAATTCAACCGGAAGATCGGTGTGTACGCCCACCAGATGTACACGGTGGACGGCCAGCCGCTGGACGACCCGGCGCGGCACCAGGAGTACCTGAAGACCGTGCTGCCCCAGCCGGAGCACTACGCGATCGTGCACGCCATCGAGAAAGAGCCGGGCTGGATCGAGCCGAAAAAGGCGGACAGCTTGCTGCAGTGAGCAAGGCGCTGGTCATCGCGCACCGGGGCGCGTCGGGCTACGAATACGAAAACTCGCGGGCGGCTTTCCGGGCGGCCCGCGCGCGCGGCGCAGACGGGGTGGAGCTGGACGTGCACGCCGCCGCCGACGGCGCCCTCTTCGTCCATCACGACGAGGTCGTGAGCGGGACGCACATCACGCGCTCGAGCGCCGCCCAGGTGCGGGCCCTGCGGCTCCCGAACGGCGAATCCGTGCCAACGCTCGAAGATGCGCTGGCGGCGATCGATCCGGCACTCGAGGTGTTCGTCGAGGTGAAGTCGCTCCCGGAGCGGTTCGACGACCGGCTGCTCGCCGTGCTCGAGGGCGGCTCCCACCGCGGCCGGTGCGCCGTTCATGGCTTCGACCACCGCATCGTGAAGCGGCTCGGGCTCGTCCGGCCCACGCTCCCGCGGGGCGTCCTGCTCGCGTCCTACCCGCTACGCCCCTTGGACGCGCTGGAGGACACCGGCGCCACCGCGCTGTGGCAGGAGCAGAGCCTGATCGACGCCCCGCTCGTGGACTCGCTGCATCGCGCGGGGTTCCGCATCTACGCCTGGACGGTGAACGACCCCGACGACATGCGGCGCCTGCTCGCCCTCCAAGTCGATGGGCTCTGCAGCAACTTCCCGGATGTCGTGCGGCGGGCCGTGGACGGCGCGGGCGCATGACGGCGCGGCGGGTCGCGGTGATCGGTGCGGGCACCATGGGCCACGGGATCGCGTACGTCGCGACGCTCGCGGGCTGCAGCGTCGCGCTCACCGACAGCCGTCCCGAGGCCATCCCCCCCGCCATCCGGCGCATCGGAGACCTCTTCACGAGCGGCGTGAAACGCGGCAAGCTCGGGGAAGCGGACGTCGCCGCCGCGGCCGCACGGTTGCGGGCGGATCGCGACCTCGGCTCGGCGGTGCGTGAGGCCGACGTCGTGATCGAAGCCGTGGTCGAAGATCTCGGCGTCAAGCAGCGCCTCTTCGCCGAGCTCGAGCGCGCGGCGCCCACGGACGCGCTGCTCGCGACCAACACATCGTCCCTGTCCGTCGCGGCGATCGCGTCCGGAATGCGTCGGCCCGGTAGGCTCGTCGGGATGCACTTTTTCAACCCGGTACACGCGATGAAGCTGGTCGAAGTGGTAAAGCCCCCGGGCGCGGAAGGGGCGTCCGTGGACCGGGCAATGGAGCTCGCCCGCGTCTTCGGCAAGGAGCCGATCGTGGTGCAGGACACGCCCGGCTTCGCCTCGAGCCGCCTCGGCGTGGCGCTTGGGCTGGAGGCGATGCGGATGCTCGAGCAGGGGGTGGCCAGCGCCGAGGACATCGACAAGGCCATGGAGCTCGGCTACAACCATCCGATGGGGCCGCTCAAACTCACCGACCTCGTGGGGCTCGACGTCCGGCTCGCCATTGCGGAGTACCTCTACCGGGCGCTGGAGGACGCGCACTTCGAGCCGCCCCAGATCCTGCGCGCCAAGGTAGCGAAGGGGGAGCTGGGCAAGAAGACGGGCGCAGGGTTCTACCGTTGGCCCTGACTCGGATGACGGCAGGGCGTTAGGTAACCAGACCCAACACTAGTTCGCCGAGCGTACCGCCATGCGCAGACTCTTCGTCGCCATCATCGCCGCGGCGCTCGTTGTGCTCGCCGCGGTCGTGATCGTCCGCACCAGCCGGTTCCATTCGCGGCAACTCGCGGTAGAGCCGGTACCTCCACTGCCGCTCGACACCGCGGCCGCCGCCGCGCGGTTGGCGGGCGCGTTGCGGTTTCGCACGGTCTCGTATCAGGACTCCACCCAGGTCGACGCCGCGGAGTTCCGACGGTTTCAGGACTATCTGCGGACGACCTTCCCCAAGCTGCACGCACGGCTCGGGCGCGAGGTCACGGGCGGGTTCAGCCTGTTGTATGAGTGGCGCGGCTCGGACTCTACCCTGAAGCCCATCCTGCTGATGGCGCACCAGGACGTCGTGCCGGTCGAGCCGGGCACGGAGGACCGCTGGACGGAGCCGCCGTTCGCGGGCCGGATTTCGGGCGGCTTCGTGTGGGGCCGCGGCGCGATGGACGACAAGGGCAACCTTTTAGCGCTGCTCGAGGCCGTGGAGCGGCTGGTCGGCGCGGGCATCGCGCCACGGCGCACCATCTACCTGGCGTTCGGGCACGACGAGGAGGTAGGGGGCAGACGGGGCGCGGCACGCACGGCCGCGTTGCTCGGGGAGCGCCACGTGCAGCTTGAGTACGTCCTCGACGAAGGCGGCGCGATCACGACCGGGCTGATCACCGGCGTGACGGCGCCCGTGGCGGTCGTGGGGATCGCCGAAAAGGGGTATGTGAGTCTCGAGTTGACGGCGCACGTCGCGGGCGGGCATTCGTCCATGCCGCCGGCGCACACTGCCGTCGGCATCCTGAGCGCCGCGGTGGCGCGCCTCGAGGCCCACAAGATGCCGCGGGCGATTCGCGGGGCCACTGGCGCGATGTTCGACTACATCGGGCCCGAGATGCTGTACCCGCGTCGCCTCGCGCTTGCCAATCAGTGGCTGTTCGGGCCGGTCATCAGGGGCAGCTTCGGCGCCACGCCGAGCGGCGACGCGATGCTGCGCACCACGACCGCGCCGACGATCTTCCAGGCCGGCATCAAGGACAACGTGTTGCCCTCTACGGCCCGAGCTGTGGTGAATTTCCGCATCCTGCCCGGCGACTCGGTCGCGGCCGTGCTCGAACACGTCCGGCACGTGGTCGCCGACAGCCAGGTGACCGTCACGATCCTCGGCGGCGTAGCCGCCGAGCCATCACCGGTATCGCCCACCTCGTCGGAGAACTTTGCCATCGTGCAGCGCACCATTCGCCAGGTCGCGCCGGGCACCGTGGTCACGCCATGGCTCGTCGTGGGTGGGACCGACGCCAAGTACTTCACGCGGTTGACGCCCAACGTCTACCGGGCAGGGGTTGGGGTGATCGGTCCGGACGACTTGAAGCGCGTGCATGGCACAGACGAGCGCGTCGGCGTGAAGGACTACGCGCGGACTATCGCCTTCTACGTGCAGCTGATTCGCAACTCGGCCTTCTAAGCAGGGCTCGTCGGCGGGTAGGGCCGCGGAGTCGCGACCCTCGCCCCTGCCCCCCGAGAACGTGGAGCAGCTCAGGACGCGGGACGGAAGAACTGATACTCGGGATCGGATGGCGTCAGTGCCGGAGCGCGCCCGACGTTCGCCCGGTGCACTTGCGCCTCCACCCCCTGCGGCGACATCGCAATAGAGCCGATCATGTTGGCGTTCAACAGCGAGACCAGCCCGGCCTCGACACCCTCCCCATCACTCCACGCGTACGTACCGGACGACGTGTCCGCCACCGCTTGCGAGCTGCCATTGGCGTGGTCGTAGCGCCGCGTGATGACCATGCTGTAGGCGGCGTGGTGCAGCTCCGTGCACTTCGGAATGCGGTACTGGGTGCCGTCGGGCAGGGTGACCACCCCGCTGGTGTCCACGCGGGCGCCGTTAGGAATCTCGTGGACGCAGGACGCAGGCATCCAGCCGGCGGGCGTGGCAGCGAACGGCTCGGGTGAAGCCTCGTCGAGGGTCAGACTCCCTCCCACGAACGTGACTCGCGTGCCGGCGGAGTCGACTTGGGCACAACACGGCAGAACCGCTCCATTCACCGCCACCAGGTCGTACCGGCCGGCGATGCTCGGCGGATCCTTGGGATCGACCAGCTCGCACGCGCCGACGCTCAGCAGCGCGATCCCGATCGTCATCACCCGAAGCGCCATCGCGTCACCGGTCTGCAACGGTTCCCCACTGCCGCGGCTCGATGTAATCCACGAGGTCGTTGTCGCGGATCGCGGTGGGTGCGCCGGACGGCATGCGAACGTGGGCGGCGCCGATGAACCCCCAGTAGTCGAGGACCGCGACACAGTGCGCGGCCAGGAGATCGAACCCCTGCTCGATCGCGCTGGCCGGCACCGCCGCTCGCCGTCCCGAGTCGAGGGCGCGCGCGGAGTCGGGGGCCTTGAACGCGACCGTCGCGTGCCCGTCTTGTTGAGCGATGGCCTCCTCCAGAGCAGTCGCGCTCGTGTCCCACGGCCGCGGCTCGGGCGGAAGGTCCATCGCCACTCCGGGCACGTCTTGCACCTGGGCGACAAACCGGGGCGGACAAGCCTGGGTCGCCGCCTGCGGATCCACGCAGGCCGCGACCACCGCGAAGATGACGATGCCGGCGGTCCTGAATCGCATGATGAAACGGAGCCTCGGAGGATGGTACCCGTTAGAACTATACCACCCGCGGGCGCCGCAGCGTCACATCGGCAAGGCACGCCGAGTGCCCGGACCGGGACCAACATGTTGCGGGGACGCGACGGCCCCGTGCCGGAATGCCTCCGTGGCGCCCAAGGCGGACGGCGAGCCGCCCGGGTTGAGTAGGCACAGGTCACGCCGTAGGTTCTGCGCCTCATGACCCGCCCTTCCCCGATACGCGTTCCGCCGCTGACCCGCATCACCGACGTCCACATCCACATCCAGCCGTGGCGCGAGCTCAAGCCGCAGGTGCTCGAGGTGCTGTGGCGCGGCAAGGAAGCCGAGCGGGACCGGCTGATTCAGCTGATGGAGGACCCGCGCGCCCTGCTCGAGGTCATGGA
>DASPXE010000278.1:0-9756 GCA_035637455.1 Gemmatimonadales bacterium
GCGAGCTTGGAGTGCCGCACCCCGTACGCGAAGTAGAACACGATGCCGATCACGAACCAGATGATGAGCCGCTCCCAGGTGGTCCGGGAGAGATGGATCATCAGGTACAGGGCCGAGACCGCCCCGGCGGGTGCCACGAACCAGATCCACGGGGCGCGGAACGCCCGTGGCAGACCCGGCTCGCGGACCCGCAGCACCAGCACGCCCACAGAAACGATCACGAACGCGAGCAGCGTGCCGATCGACACGAGGCTTGCCGCATCGCGAATCGGCAGGATCGCGGCGAAGAACGCGACGATGATGCCGGTGATGATCGATGTGATGTAGGGCGTTTGGAACTTGGGGTGGATCTTGTTCACGAACTGAGGCAACAACGCGTCGCGCGACATGGTCCAGAACACGCGCGATTGGCCGAGCAACATCACCAGGATCACGGAGGAGAGCCCCGCGATCGCGCCCAGCTTGATCAGCGTGGACATCCAGCCGAGCCCGGCATGGTCGGCCGCGACGGCGATGGGATCGGGCACGTTCAGCTCCTTGTAGGACATCACGCCGGTCGCGATCCCCGACACCAGGATGTAGAGCACCGTGCAGATCAGCAGCGACCCGATGATGCCGATGGGCATGTCCTTCTGCGGGTTCCTCGCCTCCTGCGCCGCGGTACTCACCGCATCGAAGCCGATGTAGGCGAAGAAGACGATCCCGCCCCCGGCGACCACACCGTCCCACCCGAAATGCCCGCTCCCCTCCGCCGGCGGAATGAACGGGTGCCAGTTGGCGGGGTTGACCGCGGGCGCGGCGAAGACGATGAAGAGCAGCACCACGGCGAGCTTGATGAAGACGATGACGTTGTTGGTGGTGGCGGATTCCTTGATGCCGATGACGAGCAGGGTCGTGACGGCAGCGATGATGATGACGGCCGGCAGGTTGAAGACTGCCGCCACCGTGCTCCCGTCGTGGCACTGCACCACGGTACCGCGTGCCGCTGAGAGGGCGCACGGGACGTCGAACCCGATGTCGTGCAGGAACGACACCACATAGCCCGACCAGCCGATCGCCACAGTGACCGCGCCCAGCGCGTACTCGAGGACCAGATCCCAGCCGATGATCCAAGCGAAGATTTCGCCCAGCGTGGCGTAACCGTAGGTGTAAGCGCTCCCCGCCATCGGCACGAGCGACGCGAATTCCGAATAGCACAGCGCCGCGAAGATCGACGCGATGCCCGCGAGGATGAAGGAGAGCACGACCGCCGGACCGGCGTTCACGGCGGCCACCGTCCCGGTCAACACGAAAATGCCCGTGCCGATGATGGCGCCGATCCCGAGCATCGTGAGGTTGAGCGCGCCGAGGGCGCGCTTCAGGCTGTGGTCGGTCAACGCCTCGGTCTGCAGGTCGGTGACGCTCTTCCGTCGGAGCAGGTTCATGCGGCCCTCAAGCGAAGGGGAGAGCTACGGCCTGGGGACGGGCGCTAGAGTAGGCCCCGGCCCCCCAACCTGTCAAGCCGCTCCGGTCGTCAGATGCTGTAGTTGGGTGCTTCCCGGGTGATGACGACGTCGTGCGGATGCGACTCGCGCAGCCCGGCGGTAGTGACCTGGATGAACTCGGTTTCGGTCTGGAGCGCCCTGATGTCGCACACGCCGCAGTATCCCATGCCGCTGCGCAGGCCTCCCGCCATCTGGAAGATCACGTCGGCGACCGGGCCCTTGTAGGGCACGCGCCCCTCGATCCCCTCCGGCACGAGCTTGGAGGGCGACACCTCGCCCTCCTGGAAGTAGCGGTCGCCGGAGCCTTCTTCCATGGCGCCCAGGCTGCCCATGCCGCGGATCACCTTGAAGCGCCGCCCCTCGAGCAGGAACGACTCCCCCGGGCTCTCTTCCGTGCCCGCGAGCATCGAGCCCATCATCACACAGGCGGCGCCGGCGGCGAGCGCCTTCACCACGTCGCCCGAGTACTTGATGCCGCCGTCGGCGATCACGGGCACCTCCCCCGCCCCGTCGACCGCCTCGACGATGGCGGTGATCTGTGGCACCCCGACGCCCGTCACGACGCGCGTCGTGCAGATCGAGCCCGGCCCGACGCCCACCTTCACCGCGTCGACGCCGCGCTCGACCAGCGCGCGGGCCCCCGCCCCGCTCGCCACGTTGCCGCCCACGAGCTGCGCGTCGGGAAACGCCTCCCGCATGCACGCCACAGTGTTGAGCACGCCCTCGGCGTGGCCGTGCGCCGAGTCCACCACAATCACGTCGCAGCCCGCGTCGAGCAGAGCCCGCGCGCGGGCGAGCGCGTCGGAGGTGCCGCCTACCGCCGCCGCCACGCGCAGGCGGCCGTGCTGGTCCTTGTTGGCGTGGGGGTGCTGCCGGCGCTTGAAGATGTCCTTGATGGTGATGAGGCCTTTGAGGATGCCCTGCTCGTCGACCACGGGAAGCTTCTCGATCCGGTGCCTGGCGAGGATCCGCTCCGCCTCGTCGAGCGTAGTGCCGACGGGCGCGGTGACGAGCCGCTCCTTCGTCATCGCGGCGCGAATCGGGCGGTCGAGCTCGCGCTCGAACTGCAGATCGCGGTTCGTGATGATGCCGACCAGGCGCCCGGCGTCGTCCACGATCGGCACGCCGGAGATACGGAACCGCTCCATCAGCCGTACCGCCTCGCGCAGCGGGCGGTCCGGGCCGAGCGTGATGGGATGCAGGATCATCCCCGACTCGCTGCGCTTCACGCGATCCACTTCCGCCGCCTGCCGGTCGATGGGCATGTTCTTGTGGATCACCCCGATCCCGCCCTCGCGCGCGATCGCGATGGCCATCTCGGCCTCGGTGACGGTGTCCATCGCCGCCGACACGAGCGGCACGTTGAGTGGGATACCCCGGGTGAAGCGGGAGCGAACGTCGACGTTCCGCGGATGCACGCTGGAGTGCCGCGGCACGAGGAGCACGTCGTCGAAGGTGAGAGCGGTGCCCGGGCGGAAGCTTCCCATGGCGAAAGTTACTGGGGGGGCGGCGGTTCCTCAACCTTCTCCGAGCCCTGCTTCGCCGCCTCTTCCACCGCGGCCTTCCCCGCCGCCGCGAACTTCTCGAGAAGTTTCCCCGCCTTCCCCACGGCGTCCATCGTCCCCCGGATGATGTTCACCGGCACCCGTCCCGCCCGCAGCGTGTCCTCGAGCGTCTCCGCGACCTTCTGGAACGGCGCCGCCCCGGCCGGGCGCTCGGCGTACTTCGACTCGAGAAACTCGACGTAGTCGAGCACCTGGTAGGCTTTATCCTCGGGGAGCGTGTCCAGCTTGCGCAACACGCGGTCGCGCAGGATCTCGTTCATGGCAGCGTCTCCAACGACATGAGGTCGAGCACCGGATTGCCGAGGAAGCGGGTGCGACCGGCGCGCACGCGGGCGGTGACCTGTACGGTCGCGAGCGGGGTGAGCGCGTCGAGCTGGAGGCGCTTTGCCTCGGGCACGACGACGTACACGAAGCCGCGCTCGGGCAGCGGCCCGCGCGCCAGCAGATAGGTCGCGCCGTTGGGGATGTCGGGCCGGAGCTCGTCCGCCTTCTGCACCGCGATGAACTGGAGCGTCCAGCGGAGCACCTGCCCCACGTAGCGCTGCGGGTCGGCGCGCAACTCGGCCGCCGTAACGCCGACCAGCACGCCGGCGGGCGCGGCCTGGAGGTCACCGCTCTTCACCCAGCCCTCGATCTGGACCCGGGTCCAGTCGCCCGAGCGACCCAGCACCCGCAGCGGCGCCGACGGCGCGAGCGTCCCCGTCGGCGGGCCCTCGGGCGCGCGGTACAGCACCGTGCGCCGCGCGGACTCGACGCGGTTGGGATCGGGCGCGCCGCCGCTCGTGTCCCCGCGGCTGACCCCGGGCCGGTGGCCCGGGGTTTCCGGGGTCCTCTCATCCCCGGGGCTCCGTCCCGAGGGCAGCCGCGCCGCAGCGGTGTCCGAGTCGGCGGCGGTGCGCGAGCTCGCTACCTGCGCGACGGCCTCGACATCGCCTTTCTGCACCCAGCCCGTGCGGGTGACGTGTACCCACCGATCCGTGGCGGCGTCGTTGACCCGAGTGAGGAGAAACCCCTGCGGCAGCCTCCCCACGAGCGCGCCCGCCGGGGAGGAGCGGAGGTTCTCTTCGGGCGCGCGGATCACTGTCAGATCGAACCCGGCGCGCGGCGTCGGGCCGACCGACGTGGCGAAGATCCAGCCCTCGAGCGTCACGCCGAGCCAGTCGCCCTGCGCGTCGCCGTCCCCCCCCGAGACCAGGGCGCCCCGGGCGAGGCGCGCCAGGCGCTTGCCGCCCGCTTCCTGGAAGAACCAAGCGCCGTCGGTGGTGATGCGGTAACGCACTTGGGCGGCCAGCGGTGCATCCAGCGCGGACGGCGCGAGCCACAGGACAACTGGTAGGGCGCGGAGGGCCCGGCTAAATTGCATCGCTCTCAATATGGCAAAGAGGCATGGGCCGCGCACCCCGGTCGTCCTGATCGTGCTCGATGGCTGGGGCTTCCGTCCCGGCCAGGAGGGGAACGCCATCGAGCTCGGGCGTACGCCCACCTGGCACCGTCTCTGGGCGAACGCGCCGCGCACGCTTCTCAACGCGTCGGGACTCGCCGTGGGACTCCCCCCGGGACAAATCGGCAACAGTGAAGTGGGACACCTGAATCTCGGCGCCGGTCGCGTGGTGCCGCAGGACATCGTGCGCATCTCGCAAGCGATCGAGTCGGGTGAGTTCTTCAGGCTGTCACCGCTCGTCGAGCTGTGCCGCCGCGTCAAGCAGCGCGGCGCCACGCTTCACCTGATCGGCCTGATCGGGAACGGCGGCGTACACGCCCTCGACAAGCATCTCGTGGCCGCCATCAGGCTCGGCCACCTGCACGAGCTGCCGGTCGCGATCCATGCCTGGCTCGACGGACGTGACACGTCACCGCAGTCGGCGCTCGGGTTCATGCAGGAGCTGCTCGACGGGATCGGGGGTGGCGGGGCCCGACCCCCGAGCCCCGACCCCCGAGCCCCGGTTATCTCCACCGTGGTGGGCCGCTATTACGCCATGGACCGCGACAAACGCTGGGAGCGCACCAAGATCGCCTACGACGCGATGGTCCACGGCGTGGGCGAGCCCGCCCCGGATCCGCTGGCGGCGATTCGCGCCGCCTACGAGGCCGGCGAGACGGACGAGTTCGTGAAGCCGCGCATCATTGCCGGCACGCCTCGCATCAGGAGCGGCGATGGGATCTTCTGCTTCAACTTCCGCGCCGACCGCATGCGGCAGATCGTGCGGGCCCTCGCGATCCCCGGCTTCGACGCATTCGACACCGGCGCGCGGCCCACCGTCGAGCTCGTCACGATGACGCAGTACGACGAAACGTTCCCCTTCCCGATGGCCTTCGGGCCGATGGTGCTGTCGCAGATCGTCGCCCAGGTGCTGTCGGACCAGGGCAAGACGATGTTTCGCACTGCCGAAACCGAGAAGTACGCCCACGTCACCTATTTCTTCAACGGCGGCTTCGAGACGCCCTACCCCGGCGAGGAGCGGCTGCTCGTGCCTTCGCAGAAGGTGGCGACTTACGATCTGATGCCGGAGATGAGCGCGCCCGGCGTCACCGACGTGCTGTGCCAGGCGATCGCGGCCGGGCACCACGATTTCATCCTGTGCAATTACGCCAACGGAGACATGGTCGGCCACTCCGGGGTACTACGCGCGGCGGTGCAGGCCGTGGAGACCGTGGATCACTGCCTCACGCGGGTCGTGAAGACCGCCGAGCAGGCCGGCGCCACACTGCTCGTCACCGCGGACCACGGCAATTGCGAGCTGATGATCGATCCGACGACCGACGGCCCGCACACCGCCCACACCACGAACCCAGTCCCGTTCCTTATTGTAGGTGGGGACGACGCGAAGACCCCACTCCGCCACGGTGGCGCCCTGTGCGACGTCGGGCCCACCGTGCTGCGGATGCTGGGACTGGAACCACCGCCCGAGATGACGGGGCGGGATCTGCGAGAGGTGACATGACGCTACGACGCCACGCTGTACGTGTGCTTCGCCCCGCCGTCGGAGCCATCGTATGGCTTAACGTCGTAGCGTCGTACAACGCCGCCACCGCCCAAGTCGGCCACGACCCCAGCCACTCCCCGTACCGCGACATCCGTCGGGGTGGGGTGGGCGTGATCACGTTCGGCTACCTGGGCGGCTCGCGCGGCGGCCCGGGCGTCGGAATCTCGGACGGGCCGACTGGCGGACTCCGCTACGAGGTGGCCTTCGGCAACGCGCTCGGCGCTGCGCTCGGGGTCGCCTACGCCCGGACCACGCGGTTCGTCGTGGATCCCACCAAGGACTCGCTGTCACGCCGGACCGGCCCGTTCGACAGCGACGTGGTGCTGGCCGACGTGGGGCTGCAGCTCGCGCTCACCGGCCGCAAGACCTGGCATGGCTTCGCGCCGTACGTGGGCGGCGCACTCGGGGTCGCGCTCGGTGGCGGCTCGCCGCCCGAGCCGAACGGCTACGAGTTCGGCAGCAAACTCATCGTGGCGCCCGAAGCGGGCCTGCGCTGGTATCCCGCGCGGCGCGTGTCGGTGCGCAGCGACTTCCGCTTGGTGTTCTGGAGGCTCAAGTACCCGCTGGATTACAAGCAGCCGGCCTCCGACAACAGCCGGGTCCTGCCGCTCGACGCCCGCCTCACCGAGTGGACGGCCCATCCCTGGATCACCATCGGCCTGGGATGGACTTTCTAGGGGAAGGACTGCGGCGCGCCCTCGCCCTCATCCTCGCGGGCGATGCCGAGGTGACGGGCGTCGTGGTGCTCACGCTGAAGGTCGCCGTCACGGCGACGGTGATCGCCTGCGCCATCGGGCTCCCGTTCGGCTTCTTTTTGGCGACGCGCCCGTTCTGGGGCCGCCGGGCGGCGTTCACCCTGGTGAACACCGCCCTCGCCTTCCCCACCGTCGTCACCGGCTTGCTGTTGTTCGGGCTCTTGTCCCGGCGGGGGCCGCTAGGCGGCCTGGGGTGGCTGTACACCTGGCAGGCGATCGCCGTCGGCGATGTGTGCATCGCGCTGCCGATCGCGGCGGCCTTGTCCGCGGCGGCCGTTCAGGGGGTCGACCCCCGCGTGCGGCGCACGGCCCAGACGCTGGGCGCGTCGGCGTGGCAAACGGCCTGGGCTGTCGCGCGCGAAGCGCGTTTCGCGCTGGCTGCGGTGATCACCGCCGCCTTCGGCCACGTCATCGCGGAGATCGGCTCCGCCATGATCGTCGGCGGGAACATCCGCGGCTCGACGCGTACCCTGACCACCGCTATCGCGCTCTACACCGGACAGGGCGAATTCGGGCTGGCGCTGGCGCTCGGCGTGATCCTGCTGGTGCTCGCCCTGCTCGTGAACATCGCCCTTCAGGTGCTGCAGGGCAAAGCGCATGCTTGAGCTCGTGGGCGTACGTCACCGCTACGGCGGGCGCGTGGTGCTCGATCTCGAGCGGTTCGAAGTCCCACCGGGTGCGCTGATCGCGATGGTAGGGCCTAACGGCTCCGGCAAGAGCACCCTGCTCCGGCTACTCGCCCTGCTCGAGCAGCCGACCGAGGGCGAGGTGCGGCTCGACGGCAGGCCCGTCTCCGGCGGGCCGGCGCGCGCGAGCCCCAACGCGGCGGCGCGGCAGCGCGTGACCCTGGTCGAACAACGGCCCATTCTGTTGCGGGGGACGGTCCGTGCTAATCTGGGATACGGGTTACGGGTGAGAGGCATGAGACGCACAGAGGTGAACAGGGTGACGGAAGACGTCGCCGCGCGGCTCGGCGTCACGCCGCTCCTCGAACGCCACCGGCACGAGCTCTCCGAAGGCGAGGTGCAACGGGTGGCGGTGGCCCGGGCGCTCGCGGTCGATCCGGCGGTGCTGCTGCTCGACGAGCCGGTGAGCTCCGCCGACCGCGCGGCAGCGCAGACGTTGTACGGTGCGCTCGCGCAAGAGCGCCGCCGGCGCCCGCTCGCGATCTGCCTCGCGTCGCACCAGCTCGAGGACGCCTACCGCTGGGCGGACGACGTGCGCGCGCTCGCGGAAGGGAAGCTCTCGCCCGTCACGCCCGAGAATCTGTTCCGCGTCGACCTCCCGAACACCGGCGCGGGTGACTTGAAGCACATCCGCGTCGGAACGATCGAGATCGCCGCGATGACCGACCGGGCCGGGCCGGCGATCCTCGCCGTCGCTCCCAGCGACATCTTTGTGAGCCGAGCGCCTCTGACCTCCTCGGCGCGGAACGTGTTCGCTGGGCGGGTGACGCGGCTCGCCCGCCAGCGCCCGGGAGCTGTGCACGTCACGGCCGACGTGGGCGTGGAGCTCATCGCCGTCGTGACCGAAGAAGCGGCCCGGGACCTCCAGCTCGCCCCAGGAGGTCCGGTGGTGTTTGCCTTCAAGGCCAGCGCGGTGCGGGTGTTCTAGCGATGCCGATCAGCTATCTTACGCGTATCGTTGAGTTTACCGCGGCGCACCGCATCCGGCGCGCGGACTGGACGGCCGAGCGGAACACGGCCGAGTTCGGCAAGGCGGCCGTCGATCACAGCCACCGCTATCAGTGCCGCGTCACCGTGCACGGGCAGCTGGTGCCGGAGGCGGGCGGGGTGATGAGCCTGCCGGCGCTCGACGCCCTCCTCGCCGAGGAAGTGACCGGACGCCTCGCCGGGCGCAGTATCAACGATGCGCTCCCCGAGTTCGCGGACGGTCGCCGTCTCGCGACCGGCGAAGCGCTCGCCGTGTACGTCTGGGAACGGCTCGCTCCACGGTTGCCGCAGGGCGTGACATTGCACGCGGTGCGGGTGCAGGAAGGGCCGCACATCTATTCGGAGTACTTCGGTGAAGCGTGAGCCGCCGACCCCGGGGTCGCCGCTCCCGGGCCTCACCCCCTCTCCCCCTCTCCCTTCGGGAGAGGGGGAACTCAAGACGTCCCCCCTCTCCGGAACGGAAAGGGGGCCAGGGGGTGAGGACTCGCCGTCAGCGACGCCCCGCACCCCCGGCTCCCGTCGGGGCCGGATGCTCGCCGACTCGGCCGTGGTCGAGGAGTGGCCCGTGTGGCTCGAAGTGAACGGCGAGCCGGCGGTGACGTGGATGTGTACGCCCGACCAGCTGGAAGAGCTGGCGACGGGGTGGCTGCACGGCGAAGGGTACATCGAGACCCTCGACGACCTCGTCAAGCTTCGTCCCTGCGCGACGGACCTCGGTTTCTGGGCGGAAGTGAAACCGGAGCGCGTGGCGCTGGTGCAGGGCGACGACCGCCGTCGCGTGCTCGCCTCGGGCTGCGGTGCGGTGTCCACGTTCCTCGCCGATCCCCCGTCCCTACGGCACGCGGCCGCCCGGGGTGAGCCCCCACCGCCCGAGACACTGCGGGCGCTCTTCAAGGAGCTGTTCGCCCGCGGCGCGCGCTACAACGAGACCGGCGGCATCCACGCGGCCGCGCTCACCGACAACGCGACACTCGAGTTCCACGCCGAAGACATCGGGCGGCACAACGCGGTGGACAAGGTGATCGGTGCCGCGGTCATCGCACGACAGCCGCTCGCTGGCCGGGGGCTGCTGGTGACGGGTCGGATCTCAGCCGAGCTCGCGTACAAGGCGGCGCGCGCCGGGCTGGCCTATGTCGCGACGCCGAGCGTGCCGTCGACCCTGGCGCTCACCATTGCGCAGCGCTCCGGCATGGTGCTGGTCGGGCGGGCGGTGAGCGGAACCCCGCACATCCATCGGCCGGACGCATGACCCCGGAGGCGCTGGGCGCCCTCCTCCGGGAAGCGAAGACGATCGC
>DASPXE010000279.1:0-3623 GCA_035637455.1 Gemmatimonadales bacterium
CCTCTGTAGCACCTCACCACCTTCGCGAACGCGCACGCAACGTTTGTTGGGGACGTCCGCGTACCAGACGGCACCCTCGGCGTCGAGGCAGATACCGTCGGGGACGCCGTCGCCAAGATCGGCCCATACCCGCCGCCCGGACAAACTGCCGTCGGCGGCGATGTGGAAGGCAGAGAGGCGTTTCGCGTAGGACTCGGCGACGATCAGCGTCGCGTTGTCGGACGTCACGAGCATGCCGTTAGGGAATGCGAGACCGTCCGCCACCTGGCGAGCCGAGCCGTCGGTGGTGACCAGAGCGACGATTCCCGGGGCGAAGGGGTCGCTGGCCATCAGGTCGAAGCCGCCGCCGTTGACGTAGGCGTTGCCCCGACCGTCCACGACCAGCTCGTTTCCTGCGGGGGGCTTAGAGATCCTGCGCAGATCGCCATAGGTCACCAGCGTGCCGTCCGGCTCCCTGCGGAGTAGAAGGCCGTCCCGCGCCGAGACGAGAAGTAGACGCCCATCTGGTAGCCAGTCGACACAGCACGGAAAGGAGGGCGCCCGCAGGATGACTTCGCTGTTGCCTTCGAGATCGACAGCAATAACCTCGCGCGCGCCCCAGTCGGAGAACCACAGACGACCCTCGTGCCAGCGTGGCTGCTCGCCAAACGAGATACCGGTCATCAGGGTTTTCAGTTCTGGCATTGAAGACTCCTTCGACCGACACCATCACCACCTCAGGTAAAGCGCGGCGTCGGAATTCGCCGTCCGGCTAACGACTGGCGCATCAGCTGCAGGCCCTCAAGCTCGTGCCCGCACAAACCTACGTTCCACAGCGCGGGCTGGGAGGGTGCCGCCCGAGCGGAATTCCGCGCCCCCTGCGGCCTGTCGGCTGCATGCGCGGGTTAGGCCGCTGACGGAGGAGCCAGGTGAACGCTCACGGATTGGTGTGCCGCGGGATTCGCAGGAACCGGGCGGCGTTGTCGTAGAAGATGTCTCGCTTCTGCGCCGGCGTTAGAAAATCGGCCGTCTCGACGGCTTGAATGGCGATTCGAAGGCCCTGGGGCCATAGCATCTGATCAGATCCAAACATCACCCGCTGGCCGAAACCCGCCTCCACAAGCCGTCGCAGATACCTGTGGAACTCCTTCCGCGGCAGGATCCAGCTGATGACGCCAAGATCCACATACACCTGCGGGTGGCCGTAGAGAAGCGCGAGCATCTCGTCGAGCATTGCCCATCCCGCATGCATCACATAGAGCCGCAGCTTCGGGTGCCGGATCAGCGTCTCTTCTAGCAACAGCGGGTTGCTGAGCGACGCTCGGTAGCGTGGTGTGGCCAGGTAGGCCGCGCCAGGTGGGCCAAGCCCGACGTGGACACCCACAGGAAGGTCCAAGCGCTCGGCGAGCGCATAGCACGCCTCCGGGACAGAGTCAGAGGGGCCGAGCCCTCGGTATTGAAACATGAGCTCGCGGAGAAAAAGCCCCGCAACGGAATCCATTGCGAGGCTTGGTCTGCGATGAGTCGGGGCGAGTGGATTTGAACCACCGACCTCCTGGTCCCGAACCAGGCGCGCTAACCGGGCTGCGCTACGCCCCGAGACGCTAAACGGCCCGACGCGGAGACGCCTAGCGGGACTCGAAAGCTAGAGGCCGACGAAACCGAAGGGAAGCCGCGCGGGACGCCGCCGAGTTGCCCGAGTTCCGCTAACTTCCCTCTCATGCGAGGGGTCGTTGGCGTCGTGGGGATCGCCCTACTGGCGATCGTGCTGTGGGACGCCTTCGAGACCATCATCCTGCCGCGGCGCGTCAGCGGCCGCTTCCGACTTACCAAGTTCTTCTACCGCGCCACCTGGCGTCCTTGGCGGGCGGTTGCCCCGCTGCTGCCGCGCCGGCCGGCTGATGCGTTCTTGAGCTTCTACGGCCCCCTCTCGCTCCTCCTGCTGCTGGCGCTGTGGGCGGCCGGGATCGTATTGGCGTTCGGGATGCTGCAATGGGCCGCCGGCTCGGCGCTCAGCATGGCAGGCGCCGGTCCCGGATTCGGCGCCGACATATACATGAGCGGGACGACGTTCTTCACGCTTGGCCTGGGCGACGTCGTGCCCCGAACGCCGATCGCGAAGACCGTCACCGTCATCGAATCCGGGACCGGCTTCGCGTTCTTGGCGCTCGTGATCGGTTACTTCCCCGTGATCTATCAGGCGTTCTCGCGCCGCGAGATGGCGATCTCGCTGCTCGACGCGCGCGCCGGATCGCCGCCCACGGCGGGGGAGCTGCTGTGGCGGTACCGCTGGGACAAGGACGGCCACGCGCTCAGCGAGTTGTTACGGGAGTGGGAGCGCTGGGCCGCCGATGTGCTCGAAAGCCATCTGTCCTATCCGGCGCTCGCTTACTTCCGCTCGCAGCATTACAACCAATCGTGGCTCGGCGCGCTGACGACGATTCTCGACGCCAGCGCCCTCGTGATGGTTGGGCTAGAAGGGTCGTGCGTGGAGCAGGCAAGGCTGACGTTCGCCATGGCGCGCCACGCTGTGGTGGATCTCGCGCAGGTCTTCAACACGCCGCCGCGCGAGCCCGCGCAGCGGCTGTCGGACGCCGAGTTCTCCCGGCTCGAGGCCCGTCTCGCTGAGGCGGGGCACACGTGGCACGACGATGGCGGCGCGACGGATGCGGCGCAGCAGCTGGCAGAGCTGCGACGCATGTACGAGCCGTACGTCGCGGCGCTGGCGCGGCACCTCGCGGTGACGCTGCCGACCTGGGTGCGGCAGGGGGAGCGTCCGGACAACTGGCAAACGAGCGCGTGGGAACGACCGAAGGTGCTCCCGCGGCTCGGTGGCTCACGCGCGGCAGAGGATCACTTCTAGCGTGCCGCGCGCGCAGGCGTGGGACCGGGACCATGACCCCGATCGCGCGAATGCAATGCGCCCAGGAGGACTCGAACCCCCAGCCTCTTGGTCCGTAGCCAAGCGCTCTATCCAGTTGAGCTATGGGCGCGAGTGGGCGGTACTAGACTCGAACTAGTGACCTCCACGATGTCAACGTGGCGCTCTAACCAACTGAGCTAACCGCCCGAAACAATTGCGGATTGCGGATTGGCGATTGCGGATTGAAGGTGTCATGCGAGCCTCAATCCGCAATCCGCAATCCACAATCCGCAATGGCAGTAGCGGGGGTGGGATTTGAACCCACGACCTCCGGGTTATGAGCCCGGCGAGCTACCAGACTGCTCCACCCCGCGTCGTTGTTTCGTCCGCCAAAGCCCCGGCCGTCAGGCGAGAGCGGGAAACGGGACTCGAACCCGCGACCCCAACCTTGGCAAGGTTGTGCTCTACCAACTGAGCTATTCCCGCGTGCGTCGCCAATCTAACCGCTCAGTGGGGTTCTTTGTACCGCCCCCGACCGCCCGTCACTGCCCTGCAGTGGAGGCGAGGGGGATCGAACCCCTGACCTCGTGAATGCCATTCACGCGCTCTCCCAACTGAGCTACGCCCCCGTTATATTGGGCCCCCCGAAACCGCCCGGCGGGAACACGGCATCTTACCGGGGCGTTCTAGGGATGTCAAGCGTTTTCAGGCTTTTGCGTGAACTTTTTCGCCCACTGTCGGTATCAGTGGGTGAAATCCGAGACCATTGACATGGCCAAGC
>DASPXE010000280.1:0-1597 GCA_035637455.1 Gemmatimonadales bacterium
GCTCAGCGGGCCCGCGCCCAGCTGGGAGATGAGCAGCGCCGCGCCCAGCATGGAGAGGTTCTTCAGGAACATCGCCTGCTGCATCTGGTGCATCATCGGGTCCGCAACGGCCCAGAAGTTGTGGAGCATGAGCGTGACCGGAACGAGGAACAGCACGATGAGCCAGGCGCCGACTCTGGCCCGGTAGCCGAGCAGCACACTCAGGGCACCCGCCAGCGCAATCACGCCCGAGAGTGGCACCAGCAGTCCCGCCGCTGGCACGCCTTGCTGCGCGGCGAAGCCGATCGCCTGGGGCGAGAAGTGAGTGAAGGTCGTGAGGAAGATCGCGCTGTAGAGCACGCGTCCGGCCAGTACGATGTAACGCATAGAGTCACCTTGGTGGTGTGGCTGCACCGCTTGGCCGGCGCCCGAGCTGCGCGCCGGCCAACTGGCGCGCCTCGTCAGAAGGACAGCGTGACGCCGCCCTGCCAGGCGATGTCGTGCTGCGTCTTGTCGAAGCCGTAGCGGTCGAGCTTGTAGACGTTGTCGCGCGCTTCCGCGCGGACGCCCGCCCGGCCGAACCGGTACTCGAGCCCGGCGCCGAAATTGCCGGCGAACTTGGTCCAGGTGTCCGCGGCCTCGAGCTGATGGATGCTGATGGCGCCGGCGCCACCGAGCACGTAGGGCAGGATCCAACCCGAGCCGCTCTTGATGGGATAGCGCAGCACCAGGTCGGCGTCGTAGGTGAACTTGTTGAACTTGCCGCGGCCCACGAGCCCCGCGGCGGTGCCGTCGAGGCTGTCCTGGGCCCAGCCGCCGGTGGCGCGGATGCCGACGTAGTCGGTGATCCAGCCCGTGGCATCGAGCGAGGCAGCCCAGCCCAGCCGCCAGCTGTTCGCGCCGGCCTCATCGGCATCGGCCGCGCCCGACATGCCGCCGAACCCGCCGCCCACGGTCACCTGGTCGAAGACGGGACGGGCGGCGGTTTGCGCGCGCAGCGCCGCCGGCACGAGCGCCGCCAACAGCGCCGCTGTGGCGAGGGAGAGAGAGCGCTTCAGCATAACATCCTCCAAACAGGAAAGGGTGGTTATCGATCATCGCTATACAGTTCATGAATGAACTAGATGCCCGAATAGGTTCCCGCGCGCGACAGGTGGTGGACCTTTTCATTTGTGAACGTTCGGCGCCTGCCCGCTACACGCGCTGCGCCGGTGCCGCAGGCGCGTCGACCGAGTCGCTCGCTATTGCAACACAGCAGAACGCCTCAGCACACTGACCGGGAGGAATGAGGGTTGCAGGCTGAGGCGTCGAGGCGCTTCAACACACGCTGGGTCAGTAGGCCGGTCGTCCTCCCTCAACCTCCAGCGAGGCCCACCATGCATCGCACTACACTCGCAGGTCTGTTCCTTTGCTGCGCCGCCGCTTCACTCTCCGCTTGCGCGTCCGATAAGTCGCCCCCCACGGCCCAGTCTGCGTTCCCTCCGGCTACGCCCGGGGTGTCGATGGCCACGGCGGCGCCCAGCTGCCAGCCGCCCACGCACCCCAGCGGGCTGTTGATCGACAACGTCACGACCCCGCCGGCCTTCGGCGTCGCGGTGCGCGAGGACGGCCTGACGTA
>DASPXE010000281.1:0-9658 GCA_035637455.1 Gemmatimonadales bacterium
CCTGGGTCTCGAGCGAAGTCGCCTGGACGACCGCACCTGGGAGGGGCTGGCTGTCCGGTCCCGTCACTGTCCCGGTGATGATGTCGGTGGTCGTACCGACCTGCGCCGCGCCGCGGACCGCGCCGAGCACGCCAAGCGTGACGAACAACACTAGGGACCGCCGTGGGATCACTGCGTAGGCTCGGAAAGAGTCCACGGGGATATACGGGCGGAGCTTTCGACCCGTTGGGCTAAGGCGCCTGCGCTCCGCTCGCCGCTCGGTCGTACACACGCCGGAACTCGATCGAGCGACCGCGGCCCCCGTCGAAGCTGACGATCACGCACAGCTGCTTGCCATCCTGAGAGCGGAGGGAGCGCCGCACCGCTGTCGGCGGTGAGCGTAACGGTCGAGTCGGTGCTCGCGATCGTGAGGGCTGCAGGCGGCTGGAACGCGAGCTCCATCGTCTGGCGCATCCGTGCGCGCTGCTCATCGCTCATGCCGCCCCCGCCCCCGCCCCCGCCCCCCCGTCCGCCCCGAAACCCCCGTCGTCCTCCAAAGCCACCTTGCCCGCCACCGAAGCCACCGCGGCCGCCACCCATGCCGGGATAGCCGCCGGGTCGATCGCCGCCCGCGCTGTCGCGTCGCTGCATCATGTTGCGAGGGTTGTCGCTCTCAAGTGCGCTGTAGGTCCAACGACCGGAGAGATCCGGTCGCTGGGCGGCCGCGCGCATCCAGCTCGCGCCGCCGAGCAGTAGCCCGCTGGCGACCGCGAGCAGCCTTGTCTTGTCCAC
Source organism: Gemmatimonadales bacterium (assembly GCA_035637455.1). Classification (GTDB taxonomy): domain Bacteria; phylum Gemmatimonadota; class Gemmatimonadetes; order Gemmatimonadales; family GWC2-71-9; genus 20CM-4-69-16. The sequence continues at coordinate 772 of DASPXE010000281.1, forward strand.
TGGCAGCCTCCTCACACAGGGAAGGTTTCGGCTCGCGATGCGCGGCTGAAGCCGCGACTCGGCCCTTCCGCTGAAGCGGAGGAGCCATGGGCTGCCACCTCTCTTCAGCGCCCAGCTAGGAGACTACGCGCGAACCGGCTGCGTGGCTGAGTCGGGGGAGGGTTGGACGAAGGGTGGCCGTCAGGTGTCGCGACCGGGCGCCAGGTACCGCTCGTCCCACGCGACGGCAAACTCGCCGTGGCAGCGCGGGCAACGCAGGTCGACTGGGTGACCTGCGAAGGGCGCGCGGGTGCGACACACCGGGCACACCGCGTATCTGGAGCCCCAGGCGCTCGGCACACTGTGGACGTCGCGGGGACGCGGCACAACGGACCAGCGAAACGGCCGGTGGAACACCGTTTCGAGCCAGCGGCGAGGCACTGGCACGGGCTCGGGAGTCAGCTCGAGCATGGCATCGTTGCCGGCGACCTCGACGACTCGGTACCACGCGCCGCGGCGTAGCCCACAGTTGACGTTCACGCGTAGCCGGGCCCATGCGACGGGCTGTTCTTGGAGGGGTGGCTCCATAGCTGACTACCTACGACGGGGCAACGCCCGCGGCCGTGACCGCTGCCACCCGCGTGCGGGTCGAATGTCGCGAGCGGGTTGGTCGCGGCGTGCACCGTTTCGCGGCCCGCGGCCTTTTGGAACGAGGGCGCCGTCACCGCCGTGGCCGTCGCGCGCCTTGTGCAGGCCGGTCCGCTCCTGCATGATGAGGGGCGATGCAGCCCGTCAGCCATACGCTCATCAATTCCGTCCGCGCTCCGGTCGATCGGGTCTTCGCGCTGCTCACCGACCCACAGCGCATCGCCCAATGGCTACCCGGATGCGACGGCGTCCAAAGCCAGGGGCCACTCAAGAAGGGAGCCCGGTTCACGGCACGCTTCGGCGCGCGTCAGACTGAATTCGAGATAGTCGATTTCACTCCGCCGACCACGTTCGGCTGGGTGGAGCGAGGCCAGCGCAAGGGTTGGAAAACATTCTTTCGTCTCGACGCCGGGGCGGGGGCGACAGCCATTACGATTCGGGACGTGTGGACCCCGCGGTCCCTCGCGGGATGGCTGCGCGGTCGCTTCTTGGAGAAGCGCAGAGTGCAGAGTCAGCTCAAGGCGATACTCGAAAACCTCGGGAAGATCCTCGCGTCTTGAGCGCGTGCAGCTTGCAAGAGTGCAGGCGAGACGCCCGTCAACCCTCGGCTGCCGCTGCAAGCGGATGCACGATATCAGGCATGATCGCCGTGGCACAGCCCGTGCAAAACTCCCCAGCCATGAGCATCGACGCGCTGTACCGCCGGGGATATGTCGCGGCCGCGATAGGCGTTCTCGCCGTTGCGGCGGCCACTCCGCGGCGCCTCGTCGCACAGGGTGGCGAGCGCCTCAATCGGGCGACCGACCCGGCAGCGGCGGTATCGCTCGAGCCGGCTCACCTGGACCCGGCCCGCGGCATGCTCCGCAGCCTGGTCGGAACCTGGCGGTTCGAGATGTGGTTCGCCGGGAATTTCGACGGTGCGCCCGACGCGTCGGGAACCCGGGTGGTAAAGACGCTGTTCGATGACCTGCGGCTGCAGTGGACCGAGCAGCTCGATCACTCCACGATTCAGGGCCAAGGGGTCCTCGGGTTCGACCCGGGAAATGACCGGTTCTTCAGCAGCGCGGTGTACAATGGCGGCTCTGCACCGGAATTCATGACCGGGACCCTGGACGCGGGCGAACCGCTCGTCACCTTCAGTCCCGTCGCGACCACGGCGGGCACGAGCCCCGGCCAGAAGCTCGTCCAGTCCTCTGTCCTGAGCGTGCTCGATCAGAACCATTTCACGTGGGTGGCGTTGGACCGGGGGTGGCGCGCAGTGTTCACGCGCCAGCAGTAGCCACTCTTCGATCCTGAAGGCTGGGCTCGCCGCAGTTCCGCCGCTTCGCCACGACAGCTATCGCCCGGGATTCGGGAGCGCCTGCCGCTCCGGAATCAACTCACGGGCCAGCGCAGCCAGGCGGTCCGCCAGCCGCTCCATCTGCTGGGCGCGGCGCTTTGCGCTGAAATGGTAGGCCGTCCGGGCTGTCACATAGGTCGTGCCGAGCCACAGCGGGATGATCGCCGCCATCGCGGCTCCGGGGAAATGCAGTGCGCCGACGAGGATGCCGATGATCGGCCCCATGCCGCCCCCGCCCATGCCACCGCCGATGCCGCCGAACATCGCTCCGATCAGGGGGGCGAGATTCTCCTGCACGGTGATGCGCGTCCGGCCGCCGCGCACCGACACCACGAGCTCGAGGCTGCGACGCGTCGCGCCGGGTGACGCGACCCACGAGAAGGAGCGGCCGAGCTGGCTCACCTGCCCGACGTTCTTCAGCAGGCGCCGGGTCTCGTCTACGAGCACGGAATACTCGGTATCGGGCAACTCACCGTCGAGCACACGCTCGATCACGATCGTGGTCGGGCCCCCGACCCAAGGATTCGATTGGATCGACTCGGGGGCGGAGATCGGCGCACCGAGCGACGGGCCTAAGGAGTCCGCCGCCGCGCGCACCACGCTCGGCGCGATCCCCACCTCCGCCGCCAATGCCTCGACGCCGCCGATCGTCATCGCCCCGCTCGCCGTCGGGGTGGTCGCCTCGAGCTCGGTCGCGCGCTTGACGATCTGCTGCACTTCGTCCCCGCTGAATCGGCGTCGCGCTGCTCCCTCCGTCGCTCTGCCCGCGAGGTCGTCCATGAGCGCCCCGGGCGTCGCCGTGCGCTGGTCGTGCCGGATCGCCAGGCCGCGTACCAACGCCCCCTCGATCCGGCTGCCCGCCTCCGTCAGCCGGGTGCGGTGCGTCGCGGCCGCTTCGAGGAACCGCCCCGTCCGCACCGCATCCTCCGTCGGCCAGCGACCGGGGACCTCGCCCACCAGCATCTCGTAGATCACCACCGTCAGGCTGTAGACGTCGGTCCGCTCGTCGAGATCGGTCAGCCCGGCGGCCTGCTCCGGGCTCATGTACCCGGGCGTCCCGACCGGGAAGCCCGTGCGGGTCAGGTTCGCGCCGCCCGCCGTACTGATCGCCTTGGCGATCCCGAAGTCCGCCACGATCGGATGACCCTGCGAGAACAGGATGTTCTCCGGCTTGATGTCCCGGTGCAGGACGCCCATGCGGTGCGCGTAGGAGAGGGCATCGGCCACCGGCGCCGCGATCGCCAGCGCGCGCTCGGCGTGCAGACCCGCTCCGCCTGCGAGCTGCTGGCGCAGCGACCCGCCGTCGATGTACGGCATGACGTAATAGAGGAACCCACCCGCTTCGCCCGAATCGTGTAAGGCGAGGATGTGCGGATGGGTGAGGCGGGCGGCAACCTGGATCTCTTTCAGGAACCGCTCGACGCCGAGAAAGGCGGCGAGACCGGGCAGCAGAACTTTGAGCGCCACGCCGCGCCGATGCTTGCGGTCGTACGCGAGGTACACGGTCGCCATACCACCGCGACCGAGCACCTGACGGAGCTCGTAGCGCTCGGCGAGCGCCGCCTCGAGGTCGGCGGGGATATCCGGGGGCACGCAGCCAGAATATAGGGCTGGCGAAGCGGGCCCGAGAGCCCAGGCAAACGGGGTGAAGCCTTAAACCTCCGGCGGGCTCGCGGCATCGAAGCGGAACGAAACCACGAAGGGGGCGCCATGTTGCGAGTCCTGTTGCTGGTGTCGCTGATCAGCGCCTACCCCGGCGGGTGGGCGGCGATCACCGTCGAGGAGCTGCCCGACTACGTCGTGGCGGATCGGCCCGTCACTCTGACATTCACCGTGCGGCAACACGGCGTCACTCGGCTCAGCGGTCTCCGGCCCAGAGTCGAGGCCCGGGCGGGCGGCGTCACCGCCCAAGCCATGGCCACTCCGGGCAGGGAGGCCGGGCAGTACGTCGCCTCGCTGACCCTTCCCCGCCCCGGCGAGTGGACGATCACCATCTACAGCGGGTTCGGGAACAGCCAGGTCACACTCCTCCCCTTACAGGCGATCGCCCCCGGGGCGCAGGCGCCGTCCTCGCCGCCCGACAGCGAGCGCGGACGGCGACTCTTCGTGGCGAAGGGGTGTGTCACCTGTCACGTCCATGGGGACATCCAGGGAAGCGGCACCGTCGCGGTCGGGCCGAACCTGACCGAACGGCGCCGGCCAGCCGACTACCTGAGACTGTTCCTCGCCAATCCGGCGATCGCTCCGCAGAGCGGCACGTTCCGGATGCCCGACCTCGGTCTCAAGTCCCAGGAGATCGCGGCGCTCGCGGCATTCCTGAGCGCGGAGCGCCAGGCGCTTCAGTAAGGCGCGCCGGGCTTCACGGCTCGACCGGCAGCCCGCTCGGCACCGTTGCGGGGATGAGCGACGTCAAGTCGCGCGCCGAGGGATCCGTCAAGGCCTCGAGTAACGCCACCAGGTCGCGCCGCTCGGCATCGGTGAGGCCGAGCGGCGCCCGCAGCCGGAAGTCCAGCGTCTCGAGGACGGCGTTGATCGTGGCGTCGTCACCGTGGTACGTGTCGCGCAGCGCCGGGGCGAGTTGCGACACGTCGTAGGTCTGCAGCTCTCGGGTCACATCGTTGTAATGACGCACCACCGCCTCGAGTGTGGGAAACGCCCCGTTATGCATGTACGGCGCCGTCAGCTCGACGTTACGCAGCGGCGTCACGCGGAAGGCGAAGCGGTAGAACGTCTGATCCTTGAGACCGCCGCGTCCCAGGTCCAGCGGCGCCGCAGCGCCCGTGCCCGGTCCGAGCTGCGGCACACCGGCGTTCGCGAAGCTGCTCGCGCCGAGGAACGGGCCGCTGTGGCACTGCGAGCACCGGGCCTTGCCGAAAAAGAGCAGCGCCCCGCGTTTTGCCTCCACTGGCAACGCCGCGTCGTCCCGGTTCAGGTAGCGGTCGAACGGCGAGTCGGTCCTGGTGAACGCCTGCATTTCGAAGGCGGCGATCGCGGTCGCAGCGTGCTGGAAGCCGAGCCCACCGGGCGGCACACCCGGAAAAGCGGCGGTGAACTTTGCCTTGTAGGCGTCGATCGCCAGCAGTCGCTGCATGACAGCTTGCCAGATCTCGACGAACTGGCTGTCGCCGTACTGCGCCAGCTCGTTCGGATTCCCGAACACGTCGAGGTCGCCGCGCTCGCCGCGCATCTCGCGGCGGTTCACGACGGGGAACATCGCCTGCGCGGCGAGAATGTTGGGCACGGCCGGCAGCAGACCGCCGGCCGGCGTCACGAACCCACCGGGGGCGGGACCGGGAGGCGGGGGGCCGAAGCCGGAGCGGGCGATCTGCCCGTCCCAGAACAGATAGTTCAGGCCGAGCCCCGCATTGAGCAGCGAGGGCGCGCTCCGTGGGACGAATTGTCGCCCTGGGCCAAGCGTGCGTGCAGGACCCCCTCCCGTGCCGCCGGTGCCGATGGCGAGGGACAGGCCGTCGGCCGCGTGCTGCGCCGGGAGATGGCAAGTGGCGCAGGCGACGTCACGGTTGCCGCTCAGGATCTTGTCGAACATGAGCGCCCGGCCGAGATCCACGAGTGCGGGGTCCTGCGCCGGCATCGACCCGATCGGGATCGCGCCCCAGCGCGACAGGGTCTGCCTCAATTCGGTGTCGAGCGGCGGTGGCAGCGCCTCCGGCGGCGCCAGCCCATCGCAGCCGGCGACGACGGTGACGAGGCCGAGGCAGATGGCTCTGACGATGCGAGTCATGGGGCGCCTCCTCAGCGCAGCGGGAGCGACACGGAGATCTGATGCGTGGTCGTGCGCACCTCGGTGAGGCTCAGCGGGCCGCTCGGCGCCACGAGGATGCTGCTGCCCGCAACGGCGAGGTCACGGGCGGCGAAGAACACGCCGGACGGTTGCACGCCCGGCCGGCCGGTCCCGTGGGTGGCCCGCCCGCGGTAGCGAATCTCCAGGTCCGGGAAGCGCAAACTCAGACCCCAGGTGGGCGACCACTCGCGCCACCCCTCTTCCAGACTCCGGGCGGCGGCCTGGACGTTGTCGTACTGCGCCAGCCGGTAGTGGACAGACTGGACCACAAGGCCGAGCTGCAAGCCCAGCGCCTTTCCCAGACTGGGAAGTGCCACGTCGCGACTCACCCCCATCCGGAACAGGCCGTTCGAGAAGCGGAAGCGGTTCTCGACGGTCTTGCCGCCCGCCGGGATCGTGTCGCCCATGGTCGTGACGACCGGCGAGGCCGCGTCGGCCCAGGTGTAGCTCCAGATCGGCTCAAAGATCGCGTCGATGGCGAACGTCGCCGGACCGCTCGTTTTCGAGAGACCGAGGCCAACGTTATACGCAGCGGAGTGCCCCGGATCGCGCGGGATCACCGGGACGTTCGCGAGCTCGTACTCCGGGAGCTTGGGGTGGGACATCCGATTGGCGGTTGCGAGCCATCCGATGCGCCAGCCCGACGCTGCGAGGGGACGCTGGTATTGAAGGTGCACGCCCCAGGTATTGGTGCGATCGAAGTTGTGCTCCAAGCGGGTGCGCAGGATCTGCCGCTGCGTGCCCGGATCCCACACCGGATCGAGGTAGCCCACGTCGTGCCTCATCCCGAACCGGTCGAGCAGCACCAGCGCCTCCAGCGACCGGTCGCCAGTCCATTCCTTGAGGAGCCCGAGCCGGACGTCGAGCGTGTGCCCGAACTGCTTGAGCCCGGCGCTGCCGGCATAGAGCAGATCGACGCCGTCCACCCCGGTAAGCCGGGCCCACATGAGGCTGGCCCCGAGCGAGACGCGGGCCCCGGGCAGTCTCTTGCCGACCATCCCAAAGGCGTACTGGTTGCCGTACGCGTCCTTCCTTGGCGGTATGGTCGGCAGCGGCGGCGGCACCGCAGCGGTGTCGAACGCAGCGAGCCCCTGCGTCGGGGCATTGAACACGACGTCTCCATTAGTCGGTGGCCGGCTGGCGTCGACCTCCTGCAGTGCGAGCGACAGCCCGCCGAACCACGCGCCCGAGCCCGCGATGGCGGCCAGCGGCAACGTCCGGCCTCCGCCCGCATTCTGCGAAATGCCGTAGACGGTGGGAGCGCTGAAGAACCGCGCCGCGCCGAGCCGCCCCCCCTTCGCCGGATTGATGAAGGGGTCCAGCAGCGTGTCCGCCAGCGCAATCGACACCCCGCCCATCCCGAAATTGTTGGACGGGAAAATGTCGAACTGGTCACCCTGCGCGATCGGGACGGTCTTGATCGAGATGAGCTGCGCGGCAGCTGGCCCGGCCAGGGCCATGAGCTGAATCGAGAGGCGGACGGCGCGCTTGGTCATAGACACCTCGCTCGGAAGGGATCCCTACATACGGGATACCTCCAGAACCGAGCGCGGCGTCACTACACTCGAGACGCTATGGCGTGTGGCGTGCGTGCGACAGCGAGCTACGGGCCGGCAGAACTCAACCAGCCCACACAGGAGCAACCCCGGCAGGTCTGCGAGCGCGGACAAACGCCCCCATGATCCGGCCGCCGACCTCCCGTGCGAGGACCTCGGTATCGAGCCCAGCGCCCGCCAGCGCAGCCCGCGCAGGCCCGAACTCGTAGACCCGCGTCTGCTCGACCGCGACGTCGACGAATCCCGCCTCAATAAGGAGGCTTTTGTAGTCCTGCTCCTCCAGCGCACCCGCCACGCACCCCACCCATAGCTCCATGCTCTGCCGCACGGCGGGGGGGATCTCGCCGCGGACCACGACATCCGACACCGCGAACCGGCCGCCCGGCCTGAGAACGCGGAAGGCTTCGCGCAGCACCCGACGCTTGTCGGCGGAGAGGTTGATGACGCAGTTCGAGATGATCACGTCCACCGCTGCGTCAGGCAGTGGGATGTGCTCGATCTCTCCCTTCAAGAACTCGACGTTCGTCACGCCGGCCTTGCGCTGGTTCTCGCGTGCCAGCGCGAGCATCTCGTCGGTCATGTCAAGGCCGTAGGCCTTCCCGCTCGGCCCCACGCGCTTGGCGGACAAGAGGACGTCGATTCCACCACCCGACCCCAGGTCGAGGACCGTCTCTCCTTCGTGGAGCTCGGCCAAGGCAGTGGGATTGCCACAGCCAAGGGACGCGAGGACCGCCCCCTCAGGGAGCGCGGCCGTCTCGGCCGGATCGTAGAGGTTCGAGCTCACCGCGTCGCAGCCGCAGTTCCCCCGCTCACCGGACAGCACGCGCAGTGCCGTCTGCCCGTACTTCTGCTTCAGCGTATCCGTGATGCGCGCGTCGCTCATCATTTCATCTCCTTATCAACCAATCTTGATGTATGAGGCAAGAAAAAAGACCGTCAGCGGCAGCACGCCGCCCGGCAGCTCCCGGCATGCTTGCCGGGCTGCACCGCCGCCGCGAAGGCCGTGATCTGGTCCAGGGAAGCGCGGTTGAGCGCATAGTAGACCCAACGACCTTCCCGGCGGTCGGTCACCAGCCCGGCGTCCTTGAGAACTCGGAGATGGAACGACAGCCGCGACTGCGCGGCGTCGAGTACGTTCTGCAATTCGCACACGCACCGCTCTCCGTGGGAGAGGAGGCGCACGACCTCGAGGCGCGTCTCGTCGGAGAGCGCATGGAACCAGCGTCTGGTGCGGGCGGTGTCGGGCAGGGCTGCAACGGGCATGCCTCCACTATATATCAACTAATTTCGATACGTCAAGGCTCGCCTTATCGCTCCGTCTCCTCCTTCAGGTGCTCGAACCCCGATGCGGCGCCGAGCATCTGGTCGTCCAACCAGCGATCGACGATGCTCTTCCGAAAGCGCCACTCCTTCCCCAGCTTGGCCGCCGGAATCCGCTTCTGCTGCGCCCACTTGTAGATGGTCTGCGGTGTGAGCCGGAGGTACGCCGCGACCTCTTCGATGGTCAGAATGTCGTTGTCGAGCGGCGGTGCGCGGCGCTTGTCGCCGTCCCGGGTCATGGGC
>DASPXE010000282.1:0-6296 GCA_035637455.1 Gemmatimonadales bacterium
CGCCGACGACGCGATCATGCCGCAAACCATCGAAGCGATCTCCCACGCCAAGAACGCCGGCGTGCCGCTCGTGGTCGCCATCAACAAGATCGACCTACCCTCCGCCAACGTGCAGAAGGTGAAGCAGGACCTCCTGTCGCATGCGGTCGTGCTCGAGGAGTTCGGTGGTACCACGCTGGCCACGCCGATCTCGGCGAAGACGGGCCAGAACGTGGACGCCCTGCTCGATCAGATCCTGCTCCAGGCCGAGCTGCTCGACCTGAAGGCGAATCCGGACCGCCGCGCTCACGGCACCGTGCTCGAGGCGACGCTCGACCCCGGCAAGGGGCCGGTGGCGACCATCCTCGTGCAAAACGGCACGCTCCGGGTCGGGGACGACTTCATCTGCGGCCAGTTCTCCGGCCGCGTGCGCGCCATGTACAACGAGCGTGGTGAGACCGTGAGCGAAGCCGGTCCCTCGACGCCGGTCCAGATCCTGGGCTTCGAGGGCGTGCCCGAAGCGGGCGACACCTTCAGCGTGATGGCGGACGCCGGGGCGGCGCGCGAGATCGCACAGAAGCGCCAGCGCCTCGAGCGCGAGGCGCAGCACCGCCGCACCGGCCGCGTGAAGACGCTCGAGGACTTCATGGCCGAGCGCGCGGCCGGCGGCGCCGCGGCGCTGCGCATCATCATCAAGGCCGACGAGGGTGGGCCGGCGGAAGCGCTCGCCGACGCGCTCGCCCAGCTCTCCACGCCGGAGGTGAAGGTGGAGGTCGTGCACCGCGGCGTCGGCGCCATCACCGACTCCGACGTCCTGCTCGCCAAAGCCTCGGGCGCCATCATCGTCGGCTTCCACGTGCGGCCCGACTCGAACGCCCGCGCCTCGGCGGAGCGCGAGCGTGTGGAGATTCGCACCTACCGCATCATCTACGAGGCGGTGGAAGAGGTGAAAGCCGCGATGGAAGGCCTGCTCACCCCCGAGAAGAAGGAGGTCGTGCTGGGGGAGGCCGAGGTGCGGCAGACATTCAAGATCGCGAAGGTGGGAACGATCGCCGGGTGCTTCGTCCGCTCCGGTGTCATCCCCCGCACCGCACGGGTGCGCGTGATCCGCGACGGCGTGGAGGTGTACGAGGGCACCATCGCCTCCCTCAAACGCTTCAAGGACGATGTGCGCGAGGTTCGCGAGGGCTTCGAGTGCGGCATCGGGATCGAGGGGTTCAACGACGTCAAGGTCGGCGACCTGATCGAGGCGTACAAGATCGAGGAAGTCGCGCGCTCGCTGGACGTGGGAAGCGCGGCCCGAGGCGGGTGAGCCGTGGTCGTGGGGCTCATCACCTGGGAGCTGCACCTCGAGGGGTGCCGCTCGCTCAAGGACAAGCGCCACGTGCTCAAGAGCCTCAAGGACCGGCTGCACAACCGGTTCAACGTCTCGGCGGCCGAGACGGCGCACCAGGACCTGTGGCAGCGCGCCGAGCTCACCGCCTGCGTGGTGTCGAACGAGCGGGGCCACGCCGGAAACGTGCTCCGGGAGGCGGACCGGTTGGTGGACGGGGCGGCGGGCGCCCGCATCGTGGACACGAGCACGAGCTTCTTGTGAAATGATGCGACGACCCAGTCACCGCCCCGAGCGAATGGCCGAGCTGATCCGCCAGACAGTGGCGGAGTTCCTCACGGGCAACGTGCGGGACCCCCGCGTCGGATTCGTCACGGTCACGGCCGTCGAGGTGTCGGGCGACCTGGCGCACGCCCGCATCCGCGTGAGCGTCATGGGGAGCGAGGAGGAGAAGACCAAGACGCTCGAGGGCCTCGGCAGCGCCGCGCGGTTCCTGCGCGCCCAGCTGTCCCGCGAGCTGCGCCTGCGCACCAGCCCCGAGCTGCGCTTCGAGCTCGATCGCGGCGTCGAGCACGCCCAGCGGATCGACGCGGTGCTCAAGCAGATCAAGGAGGGCGCGGGCTGATCGCCGGCGTGGCGCTCGTCGCGAAGCCCGCAGGACCCACGTCTCACGACGTGGTCGATCGGGTGCGCCGCGCGCTCGCCACCCGGCGGGTCGGACACCTCGGCACGCTCGACCCGTTCGCGGCGGGGCTGTTGGTCATCGTCGTGGGTCGCGCGACCCGCTTGGCGCCGTACGCCGCCGGCTGGGGCAAGGCGTATGAGGGCGTCATCCGGCTGGGGCGCACGACGTCGACCGACGACGCCACGGGCCACACGACCGCGATCTCGGACGCGTGGCAGTCGCTCGACGAGACGCGGGTCGAGGCGGCGCTGGCGCGGTTTCGTGGCGCGTACCAGCAGCAGCCGCCCGCCTACTCGGCGGTGAAAGTCGCCGGTGAACGGGCGTACCGGCGCGCCCGGCGCGGTGAGGCGGTGACCCTGGCGCCCCGGCGGGTGGAGGTAGAGGTCTTCGAGCTGGTGGGCCTGGAGCTGCCGGACGTGCGGTTCCGCGCCACCGTGAGCGGCGGCACCTACGTCCGCAGCCTCGCGCGCGACGTGGGGGAGGAGTTGCAGTGTGGCGCGCACCTCGCGGAGCTCGTGCGCACCCAGGTGGGTCCGTTTCGGCTCGACGCTGCGGTGGCGCCGGAGGCGCTGACGGCCGGGGACCTGCGAGATCCCGCGACGCTGGTGGCAGGGCTGCCGCGGCGGGAGCTGGACGAAGCCGGGCGAGTCGCCGTGATGCACGGGCGGCCGGTGCCTGCGGGGAAGGGGGAAGGGGGAAGGGTGGCGCTGTTCGCGGACGGCCATCTGGTTGCGGTGGCCGAACGCGAGGGGGAGCTGCTGAAGCCGCGAGTCGTGGTGGCGGACGAATGATGGACACGGTAGCGACCGTCGGCACGTTCGACGGCGTGCACCGCGGGCACCAGGGGGTGCTCGCGGAGATCGTGCAGCGGGCGCGCACCCGAGGGCTGGCGAGCCTGATCGTCACCTTCGACCGGCACCCGCTCGAGATCGTGAACCCGCCGGCGGCGCCGCGGCTGCTCACGCTCCCGGACGAGAAGCGGGCGCTGCTCGCGCAGCTCGGGCTCGACCGGATCGAGCTGTTGCCGTTCACGGCTGAGCTGGCGCGCCTCGCGCCGGAGGAGTTCGTCCGGCAGGTGCTGCGCGCGCAGTACGGGATGCGGGAGCTGGTGCTGGGGTATGACCACGGGTTTGGACGAGGGCGGACGGGGGACGTGGAGCTGGTGCAACGGCTGGCGCGGGAAGACGGGTTCGCGGTGGATGTGGTGGACGCCGTGCGGGACGACGGGCAACCGATCTCCTCGTCGCTGATCCGCACCGCCGTCGCCCACGGCGATCTCGCGGCGGCGCAGCGCTGGCTCGGCCGGCGCTACGGCGCGACCGGTGTCGTGGAGCGCGGGGCGGGGCGGGGCCGGACGATCGGGATCCCGACTATCAACCTCGCACCCCCCGATCCCCGGAAGCTGTTGCCGCCGGACGGTGTGTACGCAGTCTGGGTAGAGCTGCCGGGGAAAGGGGAAGGGGGAAGCGGACGACGGCACGGCGGCATGATGAATCAGGGCCCGCGCCCCACCTTCGGGGTGACGGCTCGCGCCCTCGAGGTTCATCTGTTCGATTTCGCGGGTGAGCTGTACGGAGAAACGGTGACCGTGGAGTGGGTGCGCCGGTTGCGGGACGTGCGGACGTTCCCCTCCCGCGAGGCGCTGGTGGAGCAGCTCGGGCGCGATGCGGTGGCAGCGCGCCAGGGCCTCACGCAATAGGGAGGCGCATGCGCACGATTCGCAATCGAGTGCTCGTCATTGTGGGGCTGGCGCTCCTCTCCGGCTGGCTCCTGCTCCCCAAGGACGTCACCCAGCGGGTGCGTGACGTCGCGACCGGCCGCATGAAGGACACGACCGTGCGGCGCGTCCCGATCAACCTCGGGCTCGACCTGCAGGGCGGAATCCACCTCGCGCTCGAGGTGGATCAGAGTAAGGGGCCCGTGCGCGATTGCGCCGATGCGATCCAGCGGGCGGAGCGGGTCGTGCGCAGCCGCATCGACGAGTTCGGCACGACGGAGCCCGTAGTGCAGATCCAGGGGCGCTGCCGCCTGATCGTCGAGCTCGCGGGCGAGAAAGACCCGGCGCGCGCCAAAAGCATCATCCAGCGCACCGCGTTCCTCGAGTTTCGTATCACCGACATGAATAACCTGTTCCGCGACGCGCTCCCCGAGATCGACCGCGCCTTGCGTGAGGCGGGGGTGCAGGTGGCGGGGCAGGCGGCCGGGGCGAACGTCGCCCAACTGTTCGGCGCGGACACGACCAAGGGCAAGAAGGCAAAGCCCGCCAAGGGTAAGGCCGCGAAGGACACGACCGAGCTGAACGCGCCCGGTCCGCTGTCGTCGCTGCTGTTCCAGGGCGCGCTCCCGGGCGAGTACCTCGTGCCCGAGGAGCAGGTGCCGGCTGCGGAGAGTCTGCTCGCCCGGCCCGAGGTACAGCGCCTCATTCCGCGAGGGATCAATCTTAAGTGGGGTACCGAAGTCGCGTCGCGCGGCGCGCGGGCATACCGCGCGCTGTACGCGGTCGAGGACCGGCCGATCATCACGGGGGAGGAGCTCGAGAAGGCGACGGCCCGCCGCGATCCGGTGACCAACCAGTCGGTGGTGGACTTCGTGCTGTCGCGCAGCGGCGGACGAAAGTTCGAGCGTGAGACCGGCCGCCACGTAGGCCACTACATGGCCATCATCCTGGACGACCGCGCGCAAGGCCAGCCGCCGGTCATCAAGAGCCAGATCGGGCAGCGCGGCATTATCGAGCTCGGCTCGAAGCCGCTGCAGGAGGCGCAGGACCTGGCGCTGGTGTTGCGCGCCGGCGCCCTCCCCGCGCCGCTCGCCATCATCGAGGAACGCACGATCGGCCCCTCGCTCGGCCAGGACTCGATCAAGGACGGGATCCGCGCCGGGATCGTCGGCGTCGTGCTGGTCGTGCTGATCATGGTGACCTACTACCGGCTGTCGGGAGTGCTGGCGGTGGCGGCGCTCACCCTGTACGTGCTGTTCACGCTGGCGTGGCTCGCGGGCTTTGGATTCACGCTCACCCTGCCGGGGCTCGCCGGCCTCGTGCTGTCGGTGGGCATCGCGGTGGACGCGAACGTGCTCATCTTCGAGCGCATCCGCGAGGAGCTGCAGCACGGCAAGCTGGTGCGCACCGCCGTGGACGAAGGGTTCAAGCACGCGATGAGCGCCATCATCGACTCGAACGTCAGCACGGCCCTCACCGCCTTCATTCTCTATCTCGTGGGGACGGGCCCGGTGCAGGGCTTCGCCATCACCCTGATCATCGGTATCGCCGCCTCGATGGTCACCGCGATCTTCGTGGTGCGAACCTTCTACATGATCTGGCTGCAGCGCCGGCCCGACATGGCCACCCTGAGCGTCTGAGATGATCCGCCTCTTCGCCAACGCCAAGTACGATTTCATCCGCTGGCGCCGCTGGGCCTACGCGCTCACGGCGGCCATCATCATTCCCGGCTTCGCACTGTTCCTGGTGCACGGCCTGAATTACTCGATCGAGTTCACGGGCGGCACGCTCATCCAGGTGCAGACGCCGCAGCCGGTCGGCGCCGCCACGATTCGCGACGCGCTCGACGCGGCGGGGATCCGTGACGCCGAGATCCAGGAGTTCGGGGGTCCCCTGGACTACGTGGTGCGCGCCCGGATCGGGCAGGGGGGCGCCGTCGAAGCGGGCTCGACCGAGGCGACCGCGGCCGCGGTTGACTCGGCCCTGGCACACGCCCTCGGCGCCGCCCCCGAGCACTACAAGATCGTCCGGTTCGAGGCGGTCGGCCCCAAGGTGGGCCGCGAGCTGCAGGGGAAGGCGTTCCTCGCCATTTTCTTCTCGTTCATCGTCACCCTTATTTATCTCGCGATCCGGTTCGAGTGGCGCTTTGGCCTCGCGGCGGTGCTCGCGACGTTCCACGACATCCTCACGACTATCGCGTTCATCCGCTATTTGAACCTGGAGGTGAGCCTCATCGTGGTGGGCGCCGTCCTGACGATGGTGGGTTACTCGCTGAACGATACGATCATCATTTTCGATCGGGTGCGCGAGAACCTGCGCAAGTTTCGACGCCAGAACTTGTACGAGATCCTGAACCTCTCGATCAACGAGACGCTGCCGCGCTCGGTGCTCACCCACGGGACGACGATGGCCACGACCGTCGCGCTGGTGTTGCTGGCGGGTGAGGTGCTGCGCCCCTTCGCGCTCGTCATGACGTTCGCCATCTTCACGGGGACCTTCTCCTCGATCTACATCGCCGCGCCGCTCCTCATGTACATCGAGAAGCGCTGGCCGGGCCAGGACGCGCGCGGCGCCCGGGCGTT
>DASPXE010000283.1:0-5102 GCA_035637455.1 Gemmatimonadales bacterium
CCCCCCGAAACCGCCCGGCGGGAACACGGCATCTTACCGGGGCGTTCTAGGGATGTCAAGCGTTTTCAGGCTTTTGCGTGAACTTTTTCGCCCACTGTCGGTATCAGTGGGTGAAATCCGAGACCATTGACATGGCCAAGCACATTCGACGGAAGAAGCCGACCTCCCCCGCCCGGGCGAAGCCCCGTGCGGCCCCCCGCCCTGCGGCGGCGGCCGCGACGGCGGTCGTCGCCGCGGCGGCCCGGGCCA
The DNA here is from genome assembly GCA_035637455.1 of Gemmatimonadales bacterium. GTDB lineage: Bacteria > Gemmatimonadota > Gemmatimonadetes > Gemmatimonadales > GWC2-71-9 > 20CM-4-69-16. The sequence continues at coordinate 250 of DASPXE010000283.1, forward strand.
AGCCCGCCAAGAAGCGCGGGCGGCGCCGGGGTCTGCTCGCCGGGCTCGGCCACCACGAGCATGAGCGCGACATCCTCGACCAATACCTCCACGAGGTGTCGAAGACACCCCTCCTCACCCAGAAGGAGGAGATCGCGCTCGCCCGCAAGGTCCGCGCCGGGGACCAGGAGTCGATGCAGGAGCTCGTGAAGCGGAACCTCCGCTTCGTGATCTCGGTCGCCAAGAAGTATCAGAACCGCGGCCTGCCCCTCACCGATCTGATCGGGGAGGGGAACGTCGGGCTGCTCACGGCCGCGCGCAAGTTCGATCCCGACCAGGGCGTCAAGTTCATCTCCTACGCCGTGTGGTGGATCCGGCAGGCGATTCTGGCGGCCCTGGCGCGCCAGGGCCGCACCGTGCGCGTGCCGCTCAATCGCACGGCGGACCTGTCGCGCATCGTGCGCACGGCGGAGTACCTGCGGCAGACGTTGCGCCGCGAGCCCACGCCGGAGGAGATCGCCGACGCCACCAAGCTGTCGCTCGAGGTGGTGCAGTCCCTCGCCGCCCTCAACACCGGCGATGTACGGCTCGACGCGCCGCTCGATCCCGACGGCGATCGGTCGCTGATCGAGCGCTTCATTGCCGAAGACCTGCCCGACACGGAAGACCAGGCAATGGATCGCTTCCTGTCGGACGAGATCGAGTCCGCGCTCAACACGTTGCAGCGGCGCGACGCGAAGGTGCTGCGGCTGTACTTCGGGCTGGACGGCGGTCGCGAGCATACGCTCGAGGAGATCGGCGGCATGCTCGGAGTCACGCGCGAGCGGGTGCGGCAGCTGCGGGATCGCGCGCTCAAGCGGCTGCGGGATGGAGACGTGGGGAAGGCGCTGGCGAGCTTCGCGGCCTGACCCGTCTCACGTCACACGTCGCAAGCTCCACCAACGGCCGGCCCAGCGCCGGCCGCTTCGTTTTCCGGCGCCCTCGTGCGACGTGCAACGCGTGACGTGCAACGTTAGTTTAGCCCCGTGATCGAACGCCTCGGCCGAAGGACCGTCGACGCCGTCAAGGCCGTCGGCCGCTTCGGCCATTTCGTGTCCGACATGGGCCGCGCCCTCCCGGACGTGGCCACGTGGGGGGGGCCGACCGTCGTCCAGATGCGGCGCGTGGGCGTGGACTCGCTGCCGGTCGCGCTCTTCATCGCGGCGTTCACGGGCGTGGTTCTCGCCCTGCAGGCTTCCTACACCTTCACGGGTACGGTGCCGCTCTACTTCGTCGGCACCCTCGTCGGGAAGACGATGATGCTCGAGCTCGGACCCGTGCTGGCGGGGCTCGCGCTCGCGGGCCGGGTCGGGGCCAGCATGGCGGCGGAGCTGGGCACCATGAAGGTGACCGAGCAAGTCGACGCCCTCGAGACGCTCGCTTACGATCCCCAGAGCTTCCTCGTCGTCCCGCGGGTGCTCGCCGGCACGCTCATGTTCCCAGTGATCGTCGCACTCGCCATCCTCACGGGCATCGCGACCGGTTGGCTCGCGAGCCTCGCGCTGCTCGATTTGTCGACGCAGGAATTCGTGAAGGGCCTGAAGCTGTTCTATCGCTTCAAGGACACCTGGTTCGGCCTCTTCAAGAGCGCGACGTTCGGCTGCACCATCACCCTCGTCGGCTGCATGGTCGGGCTCGCGACGCGCGGCGGCGCGGAGGGGGTGGGCCGCAGCACGACTCGCGCCGTCGTCTACTCCGCCGTGCTGCTCCTCGTGCTCGACGCCTTCTGGGCGCTGGTGCTGTTGCGATGATCCAGTTCGCGGACCTCTACAAGGCCTTCGACGGCAAGCCGGTGCTCACGGGGGTCACGCTCGATGTGCAGGACGGCGAGACCATGGTGATCATCGGCTACTCGGGCACAGGGAAGAGCGTTGCGCTGAAGCACGTCGTCGGGCTGTTGCAGCCCGATGCCGGGGACGTCATTGTTGACGGGCGGCCGGTCTCGACGCTCGACCGGGCGGAACTGCACGGCCTGCGCCGCGAGATCGGCTTCGTGTTCCAGTTCGCGGCGCTGTTCGACTCCATGACCGTCGCCGACAACGTGGCGCTCGGGCTGCGGCGCCGCGGGCTATCGGATGACGAGATCGACGAGCGGGTGCGCGAGGCGCTGGCGCTCGTGGACTTGACGGGCACGGAGCACCGCATGCCGGCCGAGCTGTCGGGCGGGATGCGCAAGCGGGTGGGCATCGCGCGCGCCATCGCCCTGCGGCCGCGCTACCTCCTCTACGACGAGCCGACCACCGGCCTCGACCCGGTGACCTCGGCGGTGATGGACCAGCTGATGGTGCGGACCCGCGAGCACCTCGGGGTGACGGGGATCGTGGTGACCCACGACATGCGCAGCGCCTATGCCGTGGGGGACCGGATCGCCATGTTGTACGAGGGTCGGATCCGCCAGGTCGGCCCCGTCGCCGAGATCCAGCAGACGGGGGATCCCGTAGTGCGGCAGTTCATCGAGGGGCGCCCGGCATGAAGCGCGAGAACGAGTTCGCCGTCGGCGTAGTGGTGATCACCGCCTTCGCGGTGGTGGTGGCCGGAGCGCTGTGGCTCTCGGGCGCGCACCTGGGGAAGACGGAGGCGGTGTACACGGCCCGATTTCGCACGGTGGGCGGCCTGGGCGTGGGGGACCCCGTCGTGCTGCGGGGCGTGCGGGTCGGCCGGGTGGAGGCGATCCGCCTGGCCCCGGGAAACTGGGTCGAGGCGGACCTCAAGATCTATTCCGGGGTCACCCCGCCGGCGACCCCGGCCGTGATCGCCGCGTCCGCGTCGCTGTTCGGCGAGTGGGCGGCGACCCTCATCTCGCGCGACCCGCCGCCCGCCGACCCCAACGTGCGCTTGGCGCTGGCGGAAGCGCAGGCCGCGGGCGGCGGGAAGTGGCCCGGCGCCACGCTCCCGGACATCGGCCAGCTCACGGCGCAAGCGAGCCGCATCGCTACCGACATCGCCGCTGTCGCCAACCGGGTCCAGACCGCCTTCGACTCGGAGGCCGTCAACGAGCTGCGCCGCTCGATCCGGGACTTCGGCCAGATCGCCGATCGCCTGGCCCGGGTCACCAACGAGCAGGCCGACGTCATCGGCTCGGTGGGGTCGAACTTGCGTCAGGGGTCGGACGTGCTCGCCAAGGCGGCGACGAGCCTGCAGGGCACGCTGGGGCGGGTCGATTCCGCGACCAACCAGGGCCAGCTCGCCACGATCCTCAACAATTCCGCGGCCACGAGCGCGAACCTCCGCTCCGCGTCGCAGAACTTCCACGACCTGATGGAGTCTACGCATAAGAACCAGGAAAGCGTGGTGCGCGTGCTCGTCGCGGCCGATAGCGTCATGTCCCGCATCGCGAACCGCAGCGGCACGCTCGGCCTCCTCGTCTCGGACTCGACGCTGTACAAGGAGACGACCCTCACGATGATCCAGCTGCGGCAGCTGCTGTCGGACATCCAGGCGAACCCGCGCAAGTACTTCACGTTCAGCGTGTTCTAAGAAGTGCGGAATGCGGAATGCGGAATGCGGAATTGAAGGGTCAGGCTCGATCCCGAGTGCCGGCCTCCCGTAACGACGCTTGCCCGATCTATTCCGCACTCCGCACTCCGCATTCCGCATTGCGGGGAGGGGCGGGGAAGTGAAGCGCCGCCAGTCCCGGGCCACCCGCGAGACCTCGGCCGGCGGGGTCGTGTTTCGGCGCGCCCCGCCCCCCGACGGCGGCCCGCCCCGGTTCCTGCTGATCCGTGACTCGTACAAAAATTGGGGATTTCCGAAGGGACACCTGGAGCGCGGAGAGCCTCCTGCCGAGGCGGCGCGCCGCGAGGTGGCCGAAGAGACGGGACTAGACGACCTCATTCTGCACGGCCCGATCCAGGTGATCGACTGGTACTTCCGATTCCGCGGCAAGACGATCCACAAGTACTGCCACTTCTTTCTCTTCGAGTCGCGGCGGGGCGATCCGGTGCCGCAAGCCGAGGAAGGGATCACGGACTGCGCCTGGTATCCGCTGGAGGAGGCGAGGAAGACGATCTCCTATGACAACGCGCGCGGTGTACTCGAGCGGGCCGCCGAGATGGTGCAGGCGCTCGCGCCCGCGGACGGAGGGCCGCCGTGACGGCCATCGTGCCGGTCTACCACCCACGCCGCGACGCGCGCCGCGCGGTGAAGTCGGGATACCCGCGCGACGCGGGCGCGGTGCGTCTGTGCCGCAGCCTGCCGGCGGTCGAGCGCCTCGTGGCCCAGCGGCTGGTGGACGCCGTGGTGCTCGACGTGAAGGCCGCCCCCTCCCTGACCGCCGCCCTCGCTCTGCCGGCACGCTTCCCTCGTATTCCGATGTACGTCCTCTCGGCGTTCCGCCCCGACGACGGCGCGCTGCTGTCGGCGTGCCACGCGGCAGGGTTCGCGGGCATTCTGGTCGAGGGCGTGGACCACGCGATCGCCGGCGAGTGGATCGCGGCGCGCACGGCCCAGGTAGCGCGCCGCGAAGCGCTCGCCGACGCGCCGACGCTGCTGCGGCTCACCGACCGGCTCCAACTCGCCGCGTGGGAGGTGGTGCTGCGCCGGGTCGGCGTCCCGACCCAGACGGCCCACGTCGCGCAGGCGTTGCAAGTCACGCGTGAGCACCTGTCGCGCGAGTTCGCCGCGGGGGGCGCGCCGAACCTGAAGCGCGTGATCGACCTGGCGCGGACGGCGTGCGCGGCGGACCTGCTCGGGAACCCGGGCTACAGCGTGCGACAGGTGGTGCGGATCCTCGGGTACGCGTCCCCCAGCCATCTGGCCGGCGCCGCCCGGCGGGTCGCGGGGGCGACGCCGCAGGAGCTGCGGGAGGTCGGCCCGCGCGGCGTGCTGGCGAGGTT
>DASPXE010000284.1:0-1561 GCA_035637455.1 Gemmatimonadales bacterium
GTCGGGTAGTCGCCGTTGCGCCGGTCGATCTCCTGCTCGGCGGGCCACTTGAGGTCGCTCGTCACGATCAGCCCCCGGCCGTCGGGGAGCCACACAGGATCGGAGACTCCGTCCGGCAGATTCGTCACCCGTCGGGCTTCCCCGCCCGCGATCGGCAGCACCCAGAGCTGGGGGCCGTTCTGACGCGTGGAGACGAACGCCAGCGTGGCGCCGTCGGGCGACCAGCGCGGTTGGCGGTCGGAGCCCGGACCCTCGGTGAGCCGGCGGGTCTGCCCGGTCGCCACGTCCGCGAGCCATACCCGCGCCGTGCCGCGGTTGTCCTTGAGCGAGTATTCGGTCACGGTGTACGCGACCCACTTGCCGTCGGGGGAGAGCTGGGGATCGCTCACCGCCTTCATAGCGATGTAGTCGTCGAATGTGATCGCGCGCTTTTGGGCGGAAAGACCTGGAAAGGGAACAAGGGAAAGGGGAAAAGTGAGCGCCACGACCGTGACGAATCGTTTCATGCTAGTAGTCCGGATGGGTGAGGATGGCCTTCACCAGGTCGTCGAACACGCGCGACTCCGGCGTCACCGCCCCGCTCGGGTCGGTATGGACGTTCCAGGCGCACAACTCGTTCAGCGCGGTGGCCTCTTCGTAGGTGAGGTGGAGCACGTAGCCCCCCCCCGCTCCCTCCCCCTCACCGCCGCCCGAGCGCCTGGCGCCGGCCAACACCTGCTTGAGAACGTCGGGGAGGTGCCGCGCGCCCCGCACGGCGTCGAACTGCTCGCGGGTGACTGCGAGATCCATGGCTCCCTTGCTTTGGCGGGCCGGGGGCGAAATCTTGTCCGATCGACCTCCGCCCGCAAGGAACCGCGATGCCGCACACCGAGTTCATCGCCACCGCGTTCCACGTCCCCGATCGCGTCGTCACCAACGACGAGCTGTCGCGGATGATGGACACGTCCGACGAGTGGATCACGCAACGCTCGGGCATTCGGACGCGACACTGGGTCTCGGACGGCGAGACCGGAGCCAGCCTGGCGCGCGCGGCCACGCTGAAGGCGCTCGCCCGGGCTTCGCTCCAGCCCTCCGACCTCGATTGCATCGTGTATTGCACCTGCACCCCCGACCACTTCGAGCCCGGCAACGGCGTGTTCCTCGAGCGCGAGCTCGGCCTCACCGACATCCCGGCCATCGACGTGCGTAACCAGTGCTCGGGCTTCATCTATGGCCTCTCGGTCGCCGACGCCTGGATCCGCACGGGCCAATACCGTCGCGTGCTGCTGGTCGGCGCCGAGGTGCACTCGCGCGGGCTCGACAAGACGACCCGCGGCCGGGACACCACGGTGCTGTTCGGCGACGGCGCGGGCGTCGCGATTCTCGGGCCGACTGACGATGCGCGCCGGGGGGTGCTTTCGACGCACCTGTTCGCCGACGGCCGCCACGCCGAGAAGCTGTGGGTAGACGCGCCCGGATTGGCGCACGACCCCTACATCAGCGAGGAGCTCATCCGGGAGGGGAAGCACCGGGCCGTCATGGACGGGCGCGACGTGTTCAAGTTCGCCTCCATCCTGATGCC
>DASPXE010000285.1:0-7420 GCA_035637455.1 Gemmatimonadales bacterium
GTGTGGCGCCGCTCGGTCCGGAAGCGATCGAGGCCGTGACGATGGTACCGCTCTGGCTGATCGGGTTACCGTTGGCGTCCTGCACCTGCAGCACCGGCTGCTGAGCGAACGGCACGCCGCTCTGCGCCGCGCTCGAGGGCGGGGTCGTGAGCGCGAGCCGCGCCGCCGCACCGGCCGTACCGGTAGCCGTGAACGTCATCGGGCTCCCCGCCAGACCGGCGGAGCTGGCGGTGAGGGTGTTCGTGCCCTCTGTGGGGCCGAGGGTCCACGAGGTCACGGCGGCGATGCCGTCCGTCCCCGTGATGACGGGGCTCGTCGGGTTGACGCTGCCGCCGCCCGACGCGACCGCGAACATCACGCTGACGCCCTGCACCGGATTGCCGTGTTGATCCCGGATGAGCACCGCCGGTGGCGTAACAACCGCGCTCCCCGCCGGCGCCGATTGATTGTTGCCGGCCTGAATCGCGATCGAGCTGGCGCTGCCCGCCGTCCCGGTGGCGGCGAACGTCACCGGGCTTCCAGTGAGACCCGGCGAGGTCGCGGTCAGCGTGTTCGCCCCTGCGCCCGGGCCGAGCGTCCACGACGTCACCGCCGCGATGCCGCTCCCGTTGGTGGTCACTGCCGTCGTGGGGTCGACCGTGCCGTCCCCCGACGCCACCGCGAACGTGACCGCGACGCCTGCCACAGGATTATTGAACTGATCCCGCACGATCACTGACGGCGGCGTCGCGACGGCCGTCCCGACCGTGGCGATCTGGCCGTTGCCTCCGTTGATCGCGATCTGCGTCGCCGCTCCCGTGGTTCCCGTGGCGGTGAACGTCACCGGGCTGCCGGACAGGCCGCTCGCGGTCGCCGTGAGGGTGTTGGTCCCGGGGGCGGTGCCGAGCGTCCACGAGCTGACGGCGGCGACACCGCTCGCGTCGCTGGTCACCGGAGTGGTCGGGTTCACCGTGCCGCTCCCGGAAGCCGGGGCGAACGTCACCGCGACCCCCGCCACGGGATTGTTGAACTGGTCACGCACCAGCACCGACGGGGGCGTGGCGACCTGTGTCCCGGCCGGGGCCGTTTGATTATTCCCGGCGTTGAGCGCGATCTGCGTCGCCGGTCCCGCGGTCCCCGTCGCGCTGAACGTCACCGGGCTCCCGGTCAGCCCTGTGGCACTGGCCGTCAGGGAGTTCGTCCCCGCCGTGTGGCCGAGCGTCCAGGACGTCACGGCCGCGATGCCGCTGGCGTTGCTGGTCACCGCCGTCGTGGGGCTCACCGTGCCGCCGCCCAGCCCCGCCGCGAACGTGACCTGCACGCCGGCGACGGGGTTATTGAACTGATCCCGCACGATCACCGATGGCGGCGTCGCGACCGCCGTCCCCACCGTTGCGGTCTGGCTGTTCCCGGCGTTGATCGCGATCGACGTGGCGGGAGCGGTCGCGACGTTGAACAGCGCGCTCGTCGCCGCCGTGAGCGGCGCCGAGCTGGCGACCAGCCGGTAGCCGTTGGCCGCGCGGTCCACGGTGATGTCGTCGAACGTGGCCACGCCGTTCACGGCGGTGCGCGGCAGCGTGCCCCCCAGCGTGGCGCTGCCCGGGTTCGGGTTGAGGGCGAGCATGATCCCCGGCGTGGCCGCCGTGGCGCGATTCTGGAACTGATCGCGGACTTCCACCTGGATCGGGGGCGCGATGGCCACGCCCGCCGCGGCGTTGCTCGGCTGCACGATGAAGTTGAGGCTCGCCGCCGCCGCCGGGCTCACCGTCACTGTGGCCTGCTGGGTGATCGCGGTGCCAGCGACCGTCGCGGATACCGTCTTGGCCTGAGCAAGGGTGGAGCTCAACGTCCCGCTGGCGACGCCGCTGGCAGTGGTCGTGTCGGGCGACGGCTGGACCAGCGTGTTGCTGTTGCCCGTCGCCGCGAGCACGACGGTCTTGCCGCGGATCACGTTGCCGTACTGATCGCGCGCCGTCACGGTGATCGTGCTCGCGCTGCTCCCGGTCGAAGCGCTGATCGTCCCGGGAGCCGCCACCACCGTGGTCTGGGACGCGCTCACCGGGCCGGGGACGGTGAAGCCGGTGAAGTTGACCGCCGACCCGACGCCCGTCGCTTGTACCACCTGGGTGCTGTCGGTGGTGGTCATGCGCGTGCCGAGTGTCCAACCGGTGGACGCGATGCCGCTCGGGTTCGAGGTGGAGATCGCCGGACTCACCGACCCGCCCCCGTCCACCACCGACCACGAGATCTGCACGCCCGCGACCGGGTTGTTGAACTGGTCCGCCACGCGCACCGACAGGCCTGTCGGCAGCGTCGTCCCCACGACGCCGGTCTGGCGGTCCCCGCCGTTCAGCGTCATCTGGGTGGCGCCCGCCACGGTCGCGGTGATCGTGAACGTGACCGGCGTGAGGCCTGCGGCGGCGGCCGTGGTCGTTTCGGTCCCGGGTGCCGCGCCGAGCGTACGAATCGTGCTGGCGTGCCCGTTTACATCGGTCTGCGAGGTCGTCGGGTTTACCGAGCCGCCGCCCGAGGCGGCCGCCCAGCTCACAGTCACGTTGGGAACCGGGTTGCCGTTCGCGTCCGTGACCAACACGGTGTGCGGCGTGCTCAGCGTGGTGCCGACCTGACCGGTCAGCCCATCACCGGAGAACTTGGTGAGATGGGCGGGTGCGCCGGGCGCGCCTGTGGCAGTGAACGTGACCGGGCTGCCGGTGAGCCCGGGAGCGGTCGCGGTGAGGGTGTTCGTCCCCGCGATCATCCCCAGCGTCCAGCTGCCCACCGTCGCGATCCCGCTCGCGGTGGTCGTCTGGTTCGCCCCGGTGACGCTGCCGTCGCCCGACGCCGGAGCGAACGTGACGGCCACGCCCGCGACGGGGTTGCCGCTGGCGTCACGCACGATCACCGACGGCGCGACGGCGACCGCGGTGCCCGTGGTGGCCGTCTGGTTGTTGCCGGCGTTCACCGCGATCTGGGTGGCCACGCCCGCGGTCACGTCGACCGGCGTCGAGGTGATGCTGGTGAAGCTCGTCGCGCTGAAGCCGAGCGTGCGCGACCCGACGGTTCCCGTGATGAACAGGTTGGTGAACACCGCGGTGCCGGCGGCGTTCGTGGTCGCCGTCGCCGTGCCGCCCAGCGTCCCCCCGCCCGATGCGATCGCCGCCGTGACCGTCGTCCCGCTCTGATTGACCGGGTTGCCGGACGCGTCTTCCAGCTGCACCACCGGCTGCTGCGGGAAGATGACGCCGCTCTGGACGGTGCCGGACGGTTGCGTCGCCATCGCGAGCCGCGCGGCCGCCCCGGCCGTACCGGTCGCCGTGAAGCTCAGGGGGTTGCCGGTGATGCCGCTGCCGCTCGCGGTCGCGGTGAGCCGGTTCGCGCCGGCCGTGGTGCCGAGCGTCCAGGACGTCACCGCCGCGATCCCGTCCGCGCCGGTCGTCACCGGTGTGGTCGGGTTCACGCTGCCGCCACCCGCCGCCACCGCGAACGTCACCGCCACGCCGGGGACGGGGTTGTCGAACTGATCCCGCAGCACGACGGCAGGCGGCGTCGGCACCGCCGTCCCCGCGGGTGCCGACTGGTTGTTCCCCGCGCTGACGGCGATGGAGGCCGGGGCAGCCGCGCTCGCCGTGGCGGTGAACGTGACCGGGCTGCCGGTCAGGCCCGCCGAGGTGGCGGTCAGAGTGTAGACGCCGGTGGTTCGGCCCAGCGTCCAGCTCCCCACGGTGGCGATCCCGCTCGCGTTGGTGGTCTGGTCGGCACCCGTGATGCTGCTGGTTCCCGACCCGACGGCGAAGACGACGGCCACGCCGGCGACCGGGTTGTTGAACTGGTCGCGCACGATCACCGCGGGCGGAGTGGTCACCGCGGTATTCACGGTCGCCGTCTGATTGTCGCCGGCGCTGATGGCGATGCTGCCGGCGCCGGCGGCCGTGCCCGTGGCGGTGAACGTGACCGGGCTGCCCGTGAGCCCGCTCGTCGTCGCCGTCAGCGTGTTGGTCCCCGCGGTCGTGCCCAGCGTCCAACTGCCCACGCTGGCGATCCCGCTCGCGTTGGTGGTCTGGCTCGCCCCGGTGATGGTGCCGCTGCCGGGCGCGACCGCGAACGTGACCGTGACGCCGGCGATCGGATTGCCGCCCGCGTCCTTTACTATGACGGACGGCTGGATCGGCACCGTGCCCCCGACCGGAACCGTCTGGTTGTTGCCGCCGTTGATCGCGATCTGCGTCGCGGGCCCGGCCGTCAGCGTGACAGTGGTCGACGTGACCGCCGGGAGCTGAGGCGCCGAGAAGCTCAGGGTGCGCGGGCCCGCGATGCCCGTGATGGTGAGGTTGGTGAACGTCGCCGTGCCGGAGGTGGTGGTGGTGATCGGGTTCGCGCCGCTCAACGCCGGTCCGCCGCTCGCGATCGCCGCCGTCACCGCCACGCCGCTCTGATGCACGGCGTTGCCGGCGGCGTCCCGCAGTTGGATGACCGGCTGCTGCGAGAATGCGATGCCGCTCGCCGCGGTGGCCGGCGGCTGCGTGACGATCGCGAGCCCGCTCGCCGGTCCCGGCGACAGCGCGATGGCGTTTGACGTGACCGGGGCCAGCCCCGAGGCGACGAAGCTCAGCGTGTAGCTCCCCGTCGGCCCGCTGATGGCGAGCCCGCTGAACGTGGCTCGGCCGCTCGCGCTCGTCGTCGCGCTGGCCGACGCCACCGTCGCGCCGCTCGGCCCCGACGCGATCACCGCGGTGACGACGACGTTCGGATCGGCGACCGGGTTGCCGCTCGGGTCCTGCACCTGGACGGCGGGCTGCGTGGCGAAGGCGACGCCGCTCTGCGCGGCGGCCGACGGCTGCGTCACCATGGCCAGCTTCCCGGCCGCGGCGGCGGTGATGTCGAAGGGCGGGCTCGGCTGGCTCAGCGCGCCGGCGCTCGCCTGCAGCGTGTAGCCCTGCCCCACCCGGTTGATCGTGAGGTTCGCGAACGTGGCCACGCCGTTCACGGCGGCGACCGTGGCGGTGCCGCCGAGTGTACCGCCGGCCGGGTTCGTGGCGATCACCACCGTCACGTCGCCGGTGAAGCTCACGACGGTGGTGCCGAGCGCATCCTGCGCCGTCACCTGCACGGCCGGGGTGATCGCCGCGCCGGCGGCGGTGGTGCTGGGCGGTACGGTGAAGCTGAGCTGCGTCACGGTCACCGCGACGCGGAAGTCCGCCCCGGTCTCCGCGTTGTCGCCGAACGCGACCCAGGGGCCGGCGCGCCCGGTCTGATCCACCGCGCGCGCCTGCCAGTGATACGCCACGTTGTCGTTCAGCCCGGCGACGGTGGCCGTGGCGGTGGCACCGTTCGCGACCGACGCGCCCGAGCCGCTCGGCACCCCGCTGAACGCCGTGCCGAGGGGCTCGACCTCGACGTCCAGGCGCAGCTGGTCGCCGGCGTTCGGGTCCGCGACGGTGGCCTTGAACACCACGGAGCGGCCCTTGGCGATGCCGCCCACTGCGATGGACGCGACGCCGTCGCTCTGGAACTGAGCCAGCGTCGTCGGCGCGCCGGGCGGCTGCGGTACGGCAGTGGCGAAGTCGGTGGCCGTCTCAGGGTTGCCGCCGAACGCCACCCAGACGCCCGCCCGGCCCGTCTGGTCCAGCGCACGCGTCTGCCAATGATACGCGCCGTTATCCGCGAGACCGGTCAGCGCGACGAACGCGGGCTGGCCGCTCGAGACGGGGTCGCTCGCTGCCGTGGGGAGGTCGGTGAACGCCGTTCCCACCGGCTGCACTTCCACCTGCAGCCGCAGCGTGTCGGCGATATCGGGGTCGGTCACCACGCCGCGCACCACGACCGTCGGCTCGTCGGTCACGGTGCCGACCGGCAGCCCCGTCGCGGAGTCGCTGCGCAGCTGCGCCACGGAGGCCGGAGCGGCCGGGGCGCGGGGCCGCGTCACGCTCAGGGTGTAGGCGCCGGTCGTGCCCGCGGCGGCGCTCGTCGCCTCGATCGTGTACGTGCCACCGACACGCAGCAGCTGATAGCGCAGGCAGGCGTCGCCCGACGTGCCGCAGCGGTCGTTCTGCGCGAGCGGGGGCGCGGTGCCGGCGGTGGAGCTGTCGAGCACGACGTAGCCGTCGAGCGACGGCGCCGCCATGAGGACGGAGATCGAGTCACCGGCCCGGCCTGCGAAGCTGTACAGCTGTGCGAAGCTGCCGGCGCGGTGCGGCGCCCCGCAGCTCTGGCGCGTGAGCGAGTCGGTCAGCAGCGCATCGGGGACGATGGCGGCTGCCACGCAGGGATGGACCACGAAATCCACCGGGACCGCCGCGGGGCTGTGGGCCGCGTTCCCGGCGGACACTACGACGGTATCGTGATAGGCGCCCGGCGTGAGCCCGGCGGGGTCGAGCTGCACGCGCAGCCACGCCGGCGTGGCGCCGTTCCGCGGGGTGATGGAGAGCCACCCTGACCCCAGCATGGAGCCGGCGCTCCAGGACAGCGCCCCCTGGCCAACGTTCGCCAGCGCGACACTGTCCAGGCGCAGCGCGGTGCTCCCGGCGGCGGCGGTTTGGTTGAGTTTCCCGGGCGCGACGGCCAGCGTCGCGACCGGCGGCTGGCTATTGGTGAGCTTGTCGACGTTGCAGGTGGTGACGACCAGCAGCAGCAGGGTGCACGCCACGACTCCCATCGCCCGCTGACAGGCGATGAGCACACTGCTGGGTATGCGGGACTCCCATAGCCCGGGCACGAGCTCGCGTGAGTGGCGTCAGCACGCCAGATGTCGCAAGCCTCATACCGCCCGTTTCGTGGGCGCTACACCCCACCTCGTCGCAGGGGCGCCACATAGCGCTTACACTTTTGGGTCCGGCCCCCCCCCACCCCACACCCCTGGGGCCGGGGACCAGGGGCTGGGGGCGGGGGTCAGGCGCCTGGGGCCGGATCTCGAAAGGTCCCTAGTCCCTGGTCCCTGATCCCTGGCCCCTGGGGGTAGGGGGTGGGGGGGGCGGGGTGGTTACCAGTACAGCACGAACCGGCCGTGCCCCCCGCCGAACCAGCCGCGCGGCCAGATCCCCGGGTCCAAATCGAGCCCTAGCCCCAGCTGGAACGCCCAGCGGTTGGCGGCGCGCCAGCCGAACTCGAGCCGCACCTCGTTGTTATAGCGCGCGAGCGACCCTTCGCGCGCCGGCACCTCGCCCGCCCCGCGCGTCACGTCCCGCAGATCGAGCTCGTAGGTCACACCGCCCGTAACCCCGTGTTCCGGACGGCGTTCCAGCGCCGCTTGCCCGCTCCACGCGACGTCCTGGTAGTCGACGTCGGCGCCAAGGGCGGCGGCGTCCCGGTAGACCTTGCGCTGCGGGCGCCAGTTGCGCCCGAGCCAGCTCTCGATCACCCAGTCCGGCGCGATGCGCGCCAGCAGCAGCCCGCCCGCCTGCATCGTCCGTTCGGTGAGCCGGAAATCGTCGAGCGCCCGGCCGTC
>DASPXE010000286.1:0-3761 GCA_035637455.1 Gemmatimonadales bacterium
CCGCGCCGCCGTCCCCCGCCGGGCTGTCGTCGGCGAGCTCGGCGCGTGCTCCCCCACCACCACGCGCACCCGGTGCGTGACGCCATCATCCAAGAGGGGGATGGCGGCGGGATCCACGGGGTGGCCGTCCAGCTCGGCCTCCGCGATCCCCCGGCAGCGGTGCTCCGGGTTGGAAACGGAAATGTCATAGCCGGTGCGGCCGAAACGCCAGACGATGGAATACTCGGGCCAGGCCGCGGGGATGCAGGGATCCAGCTCGAAGCTCGCACCGTGGCGCTTGAGGCCGAGGATGCTCTCCAGACCCGCGCGGTACATCCAGCCCGCGGAGCCCGTGTACCACGTCCAACCGCCGCGCCCGGCGTGGGCCGGGTGAGCGTAGACGTCTCCGGCGGTGACGTACGGCTCGGCCTTGTAGCGCTCGACGTCCGCGGCGCTCCGCGTGTGGTTGATGGGGTTCAGCAGGTGGAACAGCTCCACGGCCTCGTCCCCGTTGCCGAGCCGGGCCACCGCCATGACCGTCCACACCGCGGCGTGCGTGTACTGGCCGCCGTTCTCCCTCACCCCGGGCGGGTATCCCTTGACGTAACCGGGGTCTTGCGCCGACTGGTCGAAGGGGGGAGTGAGCACCAGCACGACGCGGGCTGCGCGCCGCACAAGGTGGGTGCGGACGGCGTCCATGGCCCGCTCGGCGTGCTTCACGGGCGCGACTCCGGACAGAACCGCCCAGGACTGAGCGATCGAGTCGATCTTGCCCTCGTCGTTTTGCGCCGAGCCCAACGGCGTGCCGTCGTCGTAGTAACCCCGCCGGTACCACTCCCCGTCCCAGGCCCGCTCGAGCATGCCTGCCAGCCGGCTGGCCTCGCTCGCGTAACGCGCCGCCCGCGCCGTGTCCCGGGTCTCGCACAGGGGGATGAACTGCTGCAGCACCGTGTGCAGGAACCACCCGAGCCAGACGCTTTCGCCGCGGCCCTGGTGCCCGACCCGGTTCATCCCGTCGTTCCAATCGCCGCTGCCGATCAGCGGAAGGCCGTGGGCGCCAGCAGTAAGGCCCTTGTCGATGGCGCGCACACAATGGTCGAAGAGGGAAGCCGATTCGGAGGAACGCCGCGGCTGCCCGTAGGCCTCAGTCTCGCCGGCGGCAAGCACCGGAGCCTCCAGGAACGGAACGAGCTCGTCGAGGATGCCGTGGTCCCCGGTCGTGTCCACGTAATGCGCTACGGCGTACGGCAGCCAGAGCAGGTCGTCCGAGCAACGGGTGCGGGTGCCGCGGCCGGAG
The DNA here is from genome assembly GCA_035637455.1 of Gemmatimonadales bacterium. Taxonomy (GTDB): domain Bacteria; phylum Gemmatimonadota; class Gemmatimonadetes; order Gemmatimonadales; family GWC2-71-9; genus 20CM-4-69-16. The sequence goes on from DASPXE010000286.1 coordinate 1,277, forward strand.
GGCTCGTGCCACCAGTGTTGCACATCTCCTTCGATGAACTGCCGGCCCGTGGCCCGGACGATGTGCGCCCGCAAAATGTCCGGCCTCGCCAGGGAGAGGGCCATGGCGTCCTGCAGCTGATCGCGGAAGCCGAAGGCGCCGCCCGGCTGATAGAAGCCGGACCGCGCCCAGAGCCGGCAGCTCAGGTCCTGGTACAGGAGCCACCGGTTCATGAGGAGATCGAAGGAGTCGTCAGGGGTGCGCACCTGCACCGTCTCCAGGGTGTCGGCCCAGAACCGCTGCACCGCTTCCAAGGCGATGTCGGCAGCGGCCACGCTGCCGTGGCGGCGCACCAGCTCGCGGGCGTGCTCGTGATCCCCACCCTCTCCTAGGATGAAGACGAGGCGGCGGCTCTCTCCCGGAGCCAAGTCGATCTCGACCTGCAGCGCGGCGCAGGGATCGAGTCCGGCCCCGAACTGGCCCGACAGGGCGTGGTGGTTCAGGGCGGCTGGCCTCGCCAGCGAGCCGTTGCGTCCCAGAAAGGAGAGGCGGTCTCCCGTCGCCGAACTCGGCGCCTCGCTGGCGTGGGCGAAGGCAACCCGGCCCGCGAACTCTTGGTTGTAGGGGTTCATGGCCAGGACGGCCCCCGTCTCCGCGTCGAGTCCCGTCATCACGTGCCGGGGCTCCCCGGGCTGCGGCGGCGCCAGGCGCCATTCGTTGTAGGCGAACACGCTCAGTCGCCGCGGGCGGTCGGTCCGGTTGGTGAGGGTCAGGAGTGAGAACTTCACAGGGTCCTTCGCGTCCACGAAAACCGCGAGGTCCTGCAGGATTCCATGGGAGGCATGCGTGAAGTGGGAGACTCCGGCTGCGTGCCGCGTCACGAACCGGCCGCTCTCTTGGGTCCGCCGCATCGGTCCCGGCGTGGGTGACCACACGTCGCCCTTGTCCTCGTCCCTCAAGAAGAGGGCCTCAGCGGTGGGGTCAGTCACGGGGTCGTTCGCGAAGGGCGTGAGGCGGTTCTCACGGCTGTTCTCCGCCCACGTATACGCCGAGCCCGATGCTGAGACTACGGTGCCGAAGGCGGGGTTGGCCATGACGTTGACCCAAGGGAGCGGCGTCTCTCGGTCACCGTCGAGGACGACTGCGTACTCGCGACCGCCATCGGCAAAGCCGCCCGTCCCATTGGAGAAGGTGAGGGCGGGCACCTCGATCTCCATGCCATCCGGGGCGGAAGCCGGGCGCGGGGGTGGCGGCGGCAGCTCCCTCCGGGGTTGCCGCTCGGGATAAGGCCAGTCCAACTGGTCCGACAACTTGCCGCGATCCCCGCTGAGGATCGCCCGTGCCACGCTGGCGAGCAGGCTTCGCTCGGCCTCGTTCATCCGGTCGCCGCGCAACAGGTACACCCCCCCCGGCCGGTGCTTCCACGCCCCCCAGGGCCCGGTGTCGAGGAGCGCGGCGAGCTGGACGTGTATGTCGTCGAGGTAGCTCACCGGATGCTCGTTCAAGATCACGACGTCCGCGCTCAGGCCCTTGAGCCGCCAGTACTCCTGGGCCTGGAGGACCTGCCGGACGAGGGGGATGTCGCCTCCCTTGACCACGCGCACGAGGAGGATGGGGAGATCGCCGGAGATCCCGTGGGCCCACAGCCCCGGTTGGCCCAGCACGTTGCGCTCCAAGACCTCCGGCCCCGCCCGCAGCGAAGCGTCGGTGTATAGGACCCGGGAGGCGAGGCGTTCGCAGAGCTGGGCCTCATCGCTCGAGATGCCCAGGTGCCGCAACGTGCTCTGCGCTTGGGTGTAGGCCAGCGCGAAAGTGCGCGCGGCGGCGCTGGGGTCGTGGTACTTATGCGCCATGGCCAGAGCGCCATCGCGGCTCACGGCCATCCCCGTCGCGAATGACAGGCGCACGAATCCGCCAGGTGCCAAACGGATGCGCTGTCGCAGGCTGACGATCGGGTCCAGCACGGCCCCCGTGGTGCCGGAGAGGGCCCGCCCGTCGAGGGCCATCGGATCCTCCGGGCCGCGGCCGCGGCCCAGGAACCGCCCGCGGTCGGTCTCCCATTCCACCGGCCCTTGCATCCTCGCATCCACGCTCAACACGTGGACTGCCCACACGCGGGCCTCGTCCCGGGCGCGGGGTCGCCGGGCGCAAACCAGGGCGGCGCTCTCGGGCAAGTACTCGGTTTCCACGAAGAGCTTGCTGAAGGCGGGGTGGGTCAGGTCCTCGCCGACAGACGCCAGGGCGATCTCGGCGTAGCTCGTGACCTCGAGCTCGCGAGGCCGGTCGCTCTGGTTGGTCACGGCCAGGCGGTGCACCTCGACGTCGTCCTCGGTTGAGACCGCGATGTCGAGCTGCGTCGCGATGTCCTCGTCACGGCGGCGGAAGACGGCCTTCTCGGCCTGGAAGGTGACCAGATACTCCTCGGGTTCCCGGTCCGTGGGATGGTAGGCCGCGGACCAGACCGACCCGGTGCGCACGTCGCGCAGGTAGAGGAAGTGGCTCCCCA
>DASPXE010000287.1:0-1711 GCA_035637455.1 Gemmatimonadales bacterium
CGGCGTGCTCCTGTAGAGCGCGCTCAACCAGGGAGGCTGCCCATTCGATTGCTCGCGCGCGCTCCTCGTCGCCGAAGCTATTGCGCAGCTCGGCGGCCTTGGAGCGGATTTCGGCGAGTGTACGCTCCAGCGAGTCCATAGCTCCTTGCCAGCGCGCCACGCGGCGGGCTCTCCGAGCGGCGACGCTCTCCTTTCACTGTACTCAGCGATCTCCGAGGGCGTTCTCAGCTAAGCGTCTCGTTGCAGGGCTCCTGACCCGCGGGGAGCACATGGCTCGCGGCGGTGCGAACGGGGTGACGCCGCAGCGGCAGATCGGTGACGTTTTGCGCAAAGTGGAGAGAGTTGGGGGACAAAGTGGTAAGACAATTACGCGGGTCAGCCTAAGCCGCGGCGGGGCGGTACGACGCCGGCCCTCGCTGGCGCGGGGGCTGCATTGGCGTATTTGTAGAGGTCAGTCGAATGCCTGTTAGGCGGCATCCGGGCATCGCCCTGTCGATTTCGCAGAGTCTCGTTCGACGATCCATTAGGGCATAGCTGATTGGTCGCAGTGATTTGACAGTCATTCCCCGTACGGGAACCTTCAGAGGGGATTGAGAAACGTCACTCGGGGGCGTCGGACTCGGCAGCCAGCTTGACCGCGCTATGGCTTGGCAGAGACACTCGCCTGACCCGAGGATTTGCCCCCCTTCCGTTTGGATTCTTGCACAGAACATTGCACACTTGGCCGGCCGCGTTTTCGAACATGCACCCTTGACCCTATACGTTGCCGCAACGGTAACCGTTGCGGCGCTTTGTTTTAGCCAATCATCTCAGGTCTCTTCCCCCAATTGACCCCGGGGTCGGCCTCTTGCGCTCCGCGCCCGATTGATATATGATGCTCATCATATGAGCGCTGCCACCGCCGGGCGGACCGCCCCAAGCCGCAAGGAAGTCACCCACGAACGGATCGTCGGGGCCGCCGCGCGCGCCATTAGGCGAAGCGGGTACGACGGCACGGGCGTCGCCGACATTATGAAAAAGGTCGGCCTGACGCACGGCGGCTTCTACGCCCATTTTGCCTCACGCGACGCGATGCTGGCGGAGGCGGCCGATCGCGCAGGCGCTGAAAGTGTGGCCACGCTGACGCGCGTCGCCGCAGCCGCACCGCCGCAGGAGGCGCTGCGGTCGATGATCCGCGCCTACCTCTCGAAAGAGCACGTCGAGGACGCCGAGACCGGCTGCCCGGTGGCCGCCCTCGGCTCGGAGACGCCGCGCCAGGCCTCGAGGGTGCGCCGAGCCGCGACGCGCCGCATCAAGGAAATGATCGATGTCGTCGCCCGGTATTGGCCCGACCAGGGGGAGCCGCGTGTTTACGAACACGCGCTCGTGACTGTGGCCACGATGGTCGGCGCTCTGGTGCTGGCCCGCGCGGTCGACGACCCAAAGCTTTCCGAGGCCCTGCGCAAAGCGTCCGTGAAGCACTTCGACCCCACCGGCACCTAAGGCGGCCCGCACCGGTCGTATCCGGTGCCTTTTTGCTGCATCAAAATATGATGTTCATCATATGACGAGGGTACAATGATCACCGACAACCTTCTGGAGGGCAGTCCAATGAAGCTCAAGAACCCTGTCGCACTCGTAACGGGCGCCTCATCGGGCATCGGGAAGGCAACCGCGGAGCGGCTCGCCACGGCCGGCTACAAGGTCTATGGCACGAGTCGGCGCGGCGCGA
>DASPXE010000288.1:0-5381 GCA_035637455.1 Gemmatimonadales bacterium
TCCGCACTCCCCACTCCGCACTTGAGCCCATGCGCCGCGTCCTGATCATCTCCCCGACCTACTTGAACCCCGCGAACCGCGGCAAGCTGCGTGCGCTCGCGGCCCGCGATCTCGACGTGACCGTCGGCGTCCCCGAGCGCTCGCGCGAAGCGGCGCTGGGCCGCACGGTCGAGGCGGCGTGGGAGCGTCAGAACGGCGTCGAGGTGTTTCCCATCCCGGTGCGACACTGGACCAACCCCGACGCAGCCCGCTTCGGGAAACGCGCGCTCATCTCGCTGCTGCGCGACAAGCGCCCCGACGTGGTGCAGGTCGAGCAAGAGCCGACCACGCGCGTCTGCCAACAGGTGGTGCGCGTGGCGCGCAAGCTCAAGCTCCCGGTGGTGCTGTTCACGCTCCAGAACGTGGAGCTCCCGCTCCGTCTCTTCCCCCGCGCGCGGCGCCGCCGCACGCTGCGGCGGCTCAAGGGAGCGATCGCGGGCAGCGCCGGCGCCGCGGCGGTGCTGCACCATACCGTGCCCGATCTCCCCGTCGCGGTCGTGCCGCAGCTCGGCGTCCAGGTGCCGCCCGAGCCGGAGCACGCACTGCACGAGGGGCTCGCGATCGGGTACGTGGGGCGCTTGGTGCCGGAGAAGGGAGTCGATACTTTGCTGCAGGCGCTCGCCGAGAACCGCGACGGGCGCTGGCATCTGTGGGTGGTGGGCGACGGGCCCGACCGCGAGCGCCTCGAGCGGATCGCCAGCGAGCTGCGCCTCGCCGCCCGGATCCGCTGGACCGGTGGGCTGCCGCCCGCGGAGATGGCGCGGCTGTGGGCTGAGCTGGACGTGCTGGTGCAGCCGTCGCGCGGGCTCGCCAGCTGGGCCGAGCAGTCCGCCCACGTCGTGGCCGAGGCGATGGCGCACGAGGTGGCGGTGGTCGGGACCGGCGCGGGAGCGACGCCCGAGGTGATCGGCGACGCCGGCGCGATCGTGCCGCCCGACGATCCCGCCGCGCTCGCCGGCGCGCTGCGCCGCCTCAGCGCCGCCGAGCAGCGCCGGCCGTTGGCGCAGGCCGGAAGGGCGCGGGTGATGCAGCTGCTGAGTGAGGATGCGGTGGCGGAGCGCACCTTGGGCTTCTGGAGGGAACTGCTAAGTGGCGGTTGAACGAGAACGGCGTGGTGAGTGGTGTGTGGTTGCGTACGGCGCGGGTTCAGCGGAGGCGTCGCCGGAACGCGCTCCGTCGGCCACCACGGACCACGCACCACGCCTGTGGTTTCGATGACCAGAGTTCTCCTCGTCCCCGACCTGCCTTTGGAGCGCTGGCCCTCGATGGACCGCTACGCTCACCGGCTGTACGACTGGCTGGAGAGCACCGATCCCGGGTTCGAGGTGCGGCTCGCGGCGCAGATCGGCGCGCTGACGCGCGAGACCAAGGACGGGCGCCAGTCGGGCGGCTATCCCCGCTGGTGGGCCCAGGACGTGGATCCCACGGCCCTCGTGCTGCCGGGTCCGTTGCGCGAGCCGCAGCGCTACGTTGCGCGTCACTTCTTATATCCGTGGTGGCTCAGGCGCGACGCCAAGCGCGCCCGCCTGGTGCACATCCTCGACCACAGCTACGCGCACATGATCACCCGGGTGCACCGCCGGCCGGTGGTCGTGACGGTGCACGACCTGATGCCGGTGATCATCCTGCGCTCCCCCACCGACGGCTGGCGCGAGGGGGTGCGCAATCGCTTCCTGCGGCAGACGCTCAAGGCGCTGCGGCTCGCCCAGGCGTACATCGTGGGCACGGAGTGGCTGAAGAGCGAGCTGGCGACGTGGCTGGGCGACGACAAGCGCATCACCGTCGTGCCGTTCGGGGTGGACCGCGCCTTTTTCTCCGAGGGGCCGGGGGCGCGGGCGCGCGGCCGCGCCGACTGGCGTATCCCCGAGGACGCCTTCGTGGTGCTGCACGTGGGGAGCACCGTCGAGCGGAAAAACGTGCCGCTCGTGATGCAGACCGTCGCGCGGCTGCGCGCCGAGGCGGATGCCTATCTGCTGCAGGTGGGCGGGCGCTTCACCGGCGACCAGGAGCAGCTGGTGGAACGGTTGGGGCTGCGCCGCTACGTGCGCACCGCCCAGTTCGCCGACGAGACCACGCTGCGGCGCGCCTACCGCGCCGCCGACGTGCTGCTGTTCCCTTCCCTGTATGAAGGATTCGGCTACCCCGTGATCGAAGCGTTCGCCTCGGGCCTCCCCGTCGTGACGTCGGGCGCGGGCGGGCTCAAGGAGGTGGGCGGCGACGCGATCGTGGTGGTCGAGGGCCGGGATCCCGCCGCCTACGTGCAAGCGCTCGAGGCGCTGTCGGACGATCCGGCGCGCATGGAGCTGCTGATCGCGCGGGGGCGGGTGCGGGCGCGGGAGTTTTCCTGGCAGAAGACCGCGGAGCGAACGGCGGAAGTCTATAAGAAACTGCTATGACTGAGGGGAGAAGGGAGATGAGAGAAGGGAGATGGGAGAAGGGAGATGGGAGAAGTAATCAAGTTACGGTGCGCATGGATTTTCTGAGCAGACCGTGGAGGGCAGCCATGGTGCGCTCGAGGAGGGTTTCCAGTTCGAGGGTCACGTCGGAGGGCAAGTACTCGAGCTCCGCCGCGAGCCGGGTCAGACACTCGGCCTCGGCCGCAGATCCCATCGCGATGCGCAGGTGTCGCTTGAACTGAAGTGTCGTGCCGAGCGCGTACCCTTCGACGATGTTCGCCTCAACCGAGATGGCTGCCCGACGGAGTTGGTCGAACAAGGCGCGCGACCGGGCATGATATGCGTTGTCACATTGCGTAAGGGCGAGGACAGCGACTTTGTGGGCTTGCTGCCACGCAAAGAGCGAACGATACTTGTGCACAACCTAATCTGGTGTTGCTCATCGTAAATCAGCGTACCAAAGCGTTGCGGCGCCCCGTCACTCCAACGCGAACCGTCGAATACCTCTCCCTTCTCCCTTCTCCCCTCTCCCTGCAGTTCAGGATCCGCGCCGGGCGACTCGCGCCGCCTCGCGCAGCAGCGACTCGAGCGGCGCCAGCTTGCCGCTGCACAGGCCCGCCAGCTGCTCCAGCTCGCTCGCGAGACCGGCCACGGCCGGCGCCGGCTCGAGGGTGCGCAACTGCTTGAGAATCGTGACCAGGCCGAAATAGACTCCGTTCGACTCGCTCGTTTGGGGATGACCCTGTTGCTCCAGCGTGGCGAGAATCGTCTTCGCCTGATCTCGCGCCGCGGTCAGGATCCGAAGCAGCTCTTCGCGCGGATTGGTCCCCATGCCCCTCCATTCTAGCTCTAAGTGACGCGGTGGGCCTTAGTGGATTCTTTGTGATACATCTCCCTTCTCCCATCTCCCTTCTCCCAGCAGTCTACTCCGGCGAGTGAAACGACGTCACTGATTGCACCGACACCCCGACCCGCAGCACCTTCAGGCGTTGCTTGTACCAGATGTTGTAGTAGTCCTGCCCGAGGTAGCCGTTCACGAACGCGCCGAGTAGTGCTTCCGTGCGGAACGCCACGTTGAGGGTGCCGGAGATGCCGAGGCGATCGGCGCTCAAAAACCGATGGCCCTGGAAGCGACCGTCGAGAATGTAGAAGTAGTCGAACTGCAGCACGAACGGGATGCGCGGCACGAGCGGCAGCGGTCGCCGGGACAGGGTCGACAACAGCAGCCGATAGCGGCCATACTGGTTCTCCCCCGCGCTGCTGCGCAGCTCGGGGTCTTCGTTTATCGGGACGTGCATTCGCAACCCTACCCGTGCCCACCCCACGCCCCGGTCATCGCCCTGCTTGAAGACCCGATGGTAGGCGAGCTCCACGAAGTTGGTCGAAAAACTGCCGTCGAACGTGTTCGGGATGGTCGTGTTCGCGAAGAAAAACGGACCCGCTTGACCGTTGGAATGGTGGCTGATGGTGAGCGACAGGAATTCGCCGTGGTCGTTGCCACCGCGAAACGGCCCCCACCAGTACAGCGCGATTCTCGGCATGTAGCTCGGCGTCCGGATCGGAGCCGAGTGGGTGGAATCGTTGCGCATCCGCAGGACGATCTTGCTCGTGGCCACCAGGGCCCAGCGCGACCAGCCGGCACTGAAGTGCGGCGCCACGTCGGCCTCGAGGAACAGCTTCTCGATGTTGCCGCCGCCGCCCAGCACGGTGATGTAGCTAGTCTCGAGCTGCTCCTGCACCAGGCGGTAGCGCACGGCCGCGGTCGCGAAGTCGGAGCTATCCCCGCGCTTGGCGAGCGCAGACGCGATCCGCTGGGCGGTGGCGCTCGCGGCGCAGGCGGCCAGGCCCGCCCCGATCGCGGCACCGTGCAGGGCGATGCGGGACGCGGGACTCACCCGCGCCTACCGCTGCGGCGCCAGGTCAATCCTGCCGAGTCGCTGCGTGCCGGAGAGCGCGAGCCACAGCCGGGCGCGGCTCGAATCGACGGCCATGTTCCGCACCACCGCTCCCGACGTGGGGATCGCGACCGTTTCCGTATGCTCGGTGGCGGGATCGAAGGCCACGATCTCGTTCTTCCCCGACTCGTTGTACCAGATGCGTCCATCGGTGCCGACCGCGATGCCGTATGGCTGGCTGCCGCTGCCGCCGGGGCACGGGAAGTCGCGCACCTGTCCCGTGGCGGGATCGAGGCGGCCCAGCTGGCCGCGCGCATAGTCGGAGTACCACACGATCCCCTTGGCGTCCACCACGAGCCGCCGCGGCCGGGCGGCGGGATCGGGGAGCGTGAACTCCTTGAGCGCACCGTCGGCAGGATGGATGCGGCCGATCTTGTTGGTGCCGAACAGCGCCATCCAGATCGAGCCGTCCGGCCCCGCCACGAGTCCGTAAGGCCGTGCTCCGGGCGTCGGGACGGGGAACAGCTGCGCCTGTCCCGTCGCGGGGTCGAGCGCGCCGTACAGATCGGCTCCCTGCGACGTGAACCAGATCTTGCCGCCCAAGTACAGCGGCGTGTGCGGGTCGCGCGCGGCGGCGGGCAGTGCGTACTCTTTGATCGCGCCGGTCGCGGGGTCGAGCCGGCCGAGTCGGCCCTTGAAGTTCCCGGTGTACCACACGCCTCCGTCGGGCGCCACGATGATGCCGTGCGGCCCGGAGGCCTGCGTCGGGGTGGGGTAGTCGGTGACCTGCCCCGTCGCCGGATCGAGCCGGCCGATGTAGCTGTTCGCCTGGTCGGTGTACCACACGATCCCGTCCCGACCCACGGCGGGGTCGTGCGGGAACGCCTTGGGCCGGGGGAGCAGGTACTCGACGACCGTTGCGGCGGAGACCGGGGCGGCGGCGGGTGCAGCGGTGGCAGCGAGCTGCAACAGCGCGAGGATCAGCACGGGTCGTTCCTTGTCAGGTTGGCACCGTGGATCGTCGTCGCGGAGGCCGGCGGAGTCAACCCCT
>DASPXE010000289.1:0-12776 GCA_035637455.1 Gemmatimonadales bacterium
AGCGACTGTGAGCCGGAACTCCTCCTCGAGGCGGTCGAACAGGGTGAGGTCGCCGCCGAGCTCGCGCACGTACATCCGGGCGATCGCCATGTCGGCCTTGGCACAGACCATCTCCACCTTGGCGAGGAGGTCATCGAAGAACGGCCAGGCGTGAGCCATGCGGCGCAACACGGCGAGCCCGCCGGGCTCGCTGGCGACGGCCTCGAGCGCGGGGCCAACGCCCAACCATCCCGGCAACATGAGCCGCGTCTGGGTCCACCCGAACACCCATGGGATCGCCCGGATCCCCTCCATCGTTTCCTCTCCCAGCGCGCGGTAGGCCGGCCGCGACCCGAAGCGCACGTCGGCGAGCTCCCGGACGGGGGTCGTGTCCAGGAACAGCCTGAACAGGTCCCCGCTGCCGTAGACCAGTGCGCGGTAGCGGGGCAATGCGTCCGCCGCCAGTCGATCCATGATTCCCCGGAACCGCGCTTCCTCGCCCGGCTCCAGGGCGTCGCGCCAGTCTTCGAACCGATGCAACAACACGCCGGAGAGCATCAACTCGAGGCTGCGCTCGGCGATAGACAAGAGGCCGAAGTTCTGGGACACGATCTCACCTTGCTCGGTGATCTTGATCCCGCCCTGCACCGTTCCCGGGGGAAGGGCGGTGAGCGCCCGCGCCACCGGCGAGCCTCCCCCGCGTCCCACCGTGCCCCCGCGGCCGTGGAACAGCGTCCACGAGACCCCGGCGCCGGCGCACGCCCGCGCCACGTCCTCCTGGACGCGGTACAGGGCCCACGCCGATGGGAAGAGTCCCGCGTCCTTGGCGGAATCAGAGTAGCCGAGCATCACCTCCTGGTGTCGCCCCCGGGCGGCGAGGTGCCGCTGCCAGATCGGGTCGTCGAGCAGCGAGCCCACGACCAGCGGCGCGTGCTCCAGGTCCTCGAGGGTCTCGAACAGCGGGACGATGTCGATGCGGGAGAGCGCGGGCTCCCGCGTCAGGTCCACGAGCCCTGCTTCACGCGCCAGCAGCAGCACGCGCAGCAGGTCATCGGCGGACCGCGTGCGCGAGACGATATAGGTCGAGGCCGCGGCCTGCCCGATCTCGTCTTGGATCGCCCGCATGGCCCGAAATACCCGCAGCGTCTCATCAGTCGGCTCCGCCAGGTCGACGTGATGGGCGTGCAGCGGCCGCCGGCCGGTCAGCTCCCGCCGGATCGCCGCGCCGTCCAGCTCGCCCATTCCGACCGCTGCAGTGAGGTCGTGGAGCGCCCGAGTGTGCACGGCGGCGTCCTCCCGCACATCCAGACGGTAACCGTGGAAGCCGTGCGTGCGTACCTGGGCCAGGAGCGGCTCCACCAGCGTGTGCCTAGCGTGAGCCGCACCGACGGCATCAAGCGCGTCCGCGACGAGCGTCAGATCGCGTTCCAGCTCCCCCGGCGAGCCGTAACCGGGCGGATCGCGCTCGACGCGGGCCCGCATGAAGCTGACTTTCAGGCGGAGCGGCTCGTCGGCATTGCGGCGGCGATTCTGCTCCCACACGCCCGGCAGCTCCACGCGGTCACGCTCGAGCGAGGCCAGCAGCTCGCGCGGGACCGCCGCGAGCCGCTCGGACACGGACAGCCGCGCCGCGAGGTCAGCCAACGCCCTCGCGTAGTGGCCGAGCACCGCCCGTCGGGCGCTGCGCGCGGCGGCGAGAGTGATCTCGGCGGTGACGAACGGGTTGCCGTCCCGGTCACCCCCGACCCAGCTCCCCAGAGTGAGGGGGGTCACCGGGGCGAGTCCGCAGCCGAACTCGTCCTCGAACGCCTGGGCGAGTCGCTCGTGCACGCGGGACGCGGCGTCGAGCAGGCGGTCCTCCAGGTACCAGTGGGCATTCGACACCTCGTCCATGACGGACGGCCGGTCGCGCCGGACCTCCTCGGTGAGCCAGAGGAGCTCCACCTCGCCCTCGAGGCGCCGCTCGATGGCGCGACGCTGGGGCTCCGCTGTCCCGTCCCGCGCCAGCAGACCCTCGGCGAGCCGCGCCTGGAGGTCGAGGATGGTGCGTCGCGCGGATTCGGTGGGATGCGCGGTGAGGACCGGTCGGACGTTCACCGCCGCCAGGGCGCGCGCGACTTGCTCGGCTCCCTGGCCGGCCTCGCGCAGGCGTCGCAGCGACCAGCGCACCGATCCGCGTTGCACCGCCGCCAGATCGTCCTGGCGCGATCGCCGGACCCGATGCGCCTGTTCCGCGGCATTGATCAGAATGAAGAACACCGTAAAGGCGCGCGCCGTGAGGCGCGCCGTCTCCGGTGGGAGGGATCGGGTGCGCGCGAGCAGCGCGTCCAGGTCCGGCGCCCCCGGGACGCCGAGGCGTCGGGCGCGGCTGCCCCGGCGCAAGTCCTCGACCGCCCGGAAGGTGTCTTCACCGGCCAGCCGCCGGACCACCCGGCCCAGCGTCGCCGCGAGCCAGCGCACGTCCTGGCGGAGCGGCGCGTCCTGTGGCCGGGCTACGGGCGGCGGAAGTGGAACGCTCGCAGCGACGTGCGTCGTCGTCATCGCATGAGGCGATTCACGGCGTGACGACGCTCGCTACTCTGACATAATCGAGCTGGGGAAACTCGCGCTCGAGGTAGGCGTTGCCCTCGACCTGGATCCGGCCCTGATCGGGGCCCCGCCCGCGTGGCGCACCTTCCCCGTAGGCCCCGTACAACCGGTCCACCACGTCCATCCCCTCCACCACTCGGCCGAACGGGGCGAACCCCATGCCGTCGAGCTGGCGGTTGTCGCCGTAATTGATGAAGAGCTGCGTGGTGCGTGTGCCGGGCCCCGCCGTGGCGAAGCTCACCGCACCGCGGCTATTGTGCTGGCGCACCGGGTCGTCCGCAATGGTGGCGTCGCGCCAGGCCGCAGCCACGTGGGGATCGCCGTGGATGCCGAACTGCGCCATGAATCCCGGGATCACGCGGAAGAACCGCGCGTCGGAGAAATAGCCGCTCTTCACCAGGTTGTAGAACCGGTCGGCGCCGAGCGGGGCCCAGTCGCGCTGGACCTCAATCACGAAGGCGCCTTTGCTGGTCTCCAATCGGGCGCGGAACGTGGCTGGGGCGCGCTCCCGCAGGGCGGCGCTCGCGGGGCTCGAGAACGCGGGTTTGACGGCCGTCACCGAGTCGGCCCGGCCGGTCGCGGCGCTGGGGCGCTCGCCGCGCCGGCACCCGACGGCGACGAGGGCGAGGGCGATGAACGGAGCGCGTCTCCAGGCACGACAGGTCATCGGTGCTCCGATGAATGGCGGGTTAGGCAAGATAAACGGGGTGGCCCCGAGGCGCACGCCGTGGTTGCGGCGAGCGCGGTCGGCCAGCAGTTTAAGCGGGTCCGCTGCCCGACACCTCGCACCTCCGGTCCCGAGTCCCGACTCTATGGCGTTCGATGAGAAACTGGCCGCACGCATTCGCAAACGCCTCGCCAAGCGCACTGGCGTGACCGAGAAGAGGATGTTCGGCGGCCTCGCCTTCCTCGTGAATGGCAACATGTGCTGCGGCGTGCACCGTGAGGAGATGCTCGTACGCCTCAACCCGGCGGACACCGACCGGGCGCTCTCCGAACGGCACACGCGCGTGTTCGACCTGTCGGGAGGCCGTCCCATGAAGGGATGGATTCTCGTACAGCCCAAGGGGCTGGCGACGCCGGCGGCGCTGGCCAAGTGGGTTACGACCGGCCTCGAATATGCCGAGTCCCTGCCGGCCAAGTGATGGCCGCGGCCACTCCTTGGTCGACGATGAGAAGCGACTCAGCGCTGGCGGCGCTGGCGTCCCTGCTCGGCTGCTTGACGGGCGAGCCAGCATGCGCCCAGGGACGAGAGTGGATGTTCGGTCCGTTCGAAAAGCCTGCACTGGTGAATCCGGCCATCACGCCGAATCCCGCCTCCGCGTTCCGCTCGCCAATGAATGACAGCAGCGTGCACTGGGAGGGGTACGCCACCTTTAATCCGGCCGCCGTGGTGAAGGACGGAACGGTCTACGTGCTGTACCGCGCCGAAGACGCGACAGGCGAGATGAAAGTCGGCGGTCACACCTCGCGGATCGGGCTGGCGGAGAGCCAGGATGGCCTGCGCTTCACGCGCCGCAGTGCGCCCGTGCTGTATCCTGAGCACGACGCGCAGACGAGCTTCGAGTGGCCCGGGGGAGTAGAGGATCCGCGTATCGTTGAAGTGGAGGACCGCACGTATGTGCTCACCTACACACAGTGGAACCGCGACATCCCCCGCCTCGCCATAGCGACCTCCAGGGATCTCGTCACCTGGACGAAGCACGGTCCGGCATTCGCCAAGGTCGACGGCGGGAAGTACCTGAACCTGGAATCCAAGTCCGGGGCGATCCTCAGCCGCGTGGAGGGGAACCGGGTCATCGCGACCAAGGTGAAGGGGAAGTACTGGATGTACTTCAACGTTCCTGACATCCTCATCGCTACTTCCGACGACCTCGTCGACTGGACGCCGCTGGAAGACACCAACGGGAAGCTGGTGAAAGTCCTGTCTCCGCGCCCGGGGTACTTCGACTCCTGGCTGGTCGAGGCCGGCCCGCCGGCCATCATGACCGAGTACGGCATCCTGGTGATGTACAATGCGGGAAACAGCGGAACGTACGGGGATCCGGGTCTTCCGCCGCGGATATACACGGGCGGGCAGGCTCTCTACGATCGGCGCAATCCGCTCAGGCTGATTGCCCGCTTAGACGAGCCGTTCATCAAGCCCTCCGAGGACTACGAGCGAACCGGGCAGTACATCGAGGGAACGACGTTCGTGGAGGGGCTGGTTCCGTTCAACGGACGTTGGTACCTGTACTACGGAACGGCTGACTCGCGGGTCGGCGTGGCGGTTTGGAATCCGAGCCGCAAGACGAGCGTCCGCTAGCAGCCACGGGCAACCTTCCACCACTAACGGAGACGCATGAGCACGCTGGACTGGCTGATCGTTGCAGCCTATTTCGTCGCGATCGCGGCGCTCACGTCCTGGGTCCTGAAGCGCCGCCGCGACACGGCCGACGACTACTTCCTGGCGAGCCGCCACCTCGGTTGGTTCGTCGTGGGCGCGTCCATCTTCGCCTCCAACATCGGCTCCGAGCACCTGGTCGGACTGGCTGGCGCGGGAGCGACGAGCGGCGTCGCGCTGGCGCACTACGAGCTGCACGCCTGGTGTCTCCTCGTGCTCGGGTGGGTGATGGTGCCGTTCTACGCCCGCACCATGGTGTTCACCATGCCGGAGTTCCTCGAGCGGCGCTTCTCCCCCGCGGCCCGCTCCGTGCTCTCGATCATCTCGCTCGTGGCCTACGTGCTGACCAAGCTGGCGGTCGGCATCTTCGCCGGTGGTGTGGTGTTCGGCGTGCTGCTACCAGAGCTGCGAATCGGTGTCTTCAACAGCTTCTGGATCGGATCGGTGGCGGTGGTGCTCCTCACCGGGCTCTACACCGTACTGGGGGGGATGCGCGCCGTGGCGTACACCGACGCCCTGCAGACGATACTGCTGGTCACGGGCTCCGCGCTCCTCACCATCTTCGGCCTCAAGGCGCTCGGGGGTTGGCACGAGCTGCGTACGGTGCTCGACCCCGACCTGTTCAACCTGTGGAAGCCGCTCGTTCCCCATGGGGTGACCGGAACGTGGGCCGCGGTCAAGGAGCCCGCGCGAATCGCGTGGTACTTCAACGGCAACTACCCGTGGCTCGGCATGCTGTTCTGCGCGCCGATCATCGGCCTGTGGTACTGGACGACGGACCAGTACATCGTTCAGCGCGCCCTGGGAGCGCGGGACGAGCGCGAGGCGCGCCGCGGATCGATCTGCGCCGCGTTCTTGAAACTGCTCCCGGTATTCATCTTCATTATTCCCGGCATGATCGCGCTGGCTCTGGCGAAGACGGGGCGGGCGCCGGGGCTCGCGGCGATGGTCGGGAGTGATGGCCGAGCGATCCCCGGCGTGGCACAGGCCGCATTCCCACTCATGGTCATGAATGTGATGCCCGCGGGGATCCGCGGCATGGTGGTCGCCGGACTACTGGCGGCGCTGATGAGCTCGCTGGCGGGAGCGTTCAACGCGTCGTCCACGCTGTTCACGATCGACTTCTATCAGCGCTTGAAACCGCAATCGAATCAGCACGAGCTCGTCCAAGTCGGTCGGTTCGCGACCGTGGCGATGGTGCTGATCAGTCTGCTGTGGATTCCCGTGATCCAGGGCTCGAAGGGGTTGTACGACTATCTACAGGGTGTGCAGGGATACCTGGCACCGCCGATCTTCGCCGTGTTCTTTCTCGGCGTGACGTTCAAGCGTTTGAACGCGAAAGGCTGCCTCGCCGCGTTGATCGTCGGGTTCCTGCTCGGAGCCTTCCGGCTCGCGGTCGATACGCCGGTGAGTCTCGGGATGGCGGGATTCGCGCAGGGGTACCCAACCGGTTCCTTTCTCTGGATCATCAACAACACCTACTTTCAGTACTATAGCCTGTTCATTTTCGTCGTTTCGTGCCTCACGATGATCGTCGTGAGCTATGCGACGACGGCGCCCGAGACAGCACAGGTCACCAACCTGACCTTCGGCACGGTGACAGCGGACAGCCGCGCAAAATCGCGGGCGAGCTGGAACCGGTGGGACGTGATCAACTCCGGCATCGTGCTCGGGTTGATCCTGCTCGCATATCTGTACTTCACGGGCTGAGGAGACGGGATGACACTATCGCGCCGCAGCGCGATCAAGATCGGTCTGGGGGCGGGAGCGGGGGCGCTGCCGCTGCTGGGTCGCGCACCCCTCTTGGCCGAGCTGGAGGTCGTGGCGCCCCGCGCTCGCGCAGCCGGCGTGGTCAAGGCCCGGCCGCTCCCGTTGAGCGCCGTCCGGTTGCACGCAGGCCCGCTCAAGCACGCTCAGGAGCTGGACGCCCGCTACCTGCTCGATCTCGAGCCCGACCGCATGCTGGCGTACTACCGGGACCGCGCCGGCCTCCGGCCGAAGGCCGAGCCCTACGGCGGCTGGGACGGAGACGGCCGGAACCTCACCGGCCACATCGCGGGGCATTACCTCTCGGCGGTGAGCCTGATGTGGTCCGCCACGGGCGACCCGCGGTTCAAGCAGCGGGCGGATTACCTCGTCGGGGAGCTGAAGCAGGTGCAGGACGCACACGGCGATGGCTACCTGAGCGCGCTCAAGGGCGGGCGGAAAGCTTTCGCCGAGGTGGCCCGGGGTGAGATCCGCTCCGCCGCCTTCGACTTGAACGGGGAGTGGTCCCCCTGGTATACGCTGCACAAAACATACGCCGGGCTGCGCGACGCGTATCGTCACACCGGTAACCGCACGGCGCTCGACGTCGAGATCAAATTCGCCGCCTGGGCCGAGCACATCCTGTCTCGGCTCGACGACGCGCAGTTGCAGCACATGATGAACACCGAGTTCGGCGGCATGAACGAGGTGATGTGCGACCTGTACACCGACACGGGCGACGCGCGCTGGCTCGCTCTGTCGTACAAGTTCGAGCACCGGGCGTTCCTCGAGCCGCTCGAGCGTCATGAGGACGACCTCGCCGGCGCGCACGCCAACACGCAGATCCCCAAGATCCTCGGCTCGGCGGCCCGCTTCCTATACACCGGCACGCCCGCCGACCTGCTCGCGGCCGGATTCTTCTGGGATCGCGTGGTGCAGCATCACAGCTTCTCGAGCGGCGGCCACGGCAAGGACGAATACTTCGGGCCGGCGGA
The DNA here is from genome assembly GCA_035637455.1 of Gemmatimonadales bacterium. Lineage (GTDB taxonomy): Bacteria > Gemmatimonadota > Gemmatimonadetes > Gemmatimonadales > GWC2-71-9 > 20CM-4-69-16. The sequence continues at coordinate 7,693 of DASPXE010000289.1, forward strand.
CGAGCTGAGCGATTGGATCGACGGGCGCACCGCCGAGACCTGCAACGTCTACAACATGCTCAAGCTCACGCGGCGGCTCTTTTCCTTCTGGCCCGACCCGCACTACGCCGACTACCACGAGCGAGCGCTGTTCAATCACATCCTCGCATCCATCGACCCCGAGGACGGCCGGGTGTGCTATATGGTGCCTGTAGGCCCGGCGGTGACGCACGAGTACCAGGACATGCACCGGGACTTCACCTGTGACGTGGGCACCGGCATGGAAAGCCACGCGCTGCACGGCGACGGGATCTATTACGAGGCGGGAGACCGGCTCTGGGTGAACTTGTACGTGCCTTCGAGGGCGACGTGGGCCGAGGCCGGCGTCCAGCTGGTCATGGAAACGGATTTCCCGGAGGGGGAGACCGCGAAGCTCGAGCTCGAGCTCCGGGCGCCCAAAGCGTTCACGCTCGCATTGCGCCGCCCGTATTGGGCCGGTGCAGCATTCCTGGTGAAGCTCAACGGCCAGACGGTCGTCGCGCCGGCTCAGGAGCCTGCGCCCGACAGCTTCGACCAGACGGGCCGGAGCCAATACCGCCGCCCGGCGCACGAGGCAAGCTCGTATGTGGAGCTGCAGCGCCAGTGGAGGAGCGGCGACGTGGTGGAGGTCGCGTTGCCCAAGGGGCTCCACTTGGAGCCGCTGCCCGACAACCCGCACCGCCTTTCGCTCATGTGGGGCCCACTGGTGCTCGCGGGCGACCTGGGGCCGGAGCCGAACGGCCGCCGGGGGGAAGGGGAGCGGCCCGCGCCGCCGCAGGTGCCGGTGTTCGTGGCGGCCGATCCGGTGGTGACCTGGTTGAAGCCGGTCGCCGGCGCCCCCGGCCACTTCCGCACCGACGGAGTGGGCCGCGAACCCGACGCCCGAGGCCAGGTGAGCGACGTCGACTTCCAACCGTTCTTCCGGCTGCACCGGCGCACCTACTCGACGTACTGGGACGTGTTTACGCCGGCCGAATGGGATCAGAAGAAGGTCACCTACGCCGTGGAAGCAGAACGGCTGCGCAAGCTCGCAGCGGCTACCGTCGCGTACCTGCAGCCCGGGGAGGTCGTCTTCGAGCGGCAATTCAATTATCAGGCGGGCGAAGGCGCCGTGCCACAGCGAATCCTGGGGCGGCCGGGGCGCAGGGGCCGGACGTGGTTCTCGTACGATCTGCCCGTGGAGCCCACCCATCCACTGGTTCTGATTGCCACCTACTTCAGCGGCGACCGAAGGGGCACACCGGCGGATTTCGAGATTCAGGTGGACGGCCGCAGGATCTGCGACCAACAGCTCGGCCTGACCGACCCGCACCGCTTCTTCGATCTCGAGTGTCGCCTCCCCGAGGACCTGGTCCGGGGCAAGCGCAAAGTGACGGTACGCTTCCAAGCGAAGCAAGGCAGCCAGATCGCGACGGTCTTCGGGCTGCGGATGATTCGCGGCGACTCAGAGCGCTAGGGCCTGATGGCCGAACCCCCCTCCGCGAGGTGACCGTGAACCTGGTCGTCGGCCTCATCGCACTCACGCTCGGCATCGGAATCGGCATGCTCCTGGCGCTGCTGTACTTTCAGGCCTGGAAATCCCGCTATACGGACGCCATCCGGCAGGATGCCATTCAGCGCAGTCACGCCGTCACCGTCGGCAAGGTGCATGAGCAGCTGGTCCCATACCTCCCCGACTTCCATTTCAACCCGAAAGACGCGCGCTTTCTCGGCACTCCGGTCGACCTCGTGGTGTTCGACGGCCTGGACGAGGGCCAGCTGCGGCGCGTCGTGTTTGTCGAAGTAAAGACCGGAGGGTCCGCGTTGAGCGCGCGCGAGCGCCAGATCCGCGAGGCCGTCGAGGCCGGGCAAGTTGAATGGACGGAGCTGCGCGCCACGCGGGCGTAGCGGCGGCATGACGCCCGCGCTTGACACCTCCGCACGCGCGCGCAAGCTTGCGGCCCATGTCTGAGCTGCGCGCGGCGCTGGAAAACGCGCTCGGTCCGATCTATCGGGTCGAGCGCGAAGTGCGGCCCGTCGGCAACTGCCGCCTGTTCGTCGCCGTGGGGCCGCTCACCGACCCCGAGCTGCTGGTGAAGGTGTTGCCGGGGGAGCTCTCGCTCGCGGTGGACGCTCGGGTGTTCGAGCGTGAGCTGATCCTGCTCGCCGATCGACTCGGACACGCGCAGCTCGTGGCCCCTCGCGGTGCGGGTCGGGCCGGCTCGATCGTCTACCATTCGCGGCGCTTCATCGAGGGCACGACCCTGCGCGCCTGGCTGGCGAACCACGGCGAGCTGCCACTGCGCCGGACCGTCGACATTCTCCGCGATGTCCTCGTCGCCCTGGCCCACGCGCACCGCGGCAGCATCGCCCACGGCGACCTGAAGCCGGAGAACGTGTTGCTCGCCGGCCGACGGGTACTGGTCGCGGACACGGGGATCGTGGACGCGCTCACCCGCGCCCTGCCGAGCGGTGTCGCCGGCGCCGTCAGCGCGGCGTTGTGCGCACCGGCATACGTCTCGCCCGAACGCCGCAACGGCGGCGCGCCCACCGGGCCGCGTGACGACATTTTCGCGGTCGGAGTGCTGCTGCACGAGATGCTCACTGGCCAGCCCCCCGCGATCCAAGCGGAGTCCCTCGAGGAAGTGCGCTCGCTACCGCCGTGGCTGGCGGAGCTGGCGCGCCGCTGTGTCACACCGGAGCCCGCTGAGCGGTGGCCCGACGCCACCGCGGCGCTGGAGCAGGTCAGCCGGCCGAACCAGGGAACGGTGTGAAACCCGGGCCGGTGCTCTGCTACCACCGCATCGGCGGGCCGCTCGAGCTGGGCGTCACGCGGGTGCCCCGATCGGTGTTCGCACGCCAGATGACGGCGCTGGCGCATGCGGGTTGGAAAACGCTCACGCTGGCTCAGTTCGCAGAACAGGCACACGCCGGTGCGAGCGAACGCTCCTTCCTTCTGACGTTCGATGACGGGTATGCGAGCCTGGCCCAGAACGCCTATCCCGTACTCGCCGAGCTCGGCTTCACCGCCACGACCTTCCTGATCACGGACCACGTCGGCGCCACCAACACCTGGGACGTGCGCTACACCTGGCGCCGGCTGCCGCACCTGGACTGGCGCGCCGTCGAGCATTGGCGGGCTCGGGGGTTCGACTTCGCATCCCACTCGGCGTCGCACGCGCGGCTCACCTGGCTGGACGACGCCCGCGTGGCGGAGGAGTTGGGGCGCTCACGCGAGACGCTCGTGCGCCGGTTGGGGGCCGCGGCAGGGCGGGGGATCGCATACCCGTTCGGGTCGTCGGACCCGCGCATCGAGCGGCTGGCGCGCGCCGCGGGCTACGAGCTCGGCTTCGGGGGAGTGCGGGGGAACGGCACCGGAATGAACGTGCCGCGGGTCCCGGTCTACCTGTGGGACGCCGGGAGCGTGCCGTTCGGGCTGCGGGAGGACGGGCTGGGCGCCTTGGGACGGTTCGTCGCGCACACCGCGAACCGGTGCGCGGTGGGAACGAGCTGGATGCTGAGACTGAGACATCAGGCGTCTGATGTCTGACGTCTGATGTCTACAATATCTCTGATATCGTCAGGCTCGAGCAGCAGGACTCCGGTCTCCGCCGCTCCCGGCCCGGACCTCGCAAAGACGGCGGTCTCCCGGCCGGTCTCCGCTCCGTAGCGGGCCGCAACGTCGCGCACCAGCGCCTCCGCTTCGCACCGAGCGAAGACGGCTACCGTGCCGCCGCTCCCTCCACCCGTGATCTTGGCGCCGAACAGTCCACGCTCCGGCCCCTCGGCGGCGACCAGCTCCACGAGTCGATCCGTGCCGTCGCTGCCGAGGCCGCAGGCGCCGTAGCTCTTGTGGGAGTCGCCCATGAGACGTCCCAGCTCGACCGCCGCCTGCGGCTCGTCCGCCAGCACGCCGAGCAGCTCGGCGAAGCGTTCCACGCGCGCTTGCTCGCGGACTGGGTGCTCCGTGGCCGGCCGCACCGGGTAGCGGAGCGCGGAGTGGACTGTAGTAGCGGTATCGGTGATGCCGCCGTAGCGCTTGAGGAACTCCGCGCCGGATATCTCCTCCGGTAGGCCGCCAGCGAGCGCCGCCCACTCGGGCCCCGTGAGATTGGCGAGATAGCCTCGCCAGCGCGCGTCGTCGATGCGCAGCCGAGCGCCCTCGCGCTGCGCCGGCAATCGGGCCGCGGCGGCAATCATCCGGTACCCCATGAACGCCGCGGTTCGAACCGTCGCATAGTCGGCTCCCGAGACCGCGTGGCTGATCCCGGAGTCGATGCCGTAGAACCGATAGCCTGCCGGGATCTCGACATATCCCTCGATCGTGCCCGGCTGGCAGCGCAGCCGGAGGAGCCGGTCGCGCCGGCCGCAGGCGCTGGTTATCTGATCCATGATCCCGCAAGGCGCGCCGACCACGTGGTTCTCGACCTCCTGGCAGGCCGCCGCCAGGTCGGTTGCCGTCATGTCGTTTGCCACGCTCGCGGCCACAGCGGCTCCCGCCGCGACTTCGAGTGCCGCCGACGAGGCAACTCCTCTCCCCGCCGGCACGGTCGAGTCGATGAGCAGCCGCAGGCCCGGGGTCCTGCCTCGCCCCTCTCGCACCGCGCGCTGCAGGCACAGCTGCACGATGCCCACGACGTAGCTCGCCCACCGCTCGGACTCGCGTCCCGCAAACCAGGCCGCCAGTGCCGCCGGCGTGCTGAGCGCCCCATCTCGCTCCACGAGCGGCGCGAGCTCAGCGCTGAAGAACTGCCAGCTTCCCGCGCGGCGGGTCGCCAGGTCGCAATCCGCCGTGGCCTGGCGTTGCAGCAGCGCCGCGGTCGAGCACTCGAGCGGCAGCTCGAGGACGCGGGCTCCGCTGTAGTCGGCGATCCCGCCCATGACGTCGAGCCGCCCCGGCGCGCGGGCGATGTAGACGGGTGAGCCGTCCGAGAAAAACGCCCGCAGGCGGGGATCCGCCTCGTGTCGTAGGGTTCGCAGGCGGTCGAGGGCTCCCTGGAACCAGATCAGGTCGCCTGCGGCGCGGACGTCCGCGAGGCGGCGCAGGGGAATCATGGCGGGCCTGCCACGTGCGCATTTCCCATCCT
>DASPXE010000290.1:0-2393 GCA_035637455.1 Gemmatimonadales bacterium
TGAACACCGTCAGTCGCACCGTGGGCTTGAGCGGCGTCGACGGGGCCGGCGGCGCAGACAGCTTCCAGACGATGGCGCGCTGCGCGGAGACCCGCGGCGCGGCCCAGAACTGGTGGTCTTTCAGGGCGCGCTGCGCCGCGCCCTGCCCGGGCAACGCGGCGAGCGCGGCGACGACGATCAAGACTAGCGGAGTGTGCCTCATACGCAGCGCTGCGTAAGGGCAAAGCGGGTGCCATGCGTGATGCCGCCGCAACCCTCTCGTCCCGCAAGGATTCCTTGCAGCCCGCCATGGCCGACCGTGGCGTGGCACTGCGATTGTGTTGCGTGGGTGTGACAGTCTCACCCTGCAAGAATCCCGCGCGTCTTGCCGGGTATCTCAGAGCGCGGCTACGTTGTGTGAACTGCAACAGTCCGCTTGCGGACCGGCGGCGGATTCCACCATTTCGCTGACACGAACCTCAATCTGTTTCTGTGAGCGCGGCCCAAACGACAGCCGGCTGGCGTCGCTGGCTCGTTCCGGCGGGCCTCATCGCGCTAATAGTGATCGGCGGGGGGTGGCTGTGGCACGCCGGGGTGCTGCATCGCATCTCGAACAAGGATCGGCTGATCGCGCTGCTGCGGGAGAGTGGCTCGGGCGGGGCGTTGCTCTGCATCGGGATCCAGTTCCTGCAAGTCGTGATCGCATTCATACCCGGCGAGATCACCTCGTTCGCCGCGGGCTACGTGTTCGGCGCCTGGCGCGGCTTTGCCTACTCCGCCATCGGGGTGACGCTCGGCTCGGCCTTCAACTTCTGCTTCGCCCGTGTGGTCGGCCGGCCCACCCTGGAGCGCTTGGTCGGTCGCGACACCCTCGCCAGGCTCGACCGCTCGCTCGACAACGCCAGGACCCGGTCGGCGATGTTCCTGCTGTTCCTGCTCCCGGGCGTGCCGAAGGATGTGCTGTGCTATGCGGCGGGCTTCTCCGGTATACCGCTGATCGAGTTCGTGGTGCTTTCAGGCCTGGCACGCTCGCCGGCCCTGCTCGCGAGCGTGCTGATCGGCACGGGCGTATCGCGGGGCGACTACCGCTCGCTCATCGCGACGGCCGTGGTGCTGCTGCTCGCGATCGGGGGCTACTACTGGTACCGGCGCGCGCGGAAGGACGACGGCTCGCGGCAGGCCTGACGAAGGGTCAGATCAGCCCAGAACGCGGAGGGTACCGTGGCCCCCGTTGGGCCGCTAAGTTAACGCGCAGCTTCGGGAGAGGTGGCCGAGTGGCTGAAGGCGGCGGTTTGCTAAACCGTTATAGGGGCTAATACCTCTATCGGGGGTTCGAATCCCCCCCTCTCCGTTGAGAGCAGCCATCAGCCGTCAGCTTTCAGCTCAGATGTCGGCCCTGCAACGAGCTGATGGCTGACAGCTGACAGCTCATCACAAAACTCCACCTTGTGACGAAATCCACCGTTCGCCTCCGCTTCGCCCCCTCGCCCACCGGCTATCTGCACGTCGGCGGCGCCCGCACCGCGCTCTTCAATTGGCTGTACGCGCGCCGGGTGGGCGGCCAGTTCCTGCTCCGCATCGAGGACACCGACAAGCAGCGCTCGACCGACGAGCACACCCAGGTCATCCTCGACGGCCTCACCTGGCTCGGCCTCGATTGGGACGAGGAGCCCGTGTTCCAGGGCGCTCGGGTGAAGCGGCACCAGGAAGTCGCGGACAAGCTCCTCGCCGAAGGCAAAGCGTACATGGAGGAAGGCGCGATCCGCTTCCGCCTGCCGCCGGGCGAGATCGCCTGGGACGACGCGGTGCACGGCCCCATCTCGTTCCAGGGCGAAGACATCAAGGACTTCGTGATCCTGCGCTCCGACCGCACGCCCATCTACAACTTTGCCGTGGTAGTGGACGACGTGGACATGCGCATCAGCCACGTGCTGCGCGGCGACGACCACATCTCGAACACGCCCAAACAGCTCGCGCTGTACCGCGCGCTCGGCGCCGAGCCACCCGTGTTCGGCCACGTGCCGATGCTCAACGGCCCCGACGGCAAGAAGCTCTCCAAGCGCCATGGCGCTGAAGCAGTCGGCGACTACCAACACATGGGAATCCTGCCCGCTGCCATGCGCAACTTCCTGGCCCTGCTCGGCTGGAGTCCAGGCGGGGACCGGGAGATCATGACGCTCGAGGAGATGATCGGGCTCTTCTCGCTGGAGGGCATCCAGAAGAAGCCGGCCATTTTCGACATGACGAAGCTTGAGTGGATGAACGGGCAGTACCTGTCCATGGCGTCCGCCGAGCAGCTGTATCCGCTCGTGTCGCCCCAGCTCGCGCAGCTCGGGCTGAACGGCAACAAGGACGCGGTCCTCAAGGCGATCGCGGCCGTGAAGACCCGCTCTCGCACCACGCTCGACGTGGCG
>DASPXE010000291.1:0-5149 GCA_035637455.1 Gemmatimonadales bacterium
GGATTGACGCACGACGAGCTGGCCATGCACGCGCCGTCGGTCACGAACAGGTTGGGGACATCGTGCGCCTGGTTGTGCGCGTTCAGGACCGAGGTCTTGGGGTCGCGTCCCATCCGGGCCGTGCCCATCTCATGGATGCCCAGCCCCGGCTCGGCGCCGAGGCGGCCCTGTCGATTGGCGTCATTCGTACGCACCTCCTTGACCCCCGCGGCCTCGAGCATTTCGGCCGCCGACGCGGCCATGTCCTTCCGCATGGCGAGCTCGTTGTCGCCCCACGTGCAGTGAATGCGGAGCACCGGGATCCCAAACTCGTCGGTCTGGTCGGCGAGCTCGACGTAGTTGTCGACGCGCGGCAGGCACTCGCCGAACCCGGTCATGCCCATCGACCAGCGCCCGGGGTCGTGCAGTTTGCGTTTGAGCTCGACGCCGAACCCGGGCTCGCCGGCGCCGCGCGCCCAGCCCTGGCGACTGGCGCCGCCCTGATAGCCGAACCCACGCACGTAGTCGCTGCGGCGCGACGCCTCGTCGCCCAGGTTGCGGAACCGCGCGACGTAGATGCCGTTGGGGCGGTTGCCCTGGTAGTAGTGGTCCAGCAGCCCCTCGATCACCCCGCTCGCGCCCACCCGGAAGTGGTGGTCCATCAGGTAGCGCCCGAGCACCCCGCTCGAGTTGGCAAGGCCGTTCGGGAAGCTGGGCGACTTGGAGTTGAGCAGCACACGGGCGGTGCCGAGCGTCGAAGCGCACATGAAGACCAGGCGGCCCGAGTACTCGCGTGTCTGCTTCGTCGTCGTGTCCACGACGCGGACGCCCGTGACCCGGTTCTTGGCCGCGTCGTAGATGAGCGAGTGGACCACGCTGTCGGGGACGATGGTGAGCCGCCCGGTCGCCCGGGCGGCGGGGAGGGTGGAGGCCTGGCTTGAGAAATACGACCCTGTGGAGCAGCCCCGCTCGCACGGGCCGCAGTAGTGACACGGCAGGCGGCCGTTCAAGGCCTGGGTGAGGATCGCCACGCGGCCAATCGTCAGCCGGCGGTCGGGGAAGGCGCGCTCCAGTCCCGCCTTCACGAACTTCTCGCCCGCGTTCAGCTCCATCGGCGGCTGGAACTCGCCGTCCGGGAGCTGCGGCAGGCCCAGCTTCTCCCCGCTCACGCCGATGAAGCGCTCCACGTAGCTGTACCACGGTGCGACGTCGGCGTAGCGGATCGGCCAATCGACGCCATGGCCGTCGCGCAGATTCGCCTCGAAATCGAGATCGCTCCAGCGGTACACCTGCCGCCCCCAGATCAGCGACTTCCCGCCGACCTGGTCACCCTGAATCCAGGTGAACGGCGTGTCCTCGACGTAGGGATTGCGGTGATCCTTCATGAAGAAGTGCTTGACCGATTCGTGGAATTGGCCCGTGCGCGCCTGGATCGGGTATTCCTCGGCACCTTGCGTCCCCACCGCCAGCCGCGCGTTGCGCAACGGGAACTCCCAGCTGGGCTTGTGCTCGGTGATGTAATCCTTGCGGTGCTCGACGTTGCGCCCGCGCTCGATCACCAGGGTCTGGAGCCCCTTCTCCGTCAGCTCCTTCGCGGCCCAGCCGCCCGTGATGCCGGACCCGATTACGATGGCGTCGTAGGTGATCATGCCCAGGCCCTTCCGACGGAGCTATAGGGGATGTCGCCGCGGTATGCACCGAAGGGGCTCACGTGCAGCTCCTGCATGGCGCCGATCTCCGATGTGTAATAGCCGACCAGCGTGAGCTCCTTCATGCGGCGGAAGAACCATCCGTCCGCTGCACTGCCCGGCGCATAGGCTTGCGCGTCCAGCTCGGTGAGCAACGCGATGCGCTGCTCGGGCGCGCACTGCACGAAGACCTTGCCGTGTGTGGATCGGGCGCTCCGGTCCACGCCGGCGAGCCCTGCCAGGAACCGGTCGCGCTCCGCGGCTGGGTAGTGGTCGGTAAGGAGCGTATCGACGAAGCGGTGCACCCCGGCCGCGCGAGCGCCGGGTGTCTCCGTCTGCGGAATGATGTGCTCGGCGAGAGTGGCGACGAGCTCCAGCTGTGCTGGGCTCAGGGTCCGCGGCGCCCACGTCGGCGCGGCCGCCCACGCGCGGCGCGTCGCCGTGCTCAGGACGCCCGCGACCGTTGGGGCGGAGATGGCGCCGCCCAACAGGATCGCCACTTGTTGCAGCGCCCGGCGACGACTTATGGAATCGTGTTTCACAGCGTGACCCCCTCCTTCCAAATCGCTATCTCACGGTAGCCGTGTTTCTCGTTGTTGGCGAGCTCGCGTCCGGAGGCCACAGCGAGGATCAGCGCGAAGAGCTCCTCCTCGAGCTGGTCCATCGTCGCGGTGCCGTCCAGCAGCGCCCCCGCGTTCAGGTCGATCCAGTGCGGCTTCTTCGCCGCAATCGCGCTGTTGGACGAGATCTTGAGCGTCGGCACCGGGAAGCCGAGCGGTGTACCGCGCCCGGTGGTGAAGAGCAACAGCGTCGCTCCGCTCGCGACCAGCGCGGTGGACGACACCGCGTCGTTGCCCGGGGACTCGAGGAGGGACAGGCCCCCTCCGGGCGGCCCCGCCGGCTCGCCGTAGCGCAGTACCCGGGTCACGGTGGCCAGCCCGCCCTTCTGGATGGCACCGAGCGCCTTCTCTTCCAACGTCGTCAGGCCGCCCGCCACGTTGCCCGGCGAGGGGTTCTCGTAAATCGGCTGTCCGTGGCGCAGGAAGTACGCCTTGAAGTCGTTGATCAAGGCGACGATTTCCCGGAACACCGCCGCGTCGGCCGCGCGGTTCATCAGGAGCTGCTCGGCGCCGAACATCTCCGGCACCTCGGTAAGGATCACGCTGCCGCCGAGGGCGGTGAGTCGGTCGGCGATGCGCCCGAGGAGGGGGTTGGCGGTGATCCCGCTCAAGCCGTCCGAGCCGCCGCACTTGTGGCCGAGGACGAGATCGGAGGCCGGGCACTGCTGTCGCGCGTCGTGCTCCATCGTCGCCACCAGTTCCGTCAAGCTCGCGAGCCCCGCTTCCACCTCGTCGGAGACCTCCTGCGAGTTGAAGAACCGTAGCCGGGCCGGGTCGACGTCGCCGGCGAGGCGCAGCAGCTCGTCGAGCTGGTTGTTTTCGCAGCCCAGGCCGAGCACCAAAACGCCGCCCGCGTTGGGATGGCGCAGCAGACCGGCCAGAGCGCGCTGGGTGTGGCGGAGGTCGTCGCCGAGTTGGCTGCAGCCGTAGGGATGCGAGAAGCTGTAGACACCGTCGACCTGGCCCGCGAATCGCTGCGCCGCCGCACGCCCGATTTGCTCGGCCGCGTGGTTCACGCAGCCCACCGTGTTGAGGATCCACACCTCGTTGCGCGTGCCCACCCGCCCGTTGCGTCGCCGGTAGCCCATGAAGGTCCGTGCAGGTAGGGGCGCGGCATGCCGCGCCCCTACGCCCGCGGGCTCGTAACGGTACTCCACGACCCCTTCGAGGCACGTCTTGAGATTGTGGGTGTGCACCCAGGCGCCGCGTGCGATGGGCGCCGTGACCTCGCCGATGGGGAAGCCGTATTTCACCACCGGCTCACCCGGCTCGAGCGAGCGCACGGCGATCTTGTGGCCCAAGGGAACGTCCTCGCCAAGCTGTAGCGCCTCACCGTCGACGACGACTTGGCACCCCTCGGCGAGCGCCCGCACCGCCACCGCGACGTGATCGGCCGGGTGGATTCTGACCGCCTGGGGCGCTGCGGTCACCGCGTGAAGTCCCGGTAGTAGGTCTCGATCTGCTGTGGCGTGGCGGTCCCGGACAGGATCAGGACGCGGTGGCGGAACGTGGTCGACTCCCCCGGCGCGAGCCGGAAGTTCAGCTGCTCCTTCCCATTCGTGAACGCCTTCCGCCCCAGTGGATTGGCCGCGAACAGGCCGTAGCCGCGCGCGTGCCAAAAGGTTGGGAAGCCGACGTTCTTGGGATGGTCCAGGATCGCGAGCGTGACCGGCTCGCCGTCAACCACGCCGGTGAGCATCGTCCAGCGGCCGCGCGTGCCCCACACCGAGTCCCCCTCGAGGTCTTGCGAGCTCGTGTAGCGGCCGGTCACGCCTTCGTTGTTCAGCATCGCTACGGTGGTCGCGTGGCCGTTCGCGTCGGTGAACACCTCCGCCGTCTTGGAGGGTTGCTCGAGCGCGCGGGCCACCCGCATGCCGAGCAGCCCGTCCTTCTCGTCCGCGAAGGTCACGGCTTGGCCGAGCGCCGTGAGGGTCGTGATCCGATCCACGCCGCGCATGCCGTCCGCGGCGCGGAACACAAACCGTGTGTCTTCGCGCAGCAGCGCTTTCCCCTCGTGATCCACCCATTCCGCCGTCACCTCGAGCACCCCCTGACCCGCGCCGCCCTCGGCGCGGCGCACGGCGCGATGCACGATCGTGCCCATCTTGGGCGCGCGCGCCGCCGGGATCGCGTCCGAGTTGTTCCAGAAGTCGAGGCCGTTCACGTCACTGTACGTGAACCACAGGCCGACGTGATGCGGGTGGTCCACGCGCTCGCCCGGCCGGGGCTCGAGCGGCCAGCCGCGGGTGACCAGCTTTCCCGACGCGGTCCGCAGCGGGTAGAGCGTCGGCTTCTTGAGCGTGGTCGTTGTCGGGTAGATGTACGCCGTGAAGGGCTTCCCGTCGACCAGCACGTCGACGCGGCGCTGGTCCTCGTGCGACACCACGTCGACGCGGGGCGCCCCCTGAGCATGCCTCCACGTCCTCACCCCCTGTCCCCCTCTCCCTTCGGGAGAGGGGGAACTCATGACGTCCCCCCTCCCCGCAACGGGGAGGGGGTCAGGGGGTGAGGACCCTGGGGCGAGTAGCCCCAGTCCCACGAGCACCCAGGACGTGCGCATGTGTCAACCCATCACGATGTCGCGTTTGTTGTCGTCGAACATGACCTTGCGGCCGCTGTGCATCGCCGCGACGGTCATGCACAGCGCCACGGCGTGGTTGTAGCCGGCCTCGATGTCGGCGTTGGGCTTTTTGCGCGTGCGCACGCACTCCATCCAGTTCCGCACGTTGGCGGTGGTGGACGAGTCGGCGCCGGTGTCCGCCGCCGTCTCCGCCGGGGCCAGATCGGAGAGCTTCGTGTTCGGAAGCAGATTCGGCTTCATCTCCATCTCCGCCGCCGCCTTCTCGTTCAGGCCGCCAGTCG
>DASPXE010000292.1:0-9969 GCA_035637455.1 Gemmatimonadales bacterium
CCCGCGACCGTGTTGTACAGCCACGCGCCCACGGCGCCGTAGGCATAATGGTTGAACGAGTTCATCTCTGGATCCTGGAAGCTCGAGTCCGGCTTCTCTCCGTCCCAGCGCTCCCAGATTGTCGTCGCGCCCTGCTTGATCGGGTAGAGCCAGGACGGGTACTGGTCGCGCAGCAGCAGGGCGTAGGCGTCAGCGAGATTCCCGCTCGAGCTCAGGACGGGATTCAGGTACGGTGTTCCCAGGAAGCCCGTGGTCAGATGCTTGAAGCGACGCACGTCCTCCGCCAGGCGCCGGGCCGCCTCCCGGCGCGACTGCTCCGGCACGAGGTCGAACGCGAGGGCCAGCGCGTACGCCGTCTGCGTGTTCGAGGAGAGGCGGCCGCCGGCAGTGAGGTACTCCCGGTCGAACGCCGCCTTGATCCGCTCGAACAGCGCGCGGTACTGCCGGGCGTGCTCGGCCTTGCCAAGTACTTGAGCGGTGCGGGCGAGCAGGCTCGTCGAGTGGGCGAAGAAGGCGGTCGCGATGAGATCCTTATCGGTTGTCGCTCCAGGATAGTCGGCGCGCGTCGAGTGGAACGCGAGCCAGTCGCCGAAGTGGAAGCCCGAGTCCAGGATCAGGTCGTCCCCCGCCAGCCGCCGCATGTACTCGACCCACGCCCGCATGCTCTCGTATTGCGACTCCAGGATTCGAGTGTCGCCATACGCCAGGTAGACCGTCCACGGAATGATGACGCTCGCATCGGCCCAGCCGGTCGAGCCGCCGCCCTCGGCCTGGCCCCGCGACAGCACGTCGGGGATCACGTGGGGAACGCTGCCGCTGGCCTTCTGGTCGGCGGCCAGATCGGCCAGCCATTTGGTGAAGAATCCGGCCACATCGAAGTTGAAGGCCGCGGTGGGCGCGAACGCCTGGGCGTCTCCCGTCCAGCCGAGACGCTCGTCGCGTTGAGGGCAGTCGGTCGGGACGTCGAGGAAGTTGCTCTTCTGACCCCACACGATGTTGTGCTGGAGCTGGTTGAGGAGTGGATTCGAGGTCTCGAACGTGCCGCTGGGCGTCATATCCGAGTGGATCACAATGCCCGTGATGTCGTCCAACGTCGGCGTGCCGGGATATCCCTGCACGGCCACGTAGCGAAAACCCTGAAAGGTGAAGTGCGGCTCGTATACCTCTTCACCGCCTCCTTTGAGCGTGTATTCCACTGTCTGACGGGCGGAGCGCAGGTTGTCAGTGTAGAAATCGCCCTTCCGGTCCAGCACCTCGGCGTGCCGCAGGCGGACGGTGGTGCCGCGCGGCCCGCGCACCTTGAGGCGCACCCAGCCCACCATGTTCTGCCCTATGTCGAAGACCGTGTCGCCGGAGGCGGTGATCAGCAGCTTGACGGGCTTCAGTTCCTGGATTCTGCGCACGGGCGGGCCGGCTGGGGCGACGAGGATCTGCTTGGAATGATCGAGCACGCGCACGGGGGCCCAGTCCGAGTCGTGGTAGCCCGGCCGGCTCCAACCGTCCCGCTCCCGCCGTGCGTCGTACGACTCGCCGTCGTAGATGTCCGACCAGCGGATCGGACCGGTCGCGGCCTTCCACCCCTTGCCGGTGCTGATCACCTGCTGGTGCCCGTCCGCGTATCGGAGCACGATCTGCGCGAGGAGCGCCAGTTGCGTGCCGTAGCTGTTGCGCTTGTTCCCCCAGGCGAGCCGGCCGCGGTACCAGCCATCGCCGAGCGTCACCCCGACGGCGTTCGCGCCGGGCACGAGCAGTGCGGCGACGTCGTAGGTCTGGTACTGGAGACGCTTGTCGTATGCCGTCCACCCCGGTCTGAAGAGTTGATCTCCTACCCGACGGCCGTTAAGCTCCATCTCGTACAGGCCCAGGCTGGTGACGTAGGCGCGGGCCGAGGCGACGGCGCCGTCCACCCGGAATTCCGCACGCAGCATGGGGCTCGGATTCGAGGCCGCCGTGTCTTCCTTTAGGTCGGGGGTAATCCAGTCCGCGGTCCAATCGGACGGGCGGAGTAGGCCCATTTCCCAATAGGCGGATGCGCTCCAGGGAGAGGAGCGGCCCGCGTCATCCCACACGCGGACCTGCCAGTAGTAGCGCTGGCCCGACTCGAGCGCCGGACCTCCGTAGACCAGGTGAATCGACGCATCGGAGGCCACTCTCCCGGAATCCCACAGAGGACGCCGCTCGAGGGCGCTCGGTTGGGGCGCGACGCGGATTTGGTACGCCGTCTGGAGGGTGCCCCGTCGGGACGACTCGATCTTCCAGCTGAGCCGTGGAGCCCGCACGTCGATGCCCACCGGGTTGACTTGGTACTCCGTGCGGAGCTCGGTGACCTGGAGGGGCGTCTGCGCAGCCGCTGGGTGCGTCAGGGATGCCCAGACACCCAGGGACGCCAGGCAGTGTCGGGCCTGTATGCTGAGCGCCTTGGAGGTCACGGGATTGCCTCCCCGATAGCCGTCGCCAGGACGGCTTGTGGCGTCCACTCCTCGATCGCGCGCGCCGGACAGAGCCGCCCCCGGCTCATGACCGCCAACCGGTCGCACAATCCAAACAGCTCCGGCAGGTACGAGCTCACGAGCAGCACGGCCTTCCCCGCGGCCGCGGAGCGGGCGATGGTGTCGTAGATCTGCGCCTTGCTCCCGATGTCGATCCCCCGCGTGGGCTCGTCGAGCAGGAGCACCTCCGCGTCCTGATACAACAGCCTCCCGATCGCCACCTTCTGCTGATTCCCGCCCGATAGGGCGCGCACCGGCTGCGCAGGAGTCCCCGCCCGAATGCGGAGCGCTCCGATCCACTGGCGCGCCGCCGCGAGCTGTCGCGCGAGGTCGAGCCACCCCCACCGCGACGAGCAGCCGGACAACCGGGTGGCGGTGAGATTGTCGGCGATCGAGAGCGGCAGCGCCAGCCCCTCCCGGGTGCGGTCCTCACTCAGATAGCCGAACCCCTGGCTCAGACGGTGCGCGGGACTCGCCCGGTGCACGCCGAGCGGCCGGTCCCGCAGCGCCATCCGGCCGGAGGCCCGAGGCTCGAGTCCGAACAGCGTCCGCACTAGCTCGGTCCGGCCCGAGCCCATCAGGCCGGCGATCCCGAGGATCTCTCCGCTCCGGAGCTCGAAGCTGGCGTGCTTCAGGGCCGGCGGCGCGGCGACGTCCTGCACGGCGAGGATCACCTCCCCGGCCCGCGCGTGGGCGCGTTGGGGGAAGAGACCCCCCATGGGGCGGCCCACCATTTGCGCGATGAGGTGGTCGTTGCTGGTCCCCGCGATGAGCCCCGCATCGACGCTGCGGCCGTCGCGGAGGATGGTATAGCGGTCGGCGATTTCCCTGACTTCTTCGAGGAAGTGGCTGATGTAGATCACGGCAATCCCGCTTGCCGCCAGGTGCCGGATCAATGCGAAGAGGCGCTCCACCTCCTCGCGCTGCAAGCTGCTGGTCGGCTCGTCCATCAGGAGGATGCGCGCGTCCGCCGCCAGGGCGCGGCAGATCTCGATCACTTGCCGCGCTGCGAGAGGCAGCTCCGCCACGCGGTGGTCGGGGTCCAGCTCCCGTCGGCCGAAATGGCCCAGGAGAGCGAGCGCGCGCCGCCGGGCCGCGCGTCGATCGACCCAGCCCCAGCGCGCTGGCTCGATCCCGAGCAGGATGTTCTCCGCTACGGACAGGTGCGGGCAGAGGGAGAGCTCCTGGTGGATGAGGGCGATGCCGCGCCGCCGCGCCTCGAGCGGAGAGGCCGGAGCGTACGGCCGGCCGTCGACGTGCATCGCGCCGCGACCGGGACGCACAGCGCCGGCGACGATGTTCATGAGCGTGCTCTTGCCGGCGCCGTTTTCCCCGATCAGGGCGTGCACCTCACCCGCGCCGAGGGTGAGATCGACCCCGTCCAGCGCCACCGTCGGCCCGAACCGCTTGGCGACGTCGCGGATCTGCAGCACGCTCATTGCTCGATGAGATAGCGCGCGATCGGCGGCTTGATGAGCTCCTGCGTCGCCGCGGAGTCGAGGTTCGCCGGCGTGACCAGCGTGACGCCCGTGTCGATGCGGCGCTCGACCGGCTTCCCGCGTAGATGCTCGGCCATCGTCTTCACGCCCAAGTATCCCATGCGCATCGGGTTCTGGACGACGATGCCGTCGAGCTGGCGGGCGCGAATCGCGTCGATCAGGATCGCGCTGGCGTCGAAGCCCACGAACCTGACTTTGCCGGCCAAGCCGATATCTTGTAATGCCAGCAGCATCCCGATCGTCGAGGATTCGTTGGGCGTGAAGATTCCCTGCAGCTCGCCGCCGTAGCGGTTGAGGAGGTTTTCCGAGGCGCGCTTGGCCGTCTCGCGCGTCGGTCCCGCGTACTGATCGGACGACACTACCTGGACACCGGGGTACTTCGCGCGGAGCTGCTCGAGAAAGCCGCGCTCCCGGTCGGTCGTGCTGGCCGACCCCTCGGCATACCGTAACAGCAGGACCTTGCCTCGCCCGCCGAGGATCTCGCCCAGGCGGTCCGCGCCCAGCTGCCCGCCCTTCCGGTTGTCGGTGGCCACGAAGCTGACGATGGCATCCGACTCGAGGTCCGAATCGATGATCACCGTGGGGACGCCGGCGTGCCCGGCTTCTTCCACTGGGCGCACCAGGGCGCGGCTGTCGAGCGGTGCGAGCACGATCCCCTGGATGCCCTGGCTCGTGAAGCCCTCGACCACCTGAATCTGCTGCTCGCGGTCGTCTTCGCGCAGCGGCCCCTTCCAGATGACATTGATCGGAGCGCCCTGGGCCGAGAGCTCGCGCGACGCCTGAATGGCCCCCGCGTGGATGCTCTTCCAGAACTCGTGAGTGGTTCCTTTGGGGATCACCGCGATCGCCAGAGCCTTGCCGGCGCCCGCTTGCGAGCCGGGCGGGCGAGACCCGGACCCGCCGCAGCCGTGAGCGAGCAGAGCGGCGAACAGCATGACGGGCGCCTTCCTCATGGTTCCTCCTCCAGCAGCAGCACGTGGACCGCCTGGGGGCCGTGCACGCCCACCACCAGGGTCAGCTCGATGTCCGAGGTGCGCGAGGGTCCGGTGATGAGCGTGATCGCGTGGCTGGCGCGGCTCACGCGGGCGAGCGCGTCGCCCAGCGAATCGCAGATGCAACTCGTGGACAGCAGCGCCACGTGGATCGGTGGAACGAGCGACAACAGGCGGTTCTTCTCCCGCGCCGACTCCAGTACCAGCGTGCCGGTCTCGGCGATCCCCCACTGCGCGGTGGTGACGCCGGCGTCGCACGCGAACAGGCCATCGCGCGAGAGGCCCTCGAGGCTCTCCCGCACGAAGCCATCGCCCAGCCCGGACACGAGCCGCTGGACCAGCGGGGCGTCCGAGCCGGCCACTCGCCGGGCACCCGCGGCTGTCAGGATACCGGCCAGGGCGTGGGCAGCTTCTGTGGCTCCGCGCACGACCGTCCATTGCGCGCCCACGGCCGCGAGCTGCTCGGTGAAGGAACTCACGACGTCCCCTCGCTCCTTGGAACCCCGGGCCGCCGGCCCGGGGTCAGCCGTGGGCTTGCCGAGCTCGGCTGACCCCGGGGCGATGCCCCGGGGTTCGCGCCCTCTCGCGCTCCGGGTCAAGTTTTCGCGGATCGCGCTCAGGATCTCGCGGCGCGCCTCGTCGCTGCGCCTCACGGTGCCTTCCCGCTCAGGCCGGCGCGCCACTGCTCGCGAAAACTCCGCGGCGCGAGGGGGCGGAGATCACGCCACTTGGTCCAGGCGCCCAGCGGCGGCATGACTCTCAGCATCCGGGCGGCACGGACCAGCCACTCGAACAGGCGCGGCCGCGCCATCACCGCCGCGTAGCCCGCGAACGCGAGGCGTTCGAGCGCGCGCTGCTTCCCGGCGCGGGTGGCGACGACCTCAGCGCGCAGGTGGAGCAGCAGCGCCGGGATGTCGATCTTGACGGGACAGACGTCGCGGCAGGCGCCACACAGGCTCGAGGCGTAGGGGAGCTCAGGCGACCTCCCCAACCCGAACAGCTGTGGGGTCAACACGGCGCCGATGGGCCCCGGATAGACCGACCCGTACGCGTGGCCGCCGATCTGCCGGTATACCGGGCAGGCGTTGAGGCACGCGCCACAGCGAATACACGCGAGTGACTGCCGGGTCACCGGGGCGGCCAGCATGCGGGAGCGGCCGTTGTCGAGCAGCACGATGTGCAGCTCCGCCGGCCCCTCGTCCTCCGGGCGCTGCTTCACTCCTGTGAGCAGCGATTGATACGCCGTCAGGGCCTGGCCGGTACCGGATCGCGGGAGCAACTGGAGAAAGACTTCCAAGTCGGCGAAGCGCGGGATCACCTTCTCGATCCCCATGAGCGCGACGTGGGTGCGCGGGAGGCTGGTGGTCAACCGCGCATTCCCCTCGTTCTCGAGGATCAGGATCGTTCCGGTCTCCGCGACCGCGAAGTTGACACCGGACACCCCGAGATCCGCCTCGGCGAAGCGGCGGCGTAATGCTTGCCGGGCCGCGCCCGTCAGCGTCGCGACGTCGTCGGAGAGCTCGATGCCGAGCTTTGCCGCGAACAACGCCGCGATCTGCCGCTTCGTCTTGTGGATGGCCGGGACCACGATGTGTGACGGCGTCTCGCCGGCGAGCTGGACGATGTACTCGCCGAGGTCGGTCTCTATCGGCTCGATGCCGCGCGCCGTGAGGGCGGCGTTCAGGTGGATCTCTTCCGACGCCATGCTCTTGCTCTTCACGACCGTGCGGGCCCGCCGCTGCTCGGCGATCCGGCCGATGACCGCGCACGCCTCGGCGGCGTCGCGCGCCCAATGCACGCGCGCGCCGGCGCGCTCGGCATTGGCGCTGAACTCCTCCAGGTAACGGTCGAGGTGCAGCAGCGTCTCATCCTTGATCGCGCGGGCCCGGTCGCGGGCGCCCTCCCAATCCGGAGCGGTGGCCAGCGCCGCCTGCCGCCGCTCGCCGAACAACGTCGTGGCCTGGCGCAAGGCGCCGCGCAGCTGTCCATCGGCCAGCGCCGCGCGCGCGTGACGGTCGAACGTCATAACGTGGACGCCAGGACTTCCGCCAGGTGCAGGGCGCGGACGGGCGACCCCCGGCGTGACAGCCGCCCGCCGATCTGCATCAGACAGCTGGCGTCGCCTGACACCACCGCGTCCACGCCGGCCCGCTCTATGGCGTCCACCTTCTCGTCGAGTATCGCCACCGAGATCTCGGGATACTTCACCGCAAAGGTGCCCCCGAAACCGCAACACGTCTCGGCCCCCGGCGGGGGCAGCTCGACCAGCTCCGCGCCCCGTACGTGGCGCAGCAGGCGTCGCGGCTCGTCTTTGATGCCCAGGTCGCGGAGGCCGTGACAGGCGTCGTGCCAGGTGAGCCGGCCGGAGAAGCTCGCACCCACGTCCTCCACGCCCAGGCGGTTGACCAGAAACGCGCTGAGCTCGTGCGTCCGCTGGGCGACTGCCCGGGCCCGCGCGCGCCAGCCGGCATCCTCGAAGAGCTGCTCGTAGTGGTGCAGCATGGCGGTGCACGATCCTGATGGGCTGACGATGGCGTCGGCGCCGCTGGACTCGAAAATCTCGATGAACCGCCGTGCCAGTGAGCATGCCTCCGGACGGTACCCGGTGTTGAACGCCGGCTGCCCGCAGCACGTCTGACGCGCGTCGAACTCCACCGCGCAGCCCACCCGCCGGAGCACTTCCACCGCGCCGACTCCCGCCGCCGGCCAGAGCTGATCCGCCAGACAGGTCACGAACAGCGAGACGCGCATCGTAGGCCTCAGCTCAGAGAGTGACGACGCCCTTGACGTACTCCGGCGCACTGTAGTCCCCCGTGAAAGCCCCGGCGACGGAGTCGAGCGAGGGGTAGCGATGGGTGATCAGCGACGCGACGTCCACCTGTTCGCTCTCGATCAGCCGCAACGCGCGGACGTAGGTGGCCGGCCGGCCGTCGGCCTCGAAGCCGCCGGAGGCGCCGACCGGCGCAAGCAGGGTGGGCTCGAGGAACTGGAGCTGGTTGAGCACGCTCAAGTCGACCCCCGAATGCCCATGTCCGTACAGGAGGATCGTCGCCTGCTTCCGGACGAGCGTCGGGATGGCGGCGAACACCGGTCCGGATCCCGTGGCCTCGATGAGCAGCTCGGCGCAGCGCCCGCGAGTGCGCTCGTGCACCTCGTCCACCGGGTCCATCGCGACTGGGTCGATCGTGTCCGCGCCGAACCGCTCCGCCAGCGCGCGCTTCGAGGCACTAGGCTCCGTGACCAGGAGCAGCCCATCGAAGCCCAAGACGTTGCGGAGGTATTGCACCCACAGGAGACCCGCCGGGCCAGCGCCGCAGACCACGACGCAGCGGACTCGTTCTCCTCGGCTCGATCCGTCCCGCACGGCGTAGCGTGCCGGCGCGCGGGTGAGCACATCCGACGAGTGCACGATGCAGCCCAGCGGCTCGGTCAGCGCGGCGGCGGCGCCCAGGTCGGAGGCGATGCGCACTGCGTTCGCCGCCGGGATCGCCAGGTACTCGGCGAATCCGCCGGGGAGACCGGTGATGCCGTGCTCGCGGTAGAACTCGCACTGATGCGAATCGCCGCTCGCGCAGTACTCGCACAATGGCGACCGCGCTTCGCTTACGCAGCTCCTCCCCTGATCGACCACCACCCGGTCGCCGGGACGCAGGTCACGCACGTCCTTTCCCACCGCGTCCACGACGCCCGCGATCTCGTGTCCCAGGATCTGCGGCTGGTCCGAGAGCCCGATCGGCCGCCCGCGCGCGTCCCGGTTGTAGTTCGCGTGTCCGGCGAAGATGTGCAGGTCGGTGCCGCACAGCCCGACCGCCGTGACGCGCACCAGGACGTCGCGCGCGCCGGGATGCGGGGAGGCGACGTCTCGTACCTCGATCCGGCCGACGTCCACCAGCACGGCAGCCCTCACGGGAGGCCTCCACCAACCTCGAGTGCCAACACCGCCGCGATCGTGCTGGGCGGCACCGCCGGCAGCTGGACCACAAAACCGGAATCGGACTGCTCGACGGTGAGCGGCCTCCCGTCGGCGAGGAGACGGGCGCGCAGCGGCTTCTCCTTCATCCCGGCGAGCGTCAGCTTGCCGTCTTTCGGCCAGTCGAAGACGAGGGCATACACCTTTCCCGGTTTGGCGGTGTAGCGGCCCCACGCCGGCATCCCGGATGGGCTGACCGTCGTGCCATAGATGGCCTCGCCGTTGAGCTTCATCCAGTCACCCATCTCGCTCAGCCGTGACACGATCGGCGCGGGAATCAGTCCGTCGGCCGTCGGCCCGACGTTGAGGAGGAAGTTCCCACCCTTGGAGGCCACGTCGATCAGCGTGCGAACCAGCGTCCGCGAGTCCTTCCAGTCGTCGTCATATGACTTGAACCCCCAGGTGTCGTTCATCGTCATGCACGTTTCCCAATCGACGCCGGGGAGCCCCTCGGGCGGAACCCGCTGCTCGGGCGTGCCGAAGTCGCCCAGGCCGACATGGCCCTCCGAGTTGAGGCCGCTCAGCCCCTGGCGCGTGTGTCCCACCCGGTTGTTGACGATGAGGCTGGGACGGATCGTGCGAACGTAGCTGTACAGATCCCGGCCCCGCTCGTCGCTCCAGTCCGCGATCCACTCGCCGTCGAACCACAGGACGTCGATGTAGGGGTATTGGGTGAGCAACTCTTTGAGCTGGGGCTTCATGTAGGTCTCGACGTAGCGGCCGAAGTTGGGATTGCTCCACGTGCGCGAGTTGTAGTCGGGGTAGTTGGGCCCCTGGGCGTCCGGGTGGTGCCAATCCATGATCGAGTAGTAGACCCCGAACTTGAGGCCGGCCCGGTGGGCCGCTTCCGACAGCGCCTTGATGGCGTCCCGCTTGTACGGCGTAGCGTCCATGATGTCGTAGCTCGAGACCTTCGAGTCGAAGAGCGCGAAGCCGTCGTGGTGCTTGGACGTGATGATGATGTATTTCATGCCGGCGTCCTTGGCGATGCGCACCCACTCGTCGGCGTCGAATCGCGT
>DASPXE010000293.1:0-2697 GCA_035637455.1 Gemmatimonadales bacterium
ACCCGAAGAGCCGCTCGGCCTCCCGATTCACCGCCACGATGCTGCCCCGCTGGTCGACGACGACCATGGCATCGGGGGCGGCGTCGAGCATCTGCCGAAATCGCTTGTCCTGCATGCGAGGCGTTGTCATGGTCCGCTAGACCTCCCCCCCACCGGCCGGCGTCGCCATCCCGATCTAGGCCTCCAGCTTGAGGTGAAAACCTCGCCGCCTGAAAATTGGGATGACTTCCCAAATGTCAATATGAGGTGGACGGCTGCCGGTGCATTGGGGGAAATTCGGATTTTTTGGCGGGGGGACGGACAACCTGGCCTCGTGGATGGTGGCGCGAAACGACGGGGAGCACTACGGCCGGCTGGTGCTGTATCGCTTCCCCAAGCAAAGCCTGGTCTACGGCCCGACCCAGATCGTCAACCGGATCAACCAGGACACCGACATCTCTCGCCAGATCTCGCTGTGGGACCAGCGCGGCTCCGAGGTGATCCGCGGCCACCTGCTGGTCATCCCGATCGAGGAGTCGCTTATCTACGTGCAGCCGCTCTACCTGCGGGCCGAGGGCGGGCGCATCCCTGAGATGAAGCGCGTCGTCGTGGCCCACCAGAACCGGGTGGTCATGGAGGAGACGCTCGACGCCGGGTTGGCACGGCTGTTCGGCGGCGCGGTCGAGCCCGCCGCGGCTGCCGCCGGGCCCACCGGCGCCGCCCGTCCCGGGGACGCGCGCGCTGCGGATCTCGCCCGCCGGGCGGCCGAGTTGTACCAGCGCGCCGTCGCGGCGCAGCGCAACGGCGACTGGGCCAGCTACGGCGAAGCGCTGTCCCGGCTGGGGGAGGCGCTACGCCAGCTGCAGACCGTCCTCGGAGGCGGTCGGCCCTAGTCGTGAAGCGGTCGAGTCGCGACGGGATGAAGGACTACGAGATGGACGAGCTCGCGGCTCGCCACCTTCGGTGCGCGGTGATGCGGCGCAGGGTAATGCGCTCCCTAGCGGCTGCCCCGCAAGCCGCGGCGACGCCCTAGGAGCGCTGTCTGCAGCAGGTTGCCGCACGCGGTTGCGCCCCAAGACAGGAGCAGCGCCGCCGAAGCCCGCCACAACACGAACAGCGTGACGGCCGTCCCGATCAGCAGCGGAACCGCGCTCGGGCGTCCAGGCGTCGCGCCGTACTTCGTTCCGAAGTAGGCACCCAGAGCCGTGATCCCGGCGACTGCGAGGGCCAGGAGACCGTCAGGGCGGGCCAGATCGGGGATCCAGCAGAAGCGGGCCCCGGTCGCGATTCCGCTGCGCACCGCGCCATAGACGGCCGCGACGAGCGGCAGCTGAACCGCTGCTCCCAGAATCCCGGTCGGGGTGAAGGGGCGATAACCCGCCTGACGGCACAGCGCGATCGTGTGCTCAGCGAGTCGGTCTGGCTCATCGCGGTACCGGACCCGCAGCCGTTCGAGCTGTGGGCGCAACGACGCGAGAATCGCCTGCTGGGCGACGGCTCGGCGCGCCAGGCGGATGGTGAGTGGCAGGAGCGCCAGGCGCACCAGCAACGAGACGGCGATGATGGCGCCACCTATGCTCCCGCCGAGCAGGTGCCCCGCGGCAAAGAGCGCAGCTCGTACGACGTCGACCAGTGCGGCGATCAAAGGTGGCCTCCGGCGCTTCGAGAAATGGAGCGGATGGGATTCGAACCCACGACCCCCTGGTTGCAAACCAGGTGCTCTCCCAGCTGAGCTACCGCCCCCGTCACCGAAAATAGGGATGGAGGTGCGAGATGGGTAGTTTGCAGTAGACGCCGAGATGCTGAGGACCTCGCCCCGTAAGGTTAGGGCAACGTGCCTGGCCTACCACGCGTGCACTGGCCGGCGACGATGTCACGCACTGGTTGCCGGCGAAGGTTGCTCCATTGTGCGCCTGGTTGAGCAGGTCCACCCTGAGGTTCTCGAACGCGCGATCTCTCTCACGCTGGCTACGGCGGCCTCAAGGGAGCGGCCTAGCCCTCCAGGCGGGGACAGCATTGAAGATCCCCTGGTTGAAAGTCAGCCGGGCCTGGCCAGTCCCGTCTGCGTTCATAATGTAGATCTCCTCATGGCCGTCGCGAGTACTCTGGAACGCAATCTGCTTCCCGTCGGGCGACCAGACGGGGTCGTCGTCGGTGAAATTACCAGAGTTGAGCTGGGTAACCCCGGTCCCGTCCGCGTTCATGACGAAGATATGGAGGTTGCCACCATCGCGGGTGCTCGAGAACACGATCCGCCTACCGTCGGGCGACCAGCCCGCGTGGTCGCCCTCGCCTTCGTTGTGGTGAGCTGCGTGACGCCCGTGCCGTCCGCGTTCATGACGTACAGCTCGTTGTCGCCACCTTGGGTTCTCACGAACAAGATTTGCTTGCCGTCGGGCGACCAGGAGGCCGGGGAATTGTCGCCTGCATTGCTGATTGTATGGAAGCGACTGGCCTCACCGCGAGGGAGCGTGTAGCGTCGGCTTTGCCAAGCGACGCATGCGCGCTCGTCACAGGAGGCCAGTCATGTACTCCGCTGGACTTGATGCTCATCTAAAGTATGTCGCCGTCGCCGTGCTGGACAGGATGGGAAAGGTGGCGCTGGAGACCACCGTCTCCACCAAGGAGCCCGAACGGCCACTGGCAGCGCTCGCGCCCTACCGCCCGCTGGAGGTGGTGGTCGAGACGTGCCCGTTCTGGCCCTGGCTCTATGACCTG
>DASPXE010000294.1:0-23068 GCA_035637455.1 Gemmatimonadales bacterium
ATCGCGGCGACGAACGCGTCAAGGAACCGATCCGCCACCGGCTCCACCACGATGAACCGCTTCGCGGCGATGCAGCTCTGACCGCTGTTCAGGAGCCGGGCTTCCGCGGCGCTACGAGCCGCCTGTTCCACGTCGGCGTCCCCCAACACGATGAACGGATCGCTCCCACCGAGCTCGAGCACCGTCTTCTTGAGGTGTCGTCCGGCCTGCTCCGCCACCTGACTGCCGGCGCGATCCGACCCTGTGAGCGTGACCGCCCGCACTCGCGGGTCGGCGATGACCGCCGCAGCGGCTTCGTTAGCGAGGATCAGCGCCCGGAACAGCCCCTCCGGGAAGCCCGCCTCGTGGAAGATTGCCTCGATCTCGAGTGCGCAGCGGGTGACGTTGGGCGCGTGCTTCAAGAGCCCCGCGTTTCCCGCCATCAGGGCGGGTGCGGCGAAGCGGAACACCTGCCAGAACGGGAAATTCCACGGCATGATCGCGAGTACGGGACCGATCGGATCGAAGCGGACGAAAGCCTTCGAGGCGTCCGTCTCGCGTGGTTGGTCGGCGAGAAACCGCTCGGCATGCTCGGCGTAATAGTCGCACACCCAGGCGCACTTCTCCGCCTCCGCTTCCCCTTGCTTCAGCGGCTTGCCCATCTCGAGTGCCATGGTGCGTGCGTGGTCGGTCTTGCGCTTCCGCAGCAGCCGTCCGGCCTCCCGCATCGCCTGCGCGCGCTGCGCGTACGAGCAGCGCCACCAGCTCTGGTGGGCGGCGAGCGCTTGGTCGAGGATTCGCTCGAGCGCTGCGGGCGTGGTCTCGGCGAACGTCTCCAGCGTCGCGCCCGTGGCGGGGTTGATCGAAGCGACCGTCATGACGTAGCGGCTCCCTCCCACGGGACAGTCGGTTGCAATTCCGGTGATGCCCGTCACACCAACATTACAGTGTCATTGCGCCGCGCCATGCCCGGGTTGCAATCCGATCGCCACCCGGCTCCACCAGGTCGTGTTCATCTATCCTCATACCCCCGAGCCACTTGCCGCAGCGCTCTGGGGCAGGCATGGGCTTTGCGCTCACAGCCGCTGTCCCCTCACGCAGGGGCGGACGAGGAGTGGCCGGATGCGAGACCCATGGTTACCCGAGCACGAGCCGGGCGACGACAAGTTGGAGGAGTTGTTCGCGCAGGGCCGCGAGGCTTGGCGCGGCGCCGTCCACGTCGACCGCGAGTCTTGGCGCGGGAGCGATGAGGCCTGGCGGGGCGAGGAGCATCTCGCCGACTGGCCCGAGCACGCGGCCGGCCCAGAGTACTGGATGTTCAAGGCGATGACCGACCGCGCCTAGGTACGCGTCTTGCCATCGCTGTCGCCCGCGGATATGGTGACAGCCATGCACCTCCTTGGCGCGCTGGCGCTCCTGCTCGTCGGCCCGTCGGCCGGCGATACCCTCTCCGGCCGCGTCACCGACCTCGACGGCGTACCCCTTCCCACCGCGGTCATCCTGATCACCGAGCTGCACCGCGTGGCGACCACCGGTGCGGATGGCGGTTTCGCCCTGGCGGATGTGCCGCCCGGTCAGTACACGGTGATCGTCCGTCACGTCGGCTTCGCGCCCTTCGCACGTGAGGTCGTTGTCCGCGGGCCGACGACCCTCACGGTCGCGCTCCGGCGGTCGCCGGTATGGATCGAGCCGGTCACCATCACCGCAACGCGCATACCCACAGCGACGCTCGGCTCGCCGCTGTCCACAGCTGCCCTGTCGGAAGACGGTCTGCGCCGCGAGCAGAGCGTGTCGCTCGCGCACTCCCTGTCGCGCTTGCCCGGGGTCAACGCGCTCAGCACCGGCGGGCAGATCGGCAAGCCGGTGATCCGCGGGCTCGCGGGGGCGCGTGTGCTGGTGCTCGCGAACGGGAACCGCCTCGAGGATTACTCGTGGAGCGACGAAGACGGACCGTCGGTGGACGCCCGCCTCGCCCAGCGCGTGGAGGTGATCCGCGGGCCCTCCAGCGTCCTGTACGGGTCTGACGCGCTGGGCGGCGTGGTGAACGTGATCCCCGCGGAGCTACCGGACGCGAACGGCGGCCCCCGCATGATCCGAACTGGGTTCGAAGTCTCGGGCGCCACGAACAACGCCGAAGTCGAAGCGGCTGCCCGGATCGAGGGAGCGAGCCGTGCATGGGCATGGCGCGTGTTCGGCATCGGGCGCGCGGCCGGAAGCCTGCACACGCCCGCGGGTGAGCTCGACAATACCGGTTTCGGGGCGCTGAACGGCGAGGTCGCAGTCGGCCGCCGCGGCGCGGGCGGCAGCACGACGCTCCGCTATACGCGGTACGCCGGCGAGTTCAAGCTACTCGAAGCGAACGAGCCGCCGAGCGGCGCGGCGGAGGGCGGGCCCGAGCGCAAGCTGTCGGACGATCGCGTCCAGCTGGCGGGTGACTATCGCGTGGGTTCGCTGCGTCTCGAGACCAAGGCGCAGTGGCAGCGCCACTCGCTCATCGAGGTCTCCGACACGGGGACCGGCCCGACGGGTGCGCCGCTGGAAGGGACGGCGTTCGACCTGCTGCTCAACACCACGTCGCTCGACCTCTTGGCGCACCACGGGGCGGGGTCGGCCCTTCGCGGCACCGTCGGGATAGCGGGACTGCGTCAGACGAACGAGACGCGCGGGCCGATCCCGCTCGTCTCCGACGCGCGGGTGCGTTCGGCGGCGGCCTTCGTGTTCGAGCAGGCAACGCTCGGCCGCTGGAGCGTGCTCGCCGGCGGGCGCGTCGATCGGCGCCGTCTCACTGTCGACAGCAACGCCACGCTCACCCTGGCGCCGCAGCAGCGCGACTACACGGCGTGGTCGGGGGATGCCGGCCTGGTGTACCGGCCCGTCGAGACGCTCGCCATCACCGCGAACGTCGGCCGCGCGTGGCGCGCGCCCACGCTGTTCGAGCTGTTCTCGAACGGCCCGCACTTGGGCGAGGCCCGCTACGAGATCGGGGATCCCGGCCTGAAGCCGGAGGCGGGGACGAACGTTGACGTCGCCGTGCGCTGGCAGGGCGCGCGGGTCCGCGGCGAGCTCGCGGTGTATCGCAACGCGATCGCGCGCTTCATCTACATCACGCCGACCGGCGCGTTCGTCCATGTCACGCCCGCGGACTCGTTGCGGGTGTACCGATATGCCCAGGCGGATGCGCGGCTCGCGGGCGGCGAGGCATCGCTCGGCGTCGATCTCGCCACGCCCCTGTCGCTGCACGGGCGGTTCGATGCGGTTCGCGGGACCAACCGCGCGAGCGACGCGCCGCTCCCGCTCATGCCGCCGGCCCGCGTGGCCCTGGGCGCGGAGCTGCACGGCAGCGCGCTCCGCTGGGCCGATCGGGCGCGGCTCGCGATCGACGGCGAGCTCGTGACGCGGCAGACTCGACTCGATTCCCTCGACATCCCCACCTCCGGCTACGCTCTCTTGCACGTCGAGGCGGGGCTCGAGCGGCCGCTGTGGGGCCGGGAGGTCCGGATCGATGTCGCCGTGCGCAACGTCGCGAACACGGCGTACCGCAGCTTCCTGAGCCGCTACAAGGAGTTCGCGCTCGACCCCGGGCGGAACGTCGTGCTGCGCGTATCGCTCGAATAACACGGGAAGCAGCCGGGGACGAGGGAAGCGTGGACTCGGGTGGCCCTTCCCCTGTTCCCTTGTTCCGGTGTCACCACTCCACACAGGAAGGGTTGTCGTGAGAATCTCCCTCGTGACCGCGGGGCTCGCGATCGCCGCGTCGGCGGCATCCGGCCAGAACTTTCGCCAGAAAGACTTTGACGCCTACGTGAACCGCGGCCTCGAGCGCCTCCAGATCCCCGGCGCGGCGGTCGCGGTCGTGAAGGACGGCAAGCTGCTGTTCGCGAAGGGCTACGGCGTCCGCACGCTGGGCGACACGGCCCGCGTCGACGCCCACACGCTCTTCCAGATCGCGTCCAACACCAAGGCGTTCACCACCGCGGCGCTCGCCGTGCTCGCCGACGAGGGGAAGCTCTCCTGGGACGACCCGGTCACCCAATACCTTCCCGACTTCCAGCTGTACGATCCGTACGTCACGCGCGAGTTTACCATCCGCGACCTGGTGACGCACCGCAGCGGGCTCGGACTCGGCGCCGGGGACCTCCTGTGGTTCCACTCGAGCTACGACCGGGCCCAGATCATCCACCGCATCCGCGCCGCGAAGCCGGCGTCGAGCTTCCGGAGCCGCTACGCCTACGACAACGTGCTGTACATCGCCGCCGGAGAGATCGTCCCGGCCGTCAGCGGGAAGGGCTGGGACGACTTCATCACACAGCGCATCCTCGCCCCGCTCGGCATGACCGAGAGCGGAACCCGCGTGGCGGCCTTGAGCTCGACCAGCAACATCGCGGCGCCGCACGGCGTGGAGCAGGGAAAGCTGCAGGTAGTGCCGCGCGATTCGATCGACAACACCGGGCCAGCCGGCGGCATCGTGTCGAACGTCAGCGACATGGCCAAATGGCTCCTGTGCCGGCTCGACTCCGGTCGCTACGCGGGGGGCCGGCTGTTCAGCGAGCGCCAGGCGCGCGTGATGTGGTCGGGGCAGACCATCCTCCCGATCGGCGACCCGCCGCCCCCGCTTGCCGCGCTGCGGGCCAACTTCTCCGAGTATGGGCTCGGCTGGTTCATGCGGGACTACCGGGGACGGCAGCTCGTGGCCCATACCGGCGGGCTCGCGGGGATGACCTCGCAGGTGATGCTCGTGCCGAGCGAGCGGCTCGGCCTCGTTATTCTCACGAACGGGGAGTCATCGCTCATGACGGCGCTCGCTTACCGGCTGCTGGACACGTTCTTCGGCGCGCCGCCGACCGACTGGGTCGCCGCATTTGCCCAGGCCGAGCAGCTGGGGCGCGCTCAGGCGGATTCGATCGTGCGCGCCAGAGCAAGCGCGCGCGACTCGCTGGTGGGACCGTCGCTCACGCTGGCGCGATACGCCGGGACGTACCGCGACGAGCTGTACGGGGACGCCGCAATCACCCTCGAGAACGGCCGCCTCGTGCTGCGGTTCAGCCATTCGCCGGCCTTCGTGGGCGATCTCGAGCACTGGCAGCACGACACGTTCATCGCCCGCTGGCGGACGGCGCACATCGAGGACGCCTACGTCAGCTTCGCGCTCCGGCCGGACGGCTCCATCGAGCAGTTCAAGATGGAGGCCGTCTCGCCGCTCGCCGATTTCAGCTTCGACTATCAAGACCTCCTCTTCAAGCCGGCGAGGTGACTGGGACATGGGCATACGGGCGGCTCCGGCCGACGCTGCGACACTAGTCCGACCGCGCCTGCTGGTGGCGGCGCTGGTGCTCGTCGCCGCCGCGGTGCTGCGTTATTACGAAATCCCGCCGGTCCCGACCTGGCTGTACGTCTTCGCGTGGTATCCGACCCTCCTGATCCTCGATCAAATGGTCGTGCTGCGCGGGGGCGAATCGCTGCTGGCCGAGCCCCGCGCGCTTGCGACGATGCTGTGGTGGTCCGCGGTGATCTGGTTCTTGTTCGAAGCGATCAACGTCCGGCTGCAGGATTGGTACTACGTGTTTCTCCCGGCGAACCCGGTCGAGCGCTGGGTCGGCATCACGCTGTCGCTCGCGACGGTCGTCCCGGCGGTGCTGCTGCCGGAGCGGCTGCTGGATCGGCTCCGGGTGTGGCAGCGCCTGCAGTCGCGCCCCATCGCCCTGCGGTCCCGGGACCTCCGCGCCGCCTTTGGGCTCGGGTGGGCGACGCTCGCCGCGACGCTCGCGTTCCCCCGATATCTCCACCCGCTTACGTGGGGCGCGGTGTGGCTCGTCGCGGAGCCCGTGTTATATCGCACCGATCCCGAACGCTCGCTGTTCGCCGACATGGTCGCGGGCAGATGGGGCCGCATCGCGCGCCTCATGGCGGCCGGCCTGTTCGCGGGCGGCGTGTGGGAGTCGTTCAACGCCGCCGCACGGGGAAAGTGGATCTACACGGTGCCCTTCCTCGAGCACGTGAAGATCTTCGAGATGCCGCCGATCGGCTTCCTCGGCTTTCCTTTCTTCGCGCTCGAGGTGTGGTCGCTGTATCACTTGCTCGCGCCGCGGACGCGGCCGCGCACGGTCCTGCCGTCGGTGGCCTTTGCGGTACTCGTCCTCGCCGCAATGGACCACTGGACGGTCAGCTCGGTGACGCCGCGGCTCGCGGAGCTGCCCGGGATCAGCGACGCAGTGCGGGGCCGGCTGCAAAACGCGGGATGGACGGACGTGTTCCGGCTCGCCCGAGCCCCCGCCGCAGAGCTCGCGTACCGCGCGCGCATCACGCCCGATGAAGCGCAGGCGGCGCGCCAGGCCGCGCGCCTCAGCACGCTCCGGGGGATCGGGACGCGCCACGCCGCCGCGCTCATCGCGGGCGGCATCGCGACCGTGGAAGCTCTGGCGCAGGCGGACCCCGACTCTGTGTGGCGAGGCGTGCACCACGGGACGCGGCCCACGCCGGCCGAGGTGCGGGTGTGGATCCGGGCGGCACAACGAGAGGCCGGCGGACCGGTGAAGCACGCCTCGGATCCGCCGTGACGAACGTAGGTCCTGAGGAGGGACGACGTCAGTGCGAGAGGCGGACGCCGACCTCGTCGAGGTGCCGCAGCAGATCCGCCGGATCCTGGTACACACGATAGGCGCCCGCGCCCTCGAGCTCGTCCTGGCCGTACCCCCCCGAGAGCAGGCCTACGCCGAGGGCCCGTGCGCGGCGCGCGGCGAGAAGATCCCACACGCTATCTCCCACCACCACCGTATCGCCGACCGGCACGTTGAGCTTGGCTGCCGCCGCGAGAAACAGATCCGGGTCGGGCTTGGCGTGCTCTACCTGATCGCGGGACACCACCGGTACGTCGGAGCGGACGCCCAGCATCTCGAGCAGCGGGCGCGCGCTCTCGAGCCGCCCGCTCGTCGCGATCGCCCACGGCACACGGGCCTGCGACAGGTAGCTGAGCAGGTCGCGGGCACCGGGGAGAGGGCGCACCTGCGATACTTGCCGCTTGAAGGCCGCCGCGTGGACCTGCTGGATACGCTTCTCGTCCTCCGGCGTCAGCCGGCGGCCGGTTTCCCGCGCCAGCCCGTCGAGGAACAGTCCGCCGCTCATGCCGATGCGCCGGTGGATGCGCCAGACGGACAGCTCGATGCCCCCCTCCTCGAGCGCCTCGCGCCACGCCAACACATGCTGATACACGCTGTCCACGAGGGTGCCGTCCAGGTCGAACAGGAGCGCGAGCGTGCCCGCGGCGGGCGTCACCGCGTCGCCTGCGCCCGCGGCGCCCGAGCCGGCAACGGTCGCGTGGGTCCGGACCCCGCGCCGGTGCGCGCGATCGCGGCGGCGATCTCGTCCAAGTCGGCCGCCGCGAGTCGCAGCGTCGCGGCCCCGATCCAGCCGTCCACCTGCTCCGGCCTGCGGGCGCCGACGATCGCGCCGGTCACGCCGGGCCACGCGAGCGTCCAGGCGATCGCGACGGCCGACACGGTCGTGCCATGGCGCCGCGCGATGGGCCGGAGCGCGTCCCGCAGCGCGAGGTTCTTGCCGAGGTTGGGCTGCTGGAACTCGCGTGAGCGCCGACGCCAATCGTCCGCGGCGAGCTGCGCCACCCGCTCCGCCGTGAAGCCGTCTGTGAGGATTCCCGACTGCATGGGGCTGTACGCAATGACGCCCGTGCCGTGCTCCGCGCACCACGGGATCTCCCGCTCCGCAGCGTCCCGGCGGATCAGGGAGAAGGGGGGCTGCAGCGAGTCTACGTGGCGGATCGCCTCGCATCGCTCGAGCAGCCCCACGTCAAAGTTTGAAACGCCGGCCGCCCGCACCTTGCCCTGCTCCACCAGCCCCGCCATCGCCTCCCAGGAGTGTTCCACAGCAGTGCCCGTCTCGTCCGGCCAGTGGAACTGGTAGAGATCGATGCGCTCGACCCCGAGCCGGCGCAGCGAGGCTTCCGCCTCCTTCCGGATCGACTCGGGCTGCAGGACCCGCCGCGCCTCCGTCATCGGATTGCGCTCGTCCCACACGAGGCCGCATTTGGTGAACACCAGGGGCCGCTCCCCAGGCTGCAGCTCGCGCAGCAGGCGGCCCACGACCTCTTCGGAGTGACCGAGGCCGTATACCGCGGCCGTGTCGATCCAGTTGATGCCCAGCTCGAGGGCGCGACGCATCGTGGCGAGGGAATCAGCATCGTCCTGCGGCCCCCAGCCGAATGCCCAGCCGCCGCCTCCGATTGCCCAAGCGCCGAAGCCGACGGCCGTGATGTCCATGCCGCTCGTACCGAGCGGGCGGGTTGGTAGCGTCATAGAGCGCTTCCTCGTGGTCGGGGTCACGGAATCAACAGCACCTTGCCGGTGGTCTTGCGTCCCTCGAGAGCGCGGTGCGCCTCCGGCGCCTGCGCGAGCGGGAACTCGTGCTGAATCCGGAGCTTCAGTCTACCGCTCTTGATCCAGCCCAACACCTCTCCCGCCCGCTCCAACAGCTCCGTACGGGTGGCGATGTAGTGACCGAGGGTCGGTCGAGTGAGAAAGAGCGACCCCTTCTGGCTCAGTACCTGAGGATCGAACGCCCCGACCGGGCCGCTCGACTGTCCGTACAGCACCATCATCCCGCGGCGCGTGAGGCAATTCAACCCCTTCTCGAACGTCGTCTTTCCGACCGAGTCGTACACCACTTGCAGACCCGCCCCGTTCGTGAGCCGCTTGGCCTCGGTCTCGAAATCCTGCTCGGTGTACAGGATGACCGCATCTGCCCCCGCCTGCCGGGCGAGCTCGGCCTTCTCCCGCGTCGAGACGGTCCCGAGCACCCGCGCGCCGCGCAACCGGGCGATCTGACACAGGAGGAGCCCTACTCCGCCGGCTGCCGCGTGCACGAGACACGTATCGCCCGATCTCAGAGCGTACGTCGTGGAGGCCAGGTAGTGCGCCGTCATACCCTGCAGCATGGCGGCCGCGCCCTGCTTCGTGCTGACGCCGTCCGGCAACACCAAGACCCGGTCGGCGGGCACGACCGCGTACTCGGCGTAGGCGCCCATCACATGGGTATAGGCGACGCGGTCACCGACCTTCGCCTCGGTCACACCCGAGCCGAGCGCCGTCACGACCCCCGCCGCCTCCTGTCCGAGTGTGAAGGGGAGCGCCACCTTGTACAGCCCCGTGCGCTGATACACGTCGATGTAATTCACGCCGGCGGCTTGGACCTGTATCAGCACCTCTCCCGGACCGGGCGCCGGCTGGGGGACGTCCTCGTAGCGTAACGCCTCGGGACCACCGGGCCCATGCACACGGATCGCTTTCATGTCTGGACAATCCTGCCCCGGCTGCCGTCAGGCAAGGTGCTCCAGAGTGGGGCGTCGCGCCGCGTTGTCTCGGTATCTTGCCCAACGTGAATACACATCGGAGGCAGCATGAGAGTCGGATTCATCGGCCTCGGCAATATGGGGCTGCCGCTGGCGCGCCACCTGTTGCAAGCGGGCCACAAGCTCAGCGTCTACAACCGCACCCGCGCCCGCGCGGATCAAATCAAGCCGCTCGACCCCGTAATCGCGGACTCGCCCAGCGCGGCCGCGCGCGGCGCCGAGGTCCTTGTCACGATGGTCGCCGACGACGCGGCGCTCGAAGCGGTGCTGCTCGGCGCGCAGGGCGCGCTCGCGGCGCTGCCCACTGGCGCGATTCACGTGTCGATGAGCACCATCAGTGCGGGACTCTCGCGCCGCCTTGCCGAGCGGCACCGGGCTGCGGGACACACGTACGTCGCTGCACCGGTGTTTGGCCGCCCGGAGGCAGCGGAGGCGGGGAAGCTGTGGATCGTGGCAGCGGGGCCCGCTGCGGCAATCGAGCGCTGCCGCCCGTTGTTCGACGCGATGGGTCAGGGCACGGTGGCGGCGGGCGAGGATCCCGCCCGGGCCAACGTGATCAAGCTCGCCGGCAACTTTCTCATCGTCGCGGCGATCGAAGCGCTAGGCGAAGCGTTCGCCCTCGGCCGCAAGTACGGGATCGCGCCGGCCGACTTGCTCGACATTGTGAACGGCAGGTTGTTCCGCTCGCCGATCTACGAAAACTACGGCAAGCTGATTGCCGATCAGCGCTACGAGCCAGCCGGGTTCAAGCTCAAGTACGGCCTCAAGGACGTTCGGCTCGCGCTCGCCGCGGCGGACGACGTCGCGGCCCCGCTCCCGCTGGCGAGTCTCGTCCGGGACCGGTATCTGTCCGCGGTCGCGCGCGGCTGGCAGGAGATCGATTGGGCGGCGCTCGCGCGGATCGCGGCGGCGGACGCCGGGTTGTGAGCGGGTTACGTCGAACGGGTAGCCGGCGCCCACCCGATGGTGTGTAGACGCCGGGCGCCGCACCTCCTTACACTGTGACCATGATCGCGGAGCGGTATCCTCGATCCGGGAGAGTTCAAGATGAATCGCTTCACGGCTGGTATATCGTTCTTCGGCGCCGCTGTCGGCGTCATGCTCGTCCGGCCGACGACCGCGCCGCGACGGCTCACATTCCAGACAGCCTTCGCCGGCGTATCGACGGACGGTCAGAGCTGCGTCTGGGAAGGATCGGTTCGCGGGTGGACACGCAGCGGTGTCAGAGTCGAGCTGCGCCAGGTCGAGAGCGCGTCCGAGGCGGCGAGCCCGGTATGGCACGTCGTCACACACTGGTCGGTGGTGGACCCATCGGGCGCCCGCTCGTTCGACGCCGAGCTCGAGGGGATGGTGGACTGGAAGGCCGGTACCATCCGTCTCGGGGGGACGATGGCGGACGGCTGGCTCAAGGGGTCCTGGGTGGAAGCGGACGGCCGGCTCTCGAACGGCGACCTCGCCGGCTCGGTCGAGATCACGCCCGCGGTCGCGCGCCGCTGAGCCGCGCGCTGCGGCGCGCTGCGCGAAGTAGGGCTCACCCTCCCGCGATCGCGGGAATGACGGTCACCTCGTCCCCGTCCTGGACGGGCGCGGCAAAGCCGCCGCGAAACCGGACGTCCTCGTCGTTCAGGTAGAACACGACGAACGGATACGGGTTGCCGTCCTTGTCGCGCAGGCGCGGTCCGAGGGCAGGGTATTGCGCCGCCACGTTAGCGACGGCTTCGCCGAGGGTGCGGCCGTTGGCGCGCAGCGTGCGCACGCCGCCCGCGTGGGTCGCGAGCACCGAGGGAAGGTTCACCGTGATGGACATGGCACTGTCTCCTGAGTGAGGCTGGTCAGCTGATAGCGGCCCGCAGGCCGGGTGAGGACGAAGGTCTCC
This sequence comes from Gemmatimonadales bacterium, assembly GCA_035637455.1. Classification (GTDB taxonomy): domain Bacteria; phylum Gemmatimonadota; class Gemmatimonadetes; order Gemmatimonadales; family GWC2-71-9; genus 20CM-4-69-16. The sequence goes on from DASPXE010000294.1 coordinate 11,214, forward strand.
ACCGCGACGCCGAGCTCGCGCCACGCGTGCGCCATCGCGTCCGCGACGCCCGGGGCGGCTGAGGCGGGCGTCACCGCGAGTATCGACGACCCGGAGCCCGACAGCGTGGCGCCGAACGCTCCGGCCGCGCGCGCCGCCGCCGTCACCGCGTCGTAGCCGGGCACGAGCGCGCGCCGGTGGGGCACGTGCAGCACGTCGTCGAGCGCCGCTGCGAGCAGCCCCGCGTCGGCCCGCGCCAGCCCGGCGACGAGCGCCCCGGCCTTCGCGGCTGCCGTCGCCGCGGTCCGGTGGGACACGCTCGGCGGCAGCGCCGCGCGGGCGCGCTCGGTGGCGACCTCCACGTCAGGCACGGCGAACACGAACACCAGCGACGCGTGCACCTCGAGCGGAGCGACGGTCAATCGCCCCTCCGGCCCCGGGACGGCGAGCACCGCGCCTCCGTAGATCGCCGGCGCCACGTTGTCGGGGTGGTGCTCGACCTCCGCGCACAGGCGGGCGAGCATGTCGTCGTCGAGCCCGAGCCCGAGCAGGGCCCGGGCCGCCAGCGCTCCTGCGACCGTCGCCGCGCCCGACGAGCCGAGGCCGCGGCCGACCGGAATGTCGGAGCCGGCGTCGATCACGAGGCCCGCCGGCACCCGGCAGCCCGCACCGCGGCACGCGGCGGCGAAGCCGGCGAACAGCGAGTCGCGGTCCGGCGGCACGGTCACGGCGGTCAGCGTGCCGCGTCGGTCGATGCGGAGCGGCGCGCCGGACGACGGCTCGAGCCGGGCCGTCGCGCTGAGGCGGCGATCGATCGCGATCCCGACGCAATCGAATCCCGCGCCGACGTTCGACGTGGAGCCGGGGACGCGCACCAGCACGCTCGCAGGCGTCACGAGGCGTTCCCATCCACCAGCGCCGCTACCTCCTTGAGTCGGGGCGCGATCAGCGGCACCTCCGGCAGCGCGCCGCTCACCGCCTCGACGGTCTTCAGGCCATGCCCCGTGATGCACAGGACGACTTCGTCCTCCGGCCGCAGCCGCCCGGCGCGGGCCAGCGCCAGGGCCGCCGCCGCGGTCACGCCGCCGGCCGTCTCCGCGAACACCCCCGCGTCCTCGGCGAGGAACCGGATGCCCTGGACCAGAGCGTCGTCACTCACCGCGGCCGCCCAACCGCCCGACTGTTGCATCGCGCGGGCGGCGAACGGTCCGTCGGCGGGGTTACCGATCGCGAGCGACCGGCAGATCGTGTTCGGCACTTCGGGCTCGAGCTGTGTGCCGCCGCGCTCCACCAGCCGCACGATCGGCGCACACCCGCTCGCCTGCGCGCCGTACAGGCGCGGCGCGGCGCCAGCGACGAGCCCGGCGTCCAAGAACTCCCCGAACCCCTTGTGCAGCTTGGTGACGAGCGAGCCCCCCGCCATCGGGGCGACGACCGCTGTCGGCAGCCGCCAGCCCAACTGCTCGGCGATCTCGTACGCGACCGTCTTCGAGCCCTCGCCGTAATAGCCGCGCAGGTTGACGTTCACGATCCCCCAGCCGAACCGGTCCGCCACCTGCGCGCACAGCCGGTTGACGTCGTCGTACGTGCCGCGCACGCGCACTAGCCTGGGGCCATAGACGCTCGCGCCGATCACCTTCGCAGCCTCGAGCGTGTCGGGGATGAAGATCCACGCCTTGAGCCCGGCGCGGGCGGCATGGGCCGCGACGGCGTTCGCGAGATTGCCGGTCGAGGCACAGCCGATCGTGTCGAGCCCAAACGCCGCCGCCGCGTTGATCGCCGCCGCGACCACCCGGTCCTTGAACGACAGCGACGGGTGGCAGACGGTATCGTTCTTGACCCAGGCGCGCGCCACGCCGAGGCGACGCGCCAGCGCGGGCGTCTCGACGAGCGGCGTAAACCCGCTGTCGAGGGACAGCACGGGGTCGCCGTCGAACGGCAGCCACTCCTGGTATCGCCACAGCGAGGGAGGCCGCGCGGCGATGGCCTTGCGGTTGGGAAGGCGCCGCCGCGGCTCGTACACCGGGTCGAGCGGCCCGAGGCATTGCTCGCAAATCGAGACCGGGCCGGCCGCGCGGTCGGCGCCGCAGTTGCGGCAGCGGAGCGGACGAGCGCTGAGCCAAGCTCGAGAGGCGACCGGCGCGGTGGTGGACGTCATCGAGACCTCAACAAAAATGCCCGGGCGATCAACGCCGCGGGCGGTCGCTTTTTAGCACCTTGTTTAACGTGGCGGCAATACGCGGCAAATCACCACGCAATCAGTTGTCGGTCGTAAGATAGCCACCGGCCGGGGGAGGTCAAGGCGCGCGTTCCCACGCTGGAAGCGTGGGCTCGGCGAGACACTGTCCTGAAGGACAGTGTGCTTCAAGGACAGTGTGCTTCAGCACAGTGCAGCGCCGAGCACACCCTTCAGGGTGTGGACCTACCGCGGCACAGCCACCCCTGGGCGGCTCCCCACCCACGTCCGGATCCGCTGCAGCGCCAGGTCGATCAGGGCGGGATCGGTCGCGTAGCACATCCGCAGGTGACCCTTTCCCCCCGGACCGAACGCCGTGCCGGCGAGCGCGGCGACGTGCGCGTCCTCAAGCAGCCGCTCGGCGAATGCCTCGCACGGCATGCCGGTCCGCTCCAGGATCCCGCTGATGTCGGGGAAGCAGTAGAACGCGCCCGCAGGCGTGGCGCACGTCACGCCCTCGATCGCCTCGAGTCCGCGCACCAGCCGATCCCGCTTGCCGCGCAAGCCCGATACCATGCGCCGGACGGCGTCCTGCGGGCCGGTGAGCGCGGCAAGACCGGCGTACTGCACGAACGTCGCGGTGCAGGACACGTTGTTCATCATGAGCGTCGTGACGGGCTCGGCCAGCCACTGGGGCATGACCCCGTAACCCAGCCGCCAGCCGGTCATCGAGTACGTCTTGGAAAATCCGTCCACCAGGAACGTCCGCTCGGCCATACCGGGTAGCGCCGCGATGCTGTCGTACCGCTCGTCGTAGCGGATCGGTCCGTAGACTTCGTCCGAGATCACCCACAGATCGTGCCGCTGGGCGAGCGCCGCCAGGCGGGCGAGGTCGTCCGGGGTCGCAACGCCGCCGGTCGGGTTGTGCGGCAGGTTCAGGATGAGCACGCGCGTACGCGGCGTGACCCGCTCGGCGATGGCTACCACGTCGGGCGCGAACGCGCGGGACTCGTCCAGCGGGTAGTACACCGGCCGGCCGCCCGCGAACCGCACGACGGACTCGTAGATCGGAAAGCCGGGATCGGGCGTGAGCACCTCGTCGCCCGGCTGGATGAGCGCGAGCGCTGCGGCAAACAGCATCGGCTTCGCGCCCGGCGCGACGATCACGTTCTCCGCCGCCGCGCGCACGCCGCGCGCGGCCAGGGAGTGGGCGATCGCGTCGCGCAGCTCCGGCACGCCGGCCGCGAGCGCGTAGCGGGTGAGACCGTCCCGCAGCGCGCGAATGCCCGCCTCCACGACGTGCGGCGGCGTCGGCATGTCGGGCTCGCCGATCTCGAGGTGCACGACCTTGTGACCGGCGGCCTCGAGTCGCCGCGCCGAGCCGAGCACCAGATAGGCCTGTTCCGTACCGAGCAAGTTGAGCCGCGTGGCGGAGCGCATCATCGGTCCTCTCAGTGACAAACGAACCCCGGGGCGAGGCCCCGGGGCTGGGATGCCAAGCAATTTATGCGCGTGGGCGTGGTCGCGACCTACCCGAACGGGCGGGCCCTATTTCGCTCGTTCCAGATAGACCCCTTCCCGTGGGTCCACTCGCACCTTCTCCCCCTCATTGATGAATTCCGGCACCTGGATGGTGACGCCGTTCGACAGTTTCGCCGGCTTCGTGCTCGCGGTCTTGGTGGCGCTCCGCATCACGGGGGACGTCTGCGCCACGGTGAGCTCGACGACCGAGGGCAGCTCGATGCCCACCGGGCGGCCGTGGAGCCACTCGACCTGAATGTGCATCTCGGGTTGGAGCCAAGCGGCGTGATCGCCCACCGCCTCGCCGTCGAGCGTGTGCTGCTCGTAGGTCGTGGTGTCCATGACGTGCACGCCGCCTTGATCGGCGTAGAGAACCTGGAACTCCTTGGTCTCGAGCGGGGCTTCGTCCACGAAGTCGGTGGCCGAGAGCCGGGTGTCGAAGGTGTTCCCGGTGACCAAATTGCGGAGCCGCACCTGAACGAATGCCCGCAGATTCCCGGGCGTGCGGTGGGTGAAATCCATGACACGGCACGGCTGCCCGTCGAGGAGGATAACGTGGCCGCGCCGGATATCGGTCGCCTTCATGAACCAGCTCCTAGAGAAGCAAACGGCGCGAGCCGACCCCGCGGCCCGCGCGTCACGGGCGGGAAGATAAACCGGATCCGGCCCGGGTCAACGGGCGCATCGCCTTGCGGCGACGCTGTTTCTCAAGCCGCCCACCGCGGTGATCGGCGACGGCGACACGATCGTATTGCCGCTCGAGTAGGAGCGGGTCGAATACGAGGCGGAGATCGCCGTCGTGATCGGCAGGCGCATCCGCCGCGTGTCGGAGGCCCAGGCGCTCGCCGCCGTCGCGGGAATCACCTGCCTGAACGACGTCACCGCGCGCGACCTCCAACGCAGCGAGGAGCAGTGGACCCGCGCCAAGGGGTTCGACACGTTCTGCCCGGTGGGCCCACGCGTCACCCCGCTCGACCCGGCGCGCCTCTCGGAGCTCGAGGTCCGCTGCCGCGTGAACGGTGTCGACCGGCAGCGCGGGCGCGCGCGCGACATGGTGTTCGGCATCGCCGCGCTCGTCGCATTCGTGTCTCAGACGATGACGCTCGAGCCCGGAGACTTGATCGCGACGGGGACGCCCGCGGGCGTCGGGCCGCTCACGGCGGGCGACGTGGTGGAGGTGGAGATTCCGGAGGTCGGCGTGCTGCGGAATCCGGTGTCGGCGGAGTCCCAGGAAGGGCGATCGCGCGCGTGAGGTAGCCGACGAACTGCCGTGCCCACCACGCACCGGTGCGGGAGCGCTCCTGTGCAGTGGTGAACCGGTAACGGTAGGAGACGAGTCGCACGTAGCGCGGCGGCGCGTCGAGGAACGGGTTCGGCCCGAGCAGGGACAGGACTTGCGGCCTCCCCTCGAGCAGGCCGCGCACCAGACCGGCGAGCCACGGCTCGGCGCCTTCGGGGTCGAGCGCCGCGAACCACATCTGCCAATCAAGCCGCGGTTGATGCGGGGCGACGAAGCGCGGCCGGCGCGACACCGCTCCCGGCTGCCAGCGGAACTCGTACTCGAGCCAGTGCACGCTGTCCCGGCTGCCTTCGATCACGATCTCCGGCCGCTCCGTCGTCATCACGCGAAACAGGCCGTAGCCGTTCACCGAGCGGAGCGGCGCGACCGCGCGGAGCAACGGGTGATCGGCCCCGCGGCCGCCGGGAAGCGTCGCGCTGATCTCGCGGGCGAACGTGAGCGCGCTGAGCGGCGCGATCATCGCCGCGAGCGCGACCGTCACGCGCCGGCGCCACAGCGGCTCGGGCTCGCCGGCGGCGAGCCGCAGCGGCAGCACGGGCCGCAACACAGCGTCGTCCAGCAGCGGCACGCACAATACGATCGCGAGCAGGTTGAAGAACCCGTAGTTTCCCGTCACGGCGATCCCGAGCTGGCCGAGTACGAGCAGGGCGCACGCGACGACGCGCAGCCGGCGGAAGCGGGCGGGCGCGAAGATCAGCCAGGGTACGCCGAGCTCGATCGCGAACATCCCCAGCGTCATGCCCTTGTGCACCCAACCGGGGAGCCGCTGCGCGTACCACGCGGTCCAGGGCGGCAGCGGCTGCGTCCAGAAGTGGTAGTCCAGCGCGGTGAGGTGGCGCCACGTCGGGTCGCCGCTGGCGAGCTTGGTGATCCCGGAGAGGAACATCAGCTTGAAGAGCAGCAGCCACACCAGCCACCGCACAGTGCGCGACGGCGCTCGCTCCCGCCCGAGGCTCGGCAGCAACTGGCTGGGCGCGTACAGGACCGCGAGCAGGCCCGTCTCGAGGAGCAGCCCATCCCACTGGAACCAGAGGAAGGTCTGTCCCACGACGCTGAGCGACAGGTAGCATGCCCACAGCAGCGCCAGCACCGGCGCCTGGGCCACCCCGGCGACCAGCAGCAGGGCGAGCGTGGCGCCGCCCCAGCAGAGGGCTCGAAGGGCCCCGTCCCCCGCTCCCAGCCAACAGATGGTAGGGAGCTCGCGGTACGCGGCCGCTCCGTAGAGCCCGCGGGCTCGCTCGAGGAAGGCAGCGGCCGGGAGGATCCCGTGCTCGCCGACCAGGCCCGTGACTTGCAGCGCAAGCGAGACGAACGCGATCAGGTAAACGAGGCCCAGCAGCCGGAGGAACAGCCAGCGCGACAGGACGTAGGTCGGCTCACCAGTGGAAGATTCCGTGGCGGTCGGCGGCCACTGGCTAGCCCGAGGCTCGGTGACGTCCATCGCTGTGCTCTGAAGATGGGATTCGTTATTGATTGAGGGAACACGGCGTGTTGCGGCGAAACCACGTCGCGCCCTGCGGGGTAGGAGTCTCCATCCCCAACGGGGTGTTCGCCCCCGGCAGCTGTGTGACCCACGTCACCCAAGTTCAGGTAGGAGGTTTCCAGCACATGTTCAAGAATGGCCGTCTGGCGGCGGGGGCGGTGTGGCTCCCCCTCGCGCTGCTCGTCGCCGCAGGGTGCAAGCAGGGCCCGTCCCCCGAGGTGCAGGCGAGGATGGACAGCTTGTCGCAAGCGTCCTCCGAGAAAGAGCGCCTGATGCAGGAAGTCGCCGAAAACACGCGTCTGGTGAGCGAGATCAGCAAGGAGCTCGCGGCCGTCGCCGTTCCGGCCAAGCGGATGAAGGTGGGAGCGGCGGAGTCGCGGCTGCGGGCGTCGCGCGACACGATGGTCGCGAAGATCCGCTACATCACGGCACGGGTGAGAGAGATCGAGCCGAAGCTGCAGCAGACCGAGCAGCGGGTGCGGGAACTCACCACGCTCTCCGACAGCCTGAAAGACGATCTCGCCTCGACGATTCAGAACCTCCAGGGCGTGATCGACAATCAGAAGGAAACGATCTCCGCCCTCAACGACCAGGTGGAGAAGCTTTCGGCTGAAAACGTGGCCCTGAAGGACACCATCGACAACATGGCCACCGAAGCCAACACGGTCTACTACATCGTGGGGACCAAAGACGAGCTGGAGCAGCGCGGCATCGTGCGTGAAGAAGGCGGTGCCCGGTTCTTGTTCGTTCTGTGGAAGAGCGGCAAGACGCTGGTCCCGTCCCGTAACCTCGACCCCAGCGCGTTCACACCGGTCGACCGGCGGGCGCTGTCCGAAATCCCGCTCCCGGCCGCCGACAAGGAGTACCACATCGTCTCGCGCCAGGACGCGAGCGCGCTCGCCATCCCGCCCTCGGCCGACGGCACGATTACCGGCAAGGTCAAGATCGCGGACTCCGCCCGCTTCTGGGCGAACTCGAAGTACCTCATCATCGTCGAAGGCTGAGGCTGCCCCCCACACCCGGTCCTTGACCGGGTGTGGGGCCGCCGCTACCGTCCCCTCACAGGCCGCACCTCGTTTCGAGCCCAAACGAGGTTCGGTCTGTGGCAGGGTTGCAGCACTTTTGGGGAGGGACCACGTGACGCGGCCCACGACCCGATAGCGGCAAGCGTACCGGCTCCGGCCGGCCATCGGCGCGGGACTTGCACTGGGGATCACCAGGCACACAGGGGGGCTCATGCACTCAGTAATCCGGCGGTACCGGGTGAGGCTGGGGACGGTCGCGGAGGCGGTGCGCTATGCGGAGAAGCAGTTCGTGCCGCTAGTGCGGCGCATCCCGGGATTCGTGGCGTGCTACCTGATGGACGCGGGCAACGACGTGTTGACGTCCATTGGGCTGTTCCACACGCAGCAAGGCGCCGAGGCCGCGGTCAGCCTACAGCGGGACTGGTTCCGGGACGAGTGGTCATCGTTCCGGCCGCTACCGCCGGAAGTCGTCATCGGTGCGGTGCTGGCGCAGGCCACGGTCGACGGCGCTGTTCCGGCGGAGCGCCGGCGCCTGGCCGATCGACGCAACGCGGCCGCGGTGCTGCCCGTGGGCTCCTGGAGCGGCGTCGAACGGCGTATCAGTTCTGATCGACGCGGCGGTGCGGAGCGGCGCCCGGAATTCGCCGGGCAGCCTGAGTGGCAGGCAGCCGCAGGCTGGAGCGCGGCGGGTTGACGCGCCCGCCGCGCGACACGCGCGGCGGGTCATACGACATACAAAGCGGGGAGTGGGCCGCAACTGCTCACCGGTGGATTGTGTCTGGCCCGGTCGCAAGACCGAGCGCTGGACCCCCGGCGGCGGTTCCACTCCTCGCTCCGCTTTAGGCCTACCGACCGCGGCGGATCCGCGCTATTTCATCCCACCCATGTCGCTCGCCCGCCGCCTGCTGCTCCGTGCCTCGCGCAGCCCCTGGCTCGCCGATCAGCTCCGCCGCCGCGCCTTTTTTCGGCGCGCGGTCCGCCGTTTCCTGCCGGGCGAAGACTTAGGCGCGGCGCTCGACGCTGCCGCCGAGTTCGCGCGCGCCGGGCTTCGGAGCGTGCTCACCCAGCTCGGCGAGCAAGTGACGACGCAGGCCGAGGCCGAGGCCGTGCGCGACCACTACCTGGGCGTACTGGGCCGGGTGCGGCAGCGCCGCCTCCCTACCGAGCTGTCGATCAAGCTCACACACCTCGGTCTCGAGGTGGATCGCAGTACCTGCGAACGGGCGGTCGGCCAGCTCGCGGCCCGGGCGGCCGAGAGCGGCTCGTTCCTGTGGATCGACATGGAGGAGTCGCGCTACGTCGACGTCACGCTCGACCTGTTCCGCCGGGTGCGGGCCGAGCGACGGAACGTGGGCGTCTGTCTCCAAGCCTATCTGCGCCGCACCCCGCAGGACTTGGCCGGCCTGCTGCCGCTCGGGCCCGCGATCCGCCTCGTGAAGGGCGCGTACAACGAGCCGGCGAGCATCGCGTTCCCACGCAAGCGCGACGTGGACGGGCGCTACGCGGCGCTCGCGGAGCAATTGCTGCAGGAGGCCGTCCGCGGACGCGTGCGGCCCGTGTTCGGAACGCACGACCTCCGGCTGATCGCGCGGATCCGCGAGCTCGCCGGGCGGCAAGGCACCGCTCCCAGCGCCTACGAGATCCACATGCTGTACGGCATCAAAGCCGCGGCCCAGCGCGCACTCGCGGCCGATGGGTGCACGGTGGGGGTGTTGATCAGCTACGGGACCGCCTGGTTCGCGTGGTACATGCGCCGGCTTGCCGAGCGACCGGCGAACGTGTGGTTCGTGGTGCGAAATCTGGTGTAGGAGACCGCATCGCTCCGCCGCCCATGACGTCCGACGCGGCCTCTGCTCTGCTCGCGCGCTGGCGCGAAGACACCCCCGGCTGCCGGGAGCGCATCCACCTCAACAACGCCGGCGCGGCGCTCATGCCGCGGCCGGTGCTCGAGACGCTCACCCGCCACCTGGAACGGGAAGCCCTGATCGGCGGCTACGAGGCGGCAGACGAAGCCGACGCGCGCGTGCGGGAGAGCTATGCACGGATCGCAAAGCTGATCGGCGCCGCGGCCAGCAACGTCGCGATCGTGGAGAACGCCACGGTCGCGTTCGCGCAGGCGCTCTCGGCGTTCGATTTCCACCCGGGCGACCGCATCGTCACCACGCGTACGGATTATCCCTCGAACCAGCTCATGTACCTGTCGCTGGCGCGCCGGGCGGGAGTCGAGACCGTGCGCGCCGACGATCTCCCCGAGGGGGGGGTGGATCCGGAGAGCGTGCGTTGCCTCGCGCGGCACCCCCGCACCAAACTCGTGGCTGTCACATGGGTGCCGACCAATTCGGGGCTGGTGCAGGACGCGTCCGCCGTGGGCGAAGTGTGCGCCGGGCTGGGCGTACCTTACCTCGTCGACGCGTGCCAGAGCGTGGGCCAGATGGCGGCGGACGTCGGGACGCTGCGCTGTGATTTCCTCGCCGGGACGGGCCGCAAGTTTCTGCGCGGCCCGCGCGGCATCGGATTCCTCTACGTCTCCGACCGCATGCTCGAGCGAGGGGCGTTCCCGCTCTACCCCGACCTGCGCGGCGCCGATTGGACCGATCCCGACGCCTTTCGGCTGGCCGACAGCGCGCGCCGCTTCGAGAACTGGGAGTTCGCCTACGCCCTCGTCCTCGGGCTCGGCGAGGCAGCGGGCTACGCGCTGGCGGTCGGCCCGGACGGGGCCGACAGGGCCCGGCGGCTTGCCGCCCAGCTGCGCGAACGCCTACAGGAGCTCGACGGCGTGCGGCTGCTCGACCGCGGCCGCGAGCGGTGCGCGATCGTCACCATCGCCGTGGCAGGCCGGGACGCGGCGGAGTTGAAGCTCCGGCTGCGGGAGCGGGGGATCAACACCAGCTCGGCCGACCGCACGGCCGGGGTGATCGACATGGACGAGAAGCGCGCCACGTCGGTGCTGCGTCTGTCGCCGCACTATTACAACACCGAGGAGGAGCTCGATCGGACCGTCACGGTGCTGCGCGAGCTGGTCCGCGGCTGAAGCCTCTTGTCACCCACCGAACGGCGGGTAGGTTCTCAGCAGATGATACGCTCCTGCCGCTCGAGCCCACCGGCCGAATGCTCTTTCCCCTTCTAGTGACGAGGTCGTTTCCATGAGACGGGCAACGCTGCTGCTGCTCTTCACCCTGCCGGCGTGGATCGCGCCGGTACCGTCGGGCCCCGAGGACGAATCGGTGTTCGTGAAGAACTTGAGGCCGGACCAGCACGAGTCCCTGTTATATGTCTGGACCAGCGACGCCGATGCCAAGCAGCCGGACTTTCTCACGGTCGTCGACGCCGACCCCAAGTCGCCCCGCTACGGGAAGATCATCACGACCGTTCCCACGGGCTCGACCGTCGACAACGAGGCGCACCACTTCGGCTATACGGTGAATGCGGACCGCATCTTCGCGGGCGGCCTGATCTCGAACCGGCTGTTCATCTACGACGTCAAGACCGACCCACGGCATCCCAAGCTCATCAAGACCATCCCGGACCTAGGTGCGTTGAGCGGCTACACCGGCCCGCATACCTATTACGCCGTGCCCGGGGGCGTCATGATCGCGATGCTCGGCTCGAGGGACGGCACCGGCCCCGGCGCACTCGTGCGGCTCGATGAGGACGGGAACTTTGTCTCGGCGCTCCCCGCCCCGAACCGCCCCGACGATCCCGGTTACATGTACGACGTCGGCGTGAAGCCCGAGCTGAACCGGATGGTCACGTCCAGCTGGACTCACCCCCACCACTTCCGCGGGAACCCGATCGCTCCCGAAAACGTCGGCGACGCGGTCGTCGTGTGGGATTGGAAGGCGGGCACGGTGCTCCAGGTCGAGCACCTCGACAAGATGCCGCTGGAGGTGCGGTGGCAGCACGGGCCGGCGGCGCGCGGCGGCTTCATCAACTGCGCCGGAGCGAGTACGATCTGGTACTGGGAGGACAAAGACGGCAAGGTCGCGTTTACCCGCGTCATCCAGCTCCCGGCGAACTCGACGCCCGCGGACGTGCGGATCTCGTACGACAACCGGCTGCTGTACGTGTCGCTGTTCAGCGGCAATGCGGTGCAGCAATACGACGTCTCCGATCCGCTGCACCCCAAGTTCGTGAGCGAGGTCAAGCTGCAAGAGCCGAATATGATGAAGCTTACGCCCGACAGCCGCCGTTTGTACGTGAGCAATTCGCTGCTCTCGAACCTCGATGGGAAGGTCCCGTTCCGGGTGTGGCTGCTCGACGTGGATGCGAGCGGTATGAAGCTGGACGACAAGTTCGCCGTGGACTTCGATCAGTTCCCGACCGGGCCAGGCCGGCCGCACGACATGCTGCTGAAGTAATGCGAATGCCCGG
>DASPXE010000295.1:0-4295 GCA_035637455.1 Gemmatimonadales bacterium
CGCCCTCGAGCGCGGCGCAGAGCGGCGTGCCGTTCGCTCAGCAGCCGGTGCTGCAGGTGCAGGACGCCAACGGTAACCCGATCAGCCAGAGCGGTACCATCGTCACGGCCTCGATCGCTTCCGGACCGAGCGGCGCCACACTGGGCAACGCCACGGCCACCACCGGCTCGAACGGGGCCGCCAGCTTCAGCGGGCTCAGCCTAAGTGGCACCGCGGGCGGTTATACGCTGCGGTTCGTGGCATCCGGGCTCACGCAGGCCACTTCCGGGACCATCAGCGTGAGCGCCGGCGCCGTCGCGTCACTCGCCGTGCACGGTGGCAACAACCAGACGGCGACCGCGGGTACAGCGGTCGCGACGCCACCGTCGGTGATCGCGCGCGACGCCAGCGGCAATCCGGTGGCGGGCGTTAGCGTGACCTTCGCGGTCGCTACGGGCGGCGGGTCGGTGGGGCCGACAGCTCCGGTCCTGACCGGCACGAACGGCGTCGCGGCGGCGACCTCCTGGACCCTCGGCCCCACGGCGGGAAGCAATACGCTCACCGCAACTGCCGCCGGGTCCGGGATCAGCGGCAACCCGGTCACCTTCACGGCGACCGGCACGGCGGGCGCGGCCGCGCGGCTCAGCATCGCCACCGAGCCCTCGAGCACGGCGCAGAGCGGCGTGCCGTTGGCGCAGCAGCCGGTCATCCAGCTGCGGGACGCCAACGGGAATCCCGTGAGCCAGGTCGGCGTCACGGTCACGGCGGCGATCGCCTCCGGGCCGAGCGGGGCGACGCTGGGCGGGACGACGAGCGCGACCACCAACGCCACCGGCACGGCGAGCTTCAGCGACGTCGCGATCGGGGGGCCGGTGGGGAGCTACACCCTCGGCTTCAGCGCGACAGGCTTCACCGGCGTGGCCTCGGGTGCGATCGCCATGAGCGCCGGGCCGGCGGCGGCGATCAGCGTCAACGCCGGCAACAACCAATCGGCCCCGGCCGGGAGTGCCGTCGCTACGCCGCCGTCGGTGATCGTGCGCGACGCGAGCGGCAATCCTGTGCCGGGCATCAGCGTGACCTTCGCCGTCGCCTCGGGCGGCGGGTCCGTGAACCCGACGTCCCCGGTCCAGACCGGCGCGAACGGCATCGCGGCGGCGACCTCGTGGACGCTGGGCTCCGCGGCGGGCGCCAACACGCTCACCGCCGCCGCCGCCGGGTCGGGGATCAGCGGCAATCCGGTCAGCTTCACGGCGATCGGCACGGCGGGCGCGGCCGCGCGGCTCAGCATCACCACGCAGCCCTCGAGCGCGGCGCAGAGCGGCGCGCCGTTGGCGCAGCAGCCGGTACTCCAGTTGCAGGATGCCGGCGGCAACCCGGTCGAAGAGGCCGGCGTGGTCGTGACGGCCACGGTGGCGAGTGGTCCCGCCGGCGCCGCGCTCGCCAACCCGTCCGCCACGACCAATGCGAGCGGGGTCGCCGATTTCAGTGGTCTCACGCTCACCGGAGCACTAGGGAGCTACACGCTGAGCTTCGCGGCGCCCAACCTCACGCCGGCCAGCTCCGGCGCGATCACGCTGAGCGCCGGCACCGCCGCGACGATCGCCGTGAGCGCGGGGAATAGCCAGTCGGCCATCGCGGGGACGGCGGTGGCGATCCCACCGGCGGCGGTCGTGAAGGACGCGAGCGGGAACCCCGTGAGCGGCGTTTCGGTCACCTTTGCGGTCGCGACCGGCAACGGAACGGTAGACCCCACCACGCCGGTCAGCACGGGCGCGGACGGCCTCGCCGCCGTGCAGTCGTGGACGCTCGGCCCCACGGCGGGTGAGAACACGCTCACCGCGACGGCGCCCGGACTTACCGGCAGCCCGCTCACGTTCACGGCGACGGCCACGGTGGGCGCGGCGGCGTCCCTGACGAAGAGCTCGGGCGACAACCTCAGCGGGCAGGTCGGCTCGACGCTCGGCACGCCGCACGAGGTGCTGGTGACGGACTCGCGCGGCAACCCCGTCTCGGGCGTGCGGGTGGATTGGCAGGCGGCCAGCGGCGGCGGATCGGTGAACCCGACCTCGTCCACGACAGACGTCAACGGTCACGCGACGACTACACGCACACTGGGCGTGGTGCCGGGGACGCAGACGACCACGGCGACCGCGACGCTCAGTGGCGGACCGGCCACGGTGACGTTCACCGTCACCGCCACGATCGCGGGCGCGTCCCGCATGACCAAGAACGGCGGCGACCTGCAGAAGGATACCGTGGGGGCGACGCTGCCCGTGCCGTTGTCGGTGAAGGTCACGGACGATTTCAACAACCCCGTCGCCAACGTGACGGTCAGCTGGACCGTGATCGACGGCGGCGGCTCGGTGGCGCCCGCGACGGCGCCGACCGATGCCAACGGCATCGCCTCCACCCGGTGGACGCTGGGGACGCGGATGAGCGCCACCGACAGCACCCAAGCGGTCCAGGCCACGGGCGTGGCCAGCCCGCTGAACTTCCTGGCGACGTCGCGGCCCGGCGCGGTCAGCGCCTCGGGCACGACGGTGACGGCGGCGCCGGGTACGCTCAGCGCCTCGAGCGGCGGCAGTGCGGCGATTATCACGGTGACCGCGGTCGACGGCTTCGGCAACCCGATCGGTGGCAAGACCGTCACTCTCACTGCGACGGGCAACGGGAACACGCTGACGCAGCCGGTCGGGCCGACCAACGCCAGCGGCGTCGCCAGCGGCACGCTCAGCTCCACCGTCGCCGAGTCGAAGACCGTGTCTGCCAGCGTGGGCACAACGGCCATCGCGCAGCAGGCCACCGTGACCGTGACTCCGGCGGCCGCGGCGAAGCTCGTGTTCCTGGTACCGCCCAGCAACGCGACCGCGGGCGCCGCCATCGCACCGCCGCCCGAGGTCGAGATCCGCGACCAGTTCGACAACCGGGTGTCGAGCGCCACGAACGGCGTATCGATGGCGCTCGGTGCCAACCCGACGGGCGCGACTTTGGCGGGCGCGGGGCCCGTCGCCGCCGTCTCGGGCGTCGCGACGTTCGCGAATCTGAGCGTCGACCGAGCCGGCACGGCCTACACGCTCGTCGCGTCGGCGAGCGGGTTGAGCCCCGCGACGAGCGCCGCCTTCAATGTCGCGGCGGGCGCGGTGTCCGCGGCCCAGTCGAGCGTCGCGGCGGCTCCGATCACGGTAGCCGCGGGCCAGACCAGTACCATCACGGTCACGGCCCGCGACGCGGCGGGCGACCCCGTGAGCGGGGCGACTGTGGTCCTCGCGGCGACGGGGGATGGCAATAATCTGACCCAGCCCGCGGCGACCAACGCGAACGGCGTCGCGACCGGCGTGCTCAGCTCGACCAGGGCCGAGACGAAGACCGTGTCCGCGACCATCAATGGGGTCGGAATCACACAGACCGCCAGCGTCACCGTGACCGCCGGCCCAGCGGCGCTGATCGCCGTCAACGCCGGGAACAATCAATCGGCGACAGTCGGGACCGCCGTCGCCACGCCGCCGGCCGTGATCGTGCACGACGCGAGCGGCAACCCGGTCGCAGGGGTCCCGGTGACGTTCGCCGCAGCGTCGGGGGGCGGCACGGTGAATCCGACGACGCCCGTGACGACCAACGGGAGCGGGATCTCCACGGTGACGTCGTGGACGCTCGGGACGACCGCTGGGACTAACACGTTGACGGCGACCGCTACGGGGTCCGGGATCAGC
This sequence comes from Gemmatimonadales bacterium, assembly GCA_035637455.1. GTDB lineage: Bacteria > Gemmatimonadota > Gemmatimonadetes > Gemmatimonadales > GWC2-71-9 > 20CM-4-69-16. The sequence goes on from DASPXE010000295.1 coordinate 3,690, forward strand.
GGCAACCCGGTCACGTTCACCGCCAGCGGCACCGTGGGAGCGGCGGCGCGGCTCGCCTTCACGACGCCACCGTCGAGCGCCGCGCAGAGCGGGGTGGCGTTGGCCCAGCAGCCGGTGCTGCAGCTCGAGGACGCCAACGGCAACCCCGTCAGCCAGAGCGGAGTGGTCGTGACGGCAACGCTGAGCCCGGCGGGGGCGACGCCGAGCAACGCCACCGCCACCACCGGGTCGAACGGATCCGCCACGTTCAGCGGCCTCACGTTGACCGGCACGGTGGGGAGCTACACGCTGAGCTTCGGAGCGACGGGCCTTACGCCGGCCACGGCCGCGATCACGCTGAGCGCCGGGGCCGCGGCCGCGATCGCTGCCAACAGCCCGACGACGCAGTCGGCGCCGGCGGGGAGCGCGGTAACCTCACCGCCGTCAGTGATCGTGCGGGATGGAGCCGGCAACCCGGTGCAGGGTGTGGCGGTGACCTTCCACGTGGCATCGGGCAACGGCACGGTCGACCCGACGACCGCCGTGGCAACGGGCGCGAACGGGATCGCGGCCGCGGCCTCCTGGACGCTCGGCACCACGACGGGGACGAACACGCTCACGGCGACG
>DASPXE010000296.1:0-2736 GCA_035637455.1 Gemmatimonadales bacterium
CGCATGACTGAGTACAGCGGTACGGCAGGCAAGATTACAAAGCAGGCGGGGACTGGCAACTTCCGATCAGCACCGGCTGTGTGGGTGATCAAGAACAGCAAACCGAGGTTGGCGGATCAGTCATAGACAGATCTTGCAGGGTCACAGCGAGACTCACAGCCTGCGGGCGATCAGCGCGCTCATCCGGGCTCGCGCGCGTGTGTGAGACGTGTCTCCGTGATAACGCCACGGGTGGCGCAGGCTCTACCCTGAAAAGGGTACGTCGCGTCTCACCCCTTACTCACCCCTTCGGCGTATATCCCTTCTCACCCCCGTCTGATCACCTCTGGCGATACCGCCGCCGCCGTTCCAGGAGCAGACTGGAGCCGTTCGCGTTAGTGCGGATGACTCATGTGCCGCGATTGTCCCCCGTCACGCAAGGTTCGACCGATGGCCCAACCCAACCAGCCCCGTGCCCAGCAGCAGGACGACCCATCACTACCGCCGCGGCGCCCCTTGTCGCGGTCTCGGGCGGCCTCTCCTTCGCCACGGTGAGCGCGGGCTACAAGTTTGCGTGCGGTGTGACGACCAGCGGGGCGGCCTACTGTTGGGGTTCCAACGTTTTTGGCCAGCTCGGCAATGGCTCGACCACCAACAGCCTCACTCGAGTCGCCATCTCGGGCGGGCTCTCCTTTTGAGGCGAGCTCGGGACCGAACTAGACCAGCAACGGCCACCAGCGCTGTAAGCTAAGTACCGTTAGAGGAGAGAGAAGGAATCCGACCGTTCTGTACCGAATGTTCGTTGGACTCACCTCAGGAGCCGTCCTATGAAGCGCTTCGCCCTAGCCCTCTGCCTCGCCGCCTTGGCCGCGCCCGCGCTGGACGCTCAGGTCGCCCCCGCCCCGGCCCCGGCTCCGGCCGCCACATCCGCCCGGAGGCGGGTGGCGGTGCTCGACTTCGACTATGGCACGGTGCACAGCTACGTGACCGACATCTGGGGGTCGGACGTGGACATCGGCAAGGGCATCGCCAGCATGCTTCTGACTGAGCTGGTGCAAAACGGCACCTACTCGGTCATCGAGCGTACGCAGGTCGACCGCATCCTGAACGAGCAGAGTCTCCAGCAGGAGGGGCGAGCGGATGCCTCGACCGCGGCCAAGCTCGGCCGGCTGCTCGGCGTAGACGCGATCATCATCGGGTCCATCACCCAATTCGGGCGCGACGACAAGAAGCTCGGCGTGGGAGGTGGGAAGATCGGTTTCCATGGGATCGGGCTCGGCGGCTTCGGCAAGAAATCGTCCAAGGCCACCGTGGCGATCGACGCCCGGATCGTGAACATCGGGACCGGGGAGATTCTGGCCGTGGCACAGGGGAAGGGTGAGTCGAAGCGCTCCGGGCTGACGCTCGCCGCCGCAGGGGGCGGCGGCGGCGGCGTGTTGGGCGGCGTCCTAGACATGTCCAGCTCGGACTTCGGGAGTACGATCCTCGGCGAAGCGACGCGAGCAGCGGTGACCGACCTCGTCACCGCGTTGGCAGCGGCGGCGCCCAAGATTCCGGAGACCATCGCCGCGATCACGGCGCTCGTCGCCGACGTGTCCGGGAGCGAGCTGGTCATCAACGTCGGGACGGCAGGCGGCGTACGGATCGGCACTGAGTACACCGTGGTGCGCCCGGGGCGGGAGATCAAGGATCCCGGGACGGGGAACGTGCTGCGCCGCGCGACCACGCCGGTGGGGAAGATCAAGATCACCTCAGCGGATGAGGGCTCGGCGACGGGGACGCTGACCGGCGACCCCGCGCACGTGGGTGACTGTGTGGGGGCGTGTCCGCTCGCACCAGCCGGCGGGCCGCCCGCGCAGAAGGGGGGACTGGGTCCGGCTCCCGCCCCTTCGACGCCTCCCGCCCCTTCGACGCCACCCGAGGGGGGCGTCGGCGTGCTCCCCGCACTCTATACCGGTCCGGTCTCCGGACCGTTCACGTGGACTGGGTACTCGTTCAGGGGCACGGAGCACTTCCGCTACGACGGGTTCGTAAACGTCGGTGGCCAGTCGCAGTCGGGGTTCTACGAGGTCGACGCGACGCCGGCCGGAAGCGGTCGCGTCCAGCTGCGGGTTCAGGGTCGGATGGGCAAGGATGCGTTTTCCATGACCACGACACTGGCGCCGAACGAAGCCATCCCCCTAGCGCAGATGGCGAAGCTCGGTCCGGCCGGGATGGCCCTGTTCGCGGACTACGAACAGATGTTCATGGGACACCAGTGGCAAGTGGGCGAGGGGTGGGGGGGTCGGAGCTTCTCGTTCAAGACGGAGTCGACGTGTCAGTACGCCGGCCTGCAGGGGCTGCGCGGGGTGATGCGGACCAACCAGGTCGTCATGGAATTCTGCGTCTCGCCCAACGTCGGCCTCCCCTTGGCGGTCACGACTGCCTACGGGAGCGGCTCAACGAATTTCAGCTACGGGCTCAAGCTGACGCAATTCCGGCCGTAAGCGCGCGGTCGGGTCAGGACGGACGTGCCCGGCAGGCCCTGTGTCGGTGTGGGCGTGGAAGGAGGGCGGTCACATGGTTCCTCAAAAACGGTCGCAAGCCTCCACGAGCTGGGCGTACGCGTATCAGCTCAATCCGCCGCAGCCGGAGCCTCGTTTTGCGAAGATCAAGATGCTGCTCCGCCGCGCCCGGCTGGCGGCGCAGCGGGCGGGACGTCTGTGGACGGGGCAAGTCGTCAAGGATGCCCACATCACCCACATCCTCGTCGTAACC
>DASPXE010000297.1:0-7322 GCA_035637455.1 Gemmatimonadales bacterium
CACTCGTGCTCGCGCTGGTGGTCGCAGTGTTCGCGCTGCTCACGGAGGCGCCGGCGCGATATCTCTCGCCCTTCAATCTGCGCATCGTGCTCTCGCAGACCGTGATCGTCGCCCTCGGGGCGATCGGGATGACGCTCATCATCGTGAGCGGCGGAATCGATCTCTCGGTCGGCGCGACGATCGCCCTGACGGGGGTGGTGGCCGCGCTGGCGATCGGCGCGGGCTGGCCGGCCACCGTAGCCACGGCCGCCGCCCTGCTCGCCGGCGGGCTCGTGGGGCTCGCGAACGGCCTGCTCATCACGGGGCTGCGCGTCGTGCCGTTCATCGCGACGCTGGGAATGCTGGGCATCGCGCGCGGCGTCGCGAAGTGGATGGCGCACGAGCAGACGGTCAACGTTCCGCCGACGTGGGTGAACGAGCTGCTCGTCACGTTCCCGCGCCAGGCATGGATGGTGCTCCCGCCGGGCGTGTGGATCACGCTCGCGCTGGCGGTCCTCACCGCGATCGTGCTGCGGCGCACCGTCTTCGGGCGGCGCGTGTTCGCGCTCGGCTCGAACGAGCTGGCCGCCCGCGCCTGCGGTATCGCGACGGACCGGCTCAAGCTCGTGATCTACGGGTCGGCGGGAGTGTACTTCGGGCTGGCCGGGGTGATGCAGCTCTCCCGCCTCAGGCAGGGCGATCCGACGGTGGCGATCGGCACCGAGTTGGATGTGATTGCGGCGGTGGTGATCGGCGGGGGGAGCCTGCTGGGCGGCGAGGGGAGCGTGTTCGGCTCGGTGGTGGGCGCCCTCATCATGGCGTTCCTGCGCAACGGCTGCCAGCAAATGGGGTGGCCCAACTACATCCAGGAAATCATCATCGGCGCCATCATCGTGCTCGCCGTCGCGCTCGACCGGCTCCGCGCCGGCTGGGCGACCTGAAGCGATGGTCTGTGCGCTTCATCGTGCCGCTGCCTTCGCCCGCTCGATCACCGCCTCCATCATCGTCTGATGGCCGGTGAACGTGTCGTCCACCACGCTGAGGGTGGGGATGGTGCCGGGCGCGAGCCCCAGGGTCTCGTGCCTGAAGCGGCTGAAGCCGGACTCGTGTACGCCTGAGCTGCCGAACCCCGGTGCCGGGTGGCTCAGGTGCGAAAAAGCGCGGGCATAGCGCGCCGCCCGCCCCAGGCCCACCTGGTACAGCGGAATGAACTCGAGCAGCGCGTCGTAATGCATCTCCCCGCACGGCATGACGTGCGGGTAGCGGGCGCGCAGGTCGAGCACGAGCTGCCGGATTCCCTGGTGCATGTCGGCCTGGGGGTTGTTCACCCAGCCGCCGGCGATGTCGAGGAAGTAGGCATCGACGCCGTAGCGCTCGATCGCTTCAGCGATGCGCGCGCTGAGCCAGTCGCGCCACGACGCGACGCCCAGATTCATGTAGGACAGCCACCCCTCCTGGTGACGGTCGTTGTCCCAGTCCACCCAGTTCAGGTCGAAGCGGTCCCCGTCGATCTTGTGCGTCGCCGCCTCGGCCATCCGCGCGAACACCGGCTGGCGGCGATTGGCGGCGTTGGCGCCGAACATCGGCATGACGCGAAAGCCCATGCCCTGTGATTCCCGGATGAGGCGCTTCAACCCGGCCTCGCCGCCGAGGCGGTCGGAAGCGCGGTACAACGGATAGTCCCAGTAGTAGCGGCCGTCCCAAGCGGGGAGGAAGAGGAGCACGCGGTCCCCGGGGATCCGCGTCGCGACCCACCGCGCGACCTCGAGCATACGCGCGTAGTCGTTGAACACGTAGCCGGTGTAGTGCATGCCGTGCAGCGTGACGACCAGCGCGATGCGACGCAGCCAGTCGGGGGCGTCGCGCCGGCTGTCCCAGGGCTCGAGGTGATACGCGCGCTCGAGATGGCCGTAATGCGCCTGAACAGCGTCGTCCAGCGTCTTCGTCCGGCCGAGGCGCCAGGTGGGGACCCGGAGCGTGGTCTGGTCGTTCCAGCCTTCTGCCTCGAACACGGCCTCGAGGCGATACGCCTGCTCGCCGGGCTGGAAAAAGAAGCGCTTCGCCCGTACGCGATCGTCGAGCGACGAGAGAAAGACGCAGTCGCCCTCGGCGCGTTGCACGATCACGAGCGGCGTCGAGAGACCCCACGCGGTGTTGCCGCCGAACAGGTCGCCGCCCCCAAACGGATAGCCGTAGAGCAGCTCGTTGTCTCGCGGATCGAATGGCTCGCTCCCCGCCGCCGAAACCTGCCCGCGCGGCACGTCGCGGATCACGCTGGTGACGGCCTTGATGGGCTGATCCATCTCCGCCGTGACGTCCCACTCGATAAACTCGCCACGCTGCTGGAGCTGCGCGGTCACGCGGCCCGGCGCCGATTGCTGACCCCCCGCCCACACCAGGCCGGTGCAGCGGATCTCCAAACCACTCGCCGTGCGCTCGGCGGTCATACGCCTTGCGTCGAGTCCGTAGGCATTCTCCCGCGTGAACACGAGAAAGCCGAACCGGTAGCCCGCGAACTCGACCGACGGCTCCGGGAAGGCGAAGCTGAATCTCATGAACGCCCGGCCATGACTCGGCGTGAACACGTCGCTCGTGGACGTGAGCGGCAGGATGGGGCGGGGTTCGGCGCGCCCGGTTGGAGCCGGCGCGGCGCTGACACCCGGTGCCACCACCGCCCCGGCGCCGGCCGCGGCAACGGCCGTCAGCCAGTCGCGGCGAGAGATGGGATCGGGCATGCGCTCCGGCATCGCTTCGTAGGGTGAGCGTGCAGAATAGTCGCGGGACTCGGAGGCCGCCAGGTGGCGGGATTGAGCTTCTGGCCGCTCGGCGACAGCTTCCCGAGGAGATGCGACCACCGATCGTCGACGCGCACGTGCATTTCTGGGATCCCGCCGAGTTGCACTACGCTTGGCTGGAAGGCGTACCGTCGCTGGGCCGGGCTTTCCTCCCGTCGGATTACGGGGCGGCGACGGCGGAGATCCCCATCGCCCGCCTCGTGTTCGTGGAATGCAACTGCCGGCCCGAGGAGGCCGGGCGCGAAGTGGAATTCGCGGAACGCCTCGCACGGGCGGAGCCGCGCCTCGCCGGCATCGTCGCGTTCGCCAACCTCGCCGACGGGGAGTCGATCGATCGTCAGCTCGACGCGCTCTCCACCTGCCGCAAGGTCAAAGGCATCCGCCAGAACATTCAGGGGCAACCCGCAGGCTTCTGCCGGCAGCGCCCGTTGGTGGAGGGGGTCCGGCAGGTGGGACGGCGGGAGCTCGTCTTCGATTTGTGCGCGACGCACGACCAGTTGCGCGAGGTCGCCGATTTGGTCCGCGACTGCCCGGACACGCGCTTCGTCCTCGATCATTGCGGCAAGCCTGCCATCCGGGATCGCTGCTTCGAGCCGTGGAGCGCAGGACTGGCGCGGCTCGCGGCCCACGAGAACGTGTGCTGCAAACTGTCGGGACTGTTGACCGAGGCGGGGGAGCGATGGTGCGGTGAGGACCTGCTCCCGTACGCCACGCGGGTGGTGGAGTGCTTTGGCACCGAGCGGGTGCTGTACGGCAGCGACTGGCCGGTCCTCACCCTTGCGGGAAACTACCGCGATTGGTACGGCTTCATCGAGCACTTCACCCAGGGATGGAGCGCGCCGGACCGGAGCCGATTTTACAGCGATAACGCCGCGCGAGTCTACGGGTTATGAGGGAGATCGAGCACAAGGTCGCGATCGTGACCGGTGGAGGGTCGGGGATCGGCCGGGCGATCGCCCTCCGCTTCGCGCGCGCCGGCGGGCGCGTCGCCGTGCTCGACATCGCGGAGCCGGCGGCGCGCGACGTGGCGCGCGAGATTGAGGCCTGCGGCGGCGCAGCCGCCGCGGTCCCGTGCGATGTGAGCCGGCAGGCCGACGTGGAACACGCCTTCCAGGCGGTCGCGCAGCGGTTCGCCCCCCTCGACATCCTCGTCAATAGCGCCGGGATCGCACACGTCGGCAACGTGGAGCAGACGTCCGAAGCAGACCTCGACCGGCTCTATGCCGTGAACGTCAAGGGCGTCTACAATTGCATGAAAGCCGCGGTCCCGGCGCTGAAAGGGCGCGGCGGGGTGATCCTCAACATCGCCTCAGTCGCGTCCACCGTCGGCCTCGCGGATCGGTTCGCCTACTCGATGACGAAGGGGGCGGTGCTGACGATGACGTACTCGGTGGCGCGTGACTATGTGGCGCAGGGGATCCGCTGCAACGCGATCGCCCCGGGACGTGTGCACACGCCGTTCGTCGACGGATTCCTCGCCAAGAACTATCCGGGCCGGGAGCGCGAGATGTTCGAGGAGCTGTCCCGCACGCAGCCGATCGGCCGGATGGGCCGGCCGGAAGAGATCGCCGACCTCGCCCTGTTCCTTTGCTCCGATGCCGCTGCCTTCATCACCGGAAGCAACTACGCGATCGACGGCGGCTTCGTGACCCTGAAGATGTGAACCATGAAGCTCATCCGCTTCGGCGAGCCGAACCGGGAACGGCCGGGGCTGCTCCTGCCCGACGGGCGGCGCATCGACGCATCTGCGCTCGGCGCCGATTATGACGAGGCATTCTTCGGATCCGGCGGCCTCGAGCGGCTGGCGCGCTGGCTCGAACGGGAGGGCGCGGCCGCGCCCGTGGTCGCCGACGCCGTGCGGCTGGGGCCGCCGCTGTGCCGACCGAGCAAGATCGTGTGCGTGGGCCTCAATTATCGCGACCACGCTCGCGAGTCGGGCATGGCGGTCCCGGACGAGCCGGTCCTCTTCTTCAAGGCGACCAGCGCGATCAGCGGTCCCAACGACGACGTCCTCATCCCGAGAAACGGCACCAAGCTGGACTGGGAAGTGGAGCTGGCGGTCGTGATCGGGCGCCGCACGGCGTATGTCGAGCGGGACGAGGCACTGCGGTACGTCGCCGGCTACGTGCTCCACAACGATTACTCCGAACGGGCCTTCCAACTCGAGCGCGGCGGCCAGTGGGTGAAGGGCAAGAGCTGCGACAGCTTCGCCCCGCTCGGGCCCTTCCTCGCTACGCCGGACGAGATCCGCGACGTGCACGACCTGCGCCTGTGGCTCAAGGTGAACGGCACGACCAAGCAGTGCAGCTCGACCCGCGAGCTCATCTTCGACGTGCCGGCGCTCGTCAGTTATATCAGCCAGTTCATGACGCTCTTGCCCGGCGACATCATCTCCACCGGAACCCCCTCCGGCGTAGGACTCGGCCAGAGCCCGCCGCGCTACCTCGTCGCGGGGGACGAGGTGGAGCTCGGCATCGACGGGCTCGGCTCTGCTCGCCAGCACATCCGTGCCTCTCGCTGACGGCCGCTTGAACGGCAAAGCGGCGGTTATCACCGGCGCCAGCACCGGCATCGGGCGGGCGAGCGCCCTTCGGTTCGGACGGGAGGGCGCACAGCTCGTGCTGGCCGACATTCAAGACGCCGAGGGCGAGGCGGTGGTCCAGGCGATCGCGCAGTCGGGCGGGACGGCGTGCTTCGTGCGCGCCGACGTCGGCCGGCGCACCGACAGCGAGCGCATGATCGACGTGTGCGTCGAGCGTTACGGCCGCCTCGACATCCTGTTCTGCAACGCCGGCATCACGCTGCCCAAGCTCCTCCCGCAGAGCGTCGACGACGAAATCGACCGGGTGCTGGACGTGAACGTGAAGGGCCCGCTGTATGCCGCGCGGCGCGCGATTCCTGTCATGCTCGGTCAGGCCGAGGGCGGCGTGATCCTTTTCACGGCGAGCAAGACGGGGCTCGTGGCGCAGACCGATTCGCCGGTGTACTGCGCATCGAAGGGCGCCGTCGTGCTGCTGGCCAAGGCGCTGGCACTCGACTACGCCGCCCGCGGCATTCGCGTGAACGCTTTGTGCCCGGGGATCATCGACACGCCGATGCTCCACCGTTTCGCCGCCGCCATGCCCGACCCTGCCGCCGCCTGGGCGCAGTATGGCGCCGCGCAGCCGCTGGGGCGCCTGGGCACGCCGGAGGAGTGCGCCGCCGCGGCGCTCTGGCTCGTCTCCCCCGAGGCCTCCTTCGTCACGGGCGTCGCGCTCCCCGTCGATGGCGGCTTTACGGCGATGTGAGCCATGGCCCCCCCTCCGACCACCATCACGCGCGTCGACGTCCATGACATCCGCTTTCCGACCTCGCGAGAGCGGGACGGCTCTGACGCGATGAACCCAGACCCGGACTATTCGGCAGCCTACGTGGTGGTTTCCACCGATCGCCCCGACGGCCTGGAGGGACATGGCCTCACGTTCACCATCGGGCGGGGAAACGAGCTGTGTGTGGCGGCGGTCCGGACGCTGGCGCCGCTCGTTCGGGGGCTCACCCTCGAGGAGATCAAGGCCGACATGGCACGCTTCTGGCGGCGCCTGACCGGCGACTCCCAGCTGCGCTGGGTGGGACCGGAAAAAGGGGTACTGCACCTCGCGACGGCCGCCCTCGTGAACGCGGTGTGGGACCTCTACGCCAAAGCGGAGGGCAAGCCGCTGTGGCAGCTGCTGCGAGACATGAGTCCGGAGGAGCTGGTGCGCTGCATCGACTTCCGGTACCTGAGCGACGCGCTCACGCCCCAGCAGGCGCTCGCCATTCTGCGGCGCCACGAGCCCACGCGAGCCGAGCGTGAAGCGGAGATCCGGCGTCGCGGCTACCCCGCCTACACGACATCGGCCGGGTGGCTCGGCTATCCCGACGCGCAGATCCGCCGCCTATGCCACGAGGGGGTGGCGCGTGGCTGGTCGCACTTCAAGATCAAGGTGGGACGCGACCTGCAGGACGATTTGCGCCGCGCGGCTATCGTCCGGGGCGAGATCGGACCCGACCGCAAGCTCATGCTGGACGCCAATCAGGTATGGGACGTGGGCGAGGCGATCGCCAGCATGCGCGAGCTGGCGCGGTTCGATCCCTGGTGGATCGAGGAGCCGACCAGCCCGGACGACGTGCTGGGCCACGCCGCCATCGCGCGGGCCGTAGCGCCCATCGGCGTCGCCACCGGCGAGCAGTGCCACAACCGGGTGATGTTCAAGCAGCTCATGCAGGCCGGCGCGATCCGGTTCTGCCAGATCGATAGCTGCCGGCTGGGCGGCGTTAACGAAGTGTTGGCGGTGCTGCTCCTCGCTGCGCAGTTCGGTATTCCGGTGTGCCCGCATGCCGGCGGGGTCGGCCTGGGCGAGTACGTGCAGCACCTCGCGGTGTTCGACTACATCTGCGTCAGCGCCTCCCTCGACGATCGCGTCGTCGAGTACGTGGATCACCTCCACGAGCATTTCGTGGACCCGGTGGTCGTGCGCGACGGCCGATACGTGGTCCCCACCGCGCCCGGGTACAGCATCACGATGCGGC